>JAQBPM010000030.1 GCA_028287525.1 Vulcanimicrobiota bacterium | reverse complement strand
CCGCGACGGACTCCGCGGCTGCGTCGCTGCACCCTTTGCATGTTGCTCGCCGGACACGCGCGGGTTGAACGCAGCAGATGACGCAGCGACCCGCGGCGCGCGCGCGTTCGCGCTGTGCGCGCTTTCGCTCGGCCGCGGTTTTCGCTCTGGCTGTCACGCGACCTCGACGAACTCGCCTGACGGTTCCGGAATCGGTTCGCCGTCAGCCCGCAGCCCTTCAAGGTGCATCTCGATCGCTTTCCGCACCGATTCGCGCGCTTCGTCTCGCGTATCGGCGACGACTCCGACGCCCGGCAAGTCGGGCGGGTACGCGCCCCATCCACCGTCGTCGGCTTGCTCGTACACCACGTAGTATTTCATCGCCACTCCCATCCGGCTTGCCGGAAATGTTTCTGAGGGTTCCGGTCGGGACATCTCGGCCGTCCTTGCCGCTAACCGTTACGCGTCCCGGTCGGCCCGGACGTTTCCACTGCTCATGGCCGCCGTCTTGGGCGACGATTACGAAGCCCTCGCTTTTGAGCTTCCGCCGCACGTCCCGGAACTTCACCGTGACATAAGCATAGTGCTTATGTTTATGTCACGCAAGAGCGTCGCGTGAACGAAAGGGCGAGACGTTCGCTCACGTTGCGTACTGCGCGATTCCGTTGCCGAACGACCAGTCGGCGGGGCCGTTTTCGTTGAGCACGATCGTCACGTCTTCGGGGCGGACGTCGGCGAGTTCGACGACGCGCGCGTAGAACGCGCGCTTCATCTCAACGGTGCGGCCCGCGCGCAAGCTGATCTCCACGATCACCGGGTCGCGCCGGTCGATCCCCAGATACTGCGGGTCCGCGACGAGTTCTTCGGCCGGCACGCGGGCGCGGATCTGAAAGCGGTCGTCGGGCGGAACGCCCAGCGTTTCCACGAGTGCCGTGTGCACGGCGTCGCCGAGCGAGTCGAGCGCGGCGTTCGAGCGGGAATCGCGAGCGGTGATTCTTACCAGCGGCATGGGTTGGACGGTAACGCGTTAGACGGGTTACGTCAAGTGGTGTATCATCAGGTCGTGTCCGCCCGCTTCAGCTTTCATCGCGGCTCCCCGGCCCTCGACTTCGTCGGGACCGTGAGCCGTCGCGCGTCCCAAGGCGAGGAGCGGCTGCCCGATCCAGCGGCGCTGGACGCTTGGTTTCGCGAAGCCGGCCTGGTCGACGGGCGAACGCACGCAACGGCGGCGGATCTGCGCGCCGCCCGAGCGCTAAGGGAGTCGATCGCCGCCGTCCTCGCGGCGCTCGCGACCGGGACGGTGCCGCCTCGGGCGGACGTCGCGGCAATCAACGAAGCCGCGCGGGCGTGCGCCCTCGCCACCCCGTCGCTGCACGGACCACCGCTGCGCGTGCGCTGGACCACCGACCACCCCGTCGACGCCGCGCTCGGGCGCATCGCCGCCGATGCGATTGACGTCGCCGCGACCCGGCGCGACCGGCTGGTTCGCTGCGAGCTCGAGGGCTGCGGCGCGCTGCTGCTCTCGGCTTCGCGCGGCGCGGCGCGGCGCTGGTGCAGCATGGAGACGTGCGGCAACGTCGCCAAAGTCGCGGCTCACCGTGCCCGCCTCCGCGCCGCCGCGGCGAACGACGGAGCAACGGACGGAGCGGCGCCGCGGCCGCGCCGCCGTACGCTGGCCCGATGACCCTGCGCGACACGCTCGACGATCGCGGCTACGCAGTGATCCCGTCCTTCCTCGATCCGGCGCGTTGCGCCGAGATCGGCGCCCTCTTCGACGACGAGGGGGCGTTTCGCAAGACCGTCGTGATGGAACGGGTCGGCTTCGGGCGCGGCGTCTACAAGTATTTCGCCGCGCCGGTCCCCGAGCCGGTCGCCCGGCTGCGGACCGAGCTCTACGCGGCGCTGGCGCCGGTCGCCAACGGCTGGGCGGAGGCGCTCGGCGAGCCCGCCGGCTACCCGCCGGACCTCGAGGACATGCTGCGGCGCTGCGCCGAGCACGGCCAAACCCGCCCCACGCCGCTGCTGCTGCGCTACCGTGCCGGCGATCACAACGCGCTCCATCAGGACGTCTACGGGGACGTCGCGTTCCCACTCCAGGCGACGGTTCTGCTCGGCGAGCCGGGGAGCGATTTTCGCGGCGGCGAGTTCGTGCTGGTCGAACAGCGGCCGCGGAAGCAGAGCCTCGTTCACGTCGTGCAGATGGCCAAAGGCGACGCGGTGGTATTTCCGAACGCCGTCCGACCCGTCCGCGGCAGCCGCGGGTTCTTCCGATCCCGATTCCGACACGGCGTCAGCGAGCTGCTCGCCGGCGAGCGACTCACCCTCGGCCTCATCTTTCACGACGCTCGCTAGCCTCGCTCGCCTCGTCGCCTACCACCATTCTCGGTTGCTTAGAACGCTGGAAGCAAGGGAATCTTTCCTCGCATGGACCAGATGGAAAAAACTTCCGTCGCTCGGACGCGACGCTATAATCAATTTCCAAGCACGCCTGCCCAGGAAGGGAAGAGTCCGGTGTCCGAGGCGGTCCTAGCGCATTCACGGCTCGAGGCCCCCGTCGCGAAGCGCATTTGGTTTTTCGAAGAGGGCTCCGGCGAGATGAAGGACGTGCTCGGCGGAAAGGGCGCGGGCCTGGCCGAGATGACCCGCGCCGGCCTGCCGGTCCCGCCGGGCTTCACCATCACCGCGCAGACGTGCCTCGCCTACTATGATGCCGGCCGGCAGCTGCCCGACGGCCTGCCGCACGAGATTCGCGCCTCGATGGAGCGTCTCGAAGCGCAGACCGGAAAGCAGTTCGGCCAGGCCGCGAACCCCCTGCTGGTCTCGGTCCGCAGCGGCGCGCGCGTCTCGATGCCCGGAATGATGGACACGATCCTCAACCTCGGCCTCAACGACGAAACCGTCGTGGGCTTGGCCAAATTGACCGGCAACGACCGCTTCGCGTACGACGCCTACCGGCGCTTCATGGCGATGTTCGGCAACGTCGTGCTCGGGATCGAGAAAGAGCAATTCGACCGCGTCGTGGACGAGGCGAAGCAGAAGGCCGGCGTCGCGACCGACCCGGAGCTGGGCGCCGATCGTTGGAAAGAAGTGATCGCGCAGTTTCGCGAGATCGTTCGCATCCACACCGGCGAGCCGTTCCCGCAGGACGTCTACGAGCAGCTCGAACTCGCGATCGGCGCGGTGTTCGATTCGTGGAACTCCAAGCGCGCGATCGACTATCGCAAGTTCAACAAGATCGCGGACGATTGGGGCACCGCGGTCAGCGTCTGCTCGATGGTGTTCGGAAACCTCGGCGACGACTCCGGGACCGGCGTCGCGTTCACCCGCGATCCCAACACCGGCGAGAAGCTCTTGTTCGGCGAGTACCTGCGCAACGCGCAAGGCGAGGACGTCGTCGCGGGGACGCGCACGCCGATGAAGATCTCCGACCTGCAGTCCAGCCAGCCCGACATCTACGCGCAATTCGTCGCGTTCGCTCACCAGCTCGAGACCCACTACCGCGACATGCAGGATCTGGAGTTCACCGTCGAGCGCGGCAAGCTCTACATGCTGCAGACGCGCAGCGGGAAGCGCAGCGCCGAAGCGGCAGTCCGCATCGCGCTCGACTTCGTCCACGAAGGGATCATTACCAAGGAAGACGCGCTGCGCCGCGTCGACGCCGACTCGCTCGACCAGCTCTTCCACGCGCGCATCGATCCGAGCCAGACGTATGCCATCGCCGGCAAAGGGCTCAACGCCTCGCCGGGCGCGGCGACCGGACAGATCGTGTTCGATGCGGACAAGGCGGCCGAGCGCGGCGCGGCGGGCGATCCGGTGATCCTGGTGCGCGTCGAGACCGCTCCCGACGACGTGCACGGCATGATCGCCGCCAAGGGCATCCTCACCGCGCGCGGCGGCGCCACCTCGCACGCCGCGGTCGTGGCACGCGGCATGGGACGCCCGTGCGTCGCCGGATTCGACGCGATGGTGATCGACCGCCGCAACCGTACCGCGACGATCGGCGGCACGGTGCTGCGCGAAGACGATTGGATCACGATCGACGGCACGACCGGCAACGTGATCGTCGGCCACCTGAACTTGATTCCGCCGCCTTCGAAACTTCCCGAGTGGCTCGCCGAATTTCTCGGCTGGGCGGACGAAGCTATGCGGCTGCAGGTCTGGGCGAACGCCGACACGCCGGAGGACGCGCGCAAAGCGCGCGAGCTCGGCGCGACCGGGATCGGCCTGTGCCGCACCGAGCACATGTTCATGCAGCCGGACCGCCTCCCGGTCGTCCAGCGCATGATCATCAGCGACACGCCCGAAGCGCGCGCCGAAGCGCTCGCGCAGCTGCTGCCGTTCCAGCGCGCCGACTTCGCCGGGATCCTCGAAGAGATGGCCGGCAACGTCGTGACGATTCGCCTGCTCGACCCGCCGCTGCACGAATTCTTGCCCTCGATGGAGCAGCTGCTCGTCGAGACGACGGAGCTGCGCCTCACCAAGGGCGAGAACGACCCCGAATACGTCGACAAGATGCGCGTGCTCGGGCGCGTGCGCGCGCTGCACGAGCAGAACCCGATGCTCGGCCTGCGTGTCTGCCGCCTGGGCATCCTCTATCCCGAGATCTACGCGATGCAGGTGCGCGCGATCTTCGAAGCCGCCTGCGAGCTGACGTCGCGCGGCGTCGACGCGCGGCCGGACGTGATGATCCCGGGCGTCGGGACGCGCGAAGAGATGCAGGTGACGTACGACGCGGCGAAGGCCGTCGCGGGCGCCGTGATGGCCGAGCACGGCTGCAAGGTCGAGTATCGGATCGGCACGATGGTCGAGCTGCCGCGCGCGTGCGTCGTCGCGGACGAGCTGGCGTCGATCGCCGAGTTCTTCAGCTTCGGGACGAACGATCTCACCCAGACCGTCTACGGCTACAGCCGCGACGACGCCGAGGCCAGCTTCATCCCGCGTTATCTTGAACTCAAGATCCTCAAGGACGATCCGTTCCAAGTGCTCGACCGCGTCGGCGTCGGCGAGCTGATGCGAATGGGCGTCGAACGCGGCCGCGCCGCGCGCCCCGATCTCAAGATCGGGATCTGCGGCGAACACGGCGGCGAACCGTCGTCGGTCGCGTTCTGCGACGAAATCGGCCTCGACTACGTCTCGTGCTCGCCATACCGCGTCCCGATCGCCCGTCTCGCCGCCGCCCAATCCGCGCTCACGCCGCTGTCACCCTGAGGAAAACCGTTGTCACCCTGAGCAAACCGTTGTCACCCTGAGCTTGTCGAAGGGCCCTCGTCAGCAGTCGTGCCTCACGTGCAACGTGGACCGCGAGGCACCGTGCGTGACGGGGGCCCTTCGACAAGCTCAGGGTGACACGATTTTCTCAGGGTGACACGATTTTCTTAGGGTGACGCGATTTTCTCGCTGTGACGAGAGAGGTCTGCGGCGGTGCGGGTGATCGCGTCTCGCAGGGCGCGGCGGGCGGCGGGAACGGCGCCGGCGATGTTCACGAATGCGTGCGGGAGCGTCGTGCGCACGTCGTAGACGACGGGCACTCCGGCGTCGCGGAGGCGATCGGCGTATGCACGGCCTTCGTCGAGCAGCGGATCGTATTGCGCGGCGAGCAGATACGTCGGCGGAAGCCGCTCCGGGTGCGGGCCCGCGAGCAGCGCCAGCAGTGGATGCTCCATGTCGGCGTCGTCGCGTAAGAAGCGCTGGGTGAACCAGTCGATCGTCTGCGGCGTCAGCGGGAGGTCTTTGTCGTAGCGGCGCGCCGAGGGGTAGTCGTGCGCGCGATCGACCGATGGATAGATCAGGAGCTGATACGCCGGCGGCGCAAGCCCGCGCGACGGCGCATGCGCGCTCAGTGCCGCAGCAAGGCCCCCGCCGGCGCTATCGCCGCCGACCGCGATGCGTGCGGGATCGACGCGCAGCGCCGCGGCGTTCTGCTGTGCCCAGCTTAGCGCCGCGAACGCGTCCTCGTGGCCGCAGGGAAACGGAAACTCCGGTGCGAGCCGGTAGTCGACCGAGAGCACCGCGATCCGGCCCTCGCGCGCGAAGAACCGGGTGAGGTGATCGTAGCTGGCGACGTCGCCGATGCAGTAGCCGCCGCCGTGGAAGAAGACCAGCAGCGGCAGCGCGTCGGCGAGACCGGCGGGCCGGTAGAGTCGCGCGCCGATCGTGCCCTCGCCGGTCGGGATCGCGTGGTCTTCGGTCGTGATCCCGCCTTCGTCCGGGAGGCCGAAGCGAAGGTTCATCTCGGCGTAGGTCGCGCGCAGCGCGGCGACCGAGACGTCGGGACGAAAGCTGCGGCCGGTGCGCCGCGCGACCCACAGCATTAGCGCGATCCGTGCGTCGAGCATCAGGGCGTCTTTTCGCGCAGCTCGTAGCGCTCCGGCCGGAAGCGACGCGTCAGCCAGCGGTAGGCGAACGTGAAGCCCGGCCAAAGCGTCGTGTTCTTGCCGTTCTCGTCCTGGTACCAGGCGCTGCAGCCCGACGCCCAGACGGTGCCGCGCATCCGCCGCTGCAGCCGTTCGTTGAAGCTCGCCTGCACCGCGGGCCGCACGTCGAGCGCGTGCAGTCCGCGCCGGCGCATCAAGCGCAGCGCATCGAGCACGTAGCGATACTGCGCTTCCATCATCACGACCATCGAGTTGTGGCCGAGCCCCGTGTTCGGGCCGATGATCGTGAACAGGTTCGGAAAGCCCGCCACGCTCGTGCCGAGGTAGGCTTCCATCCCGTCGCGCCACGCGTCGGCCAGCTCGGCGCCGCCGCGGCCGAACACGCGCACCGGGACAACGCCCGCCGTCGCGCGGAAGCCGGTCGCGAGGATCAGGACGTCCGCTTCGCGCGTCGTACCGTCGGCCGCGCGCACTCCGCGCTCCTCGATCTGCGCGATCGGCGCGGTGACCAGCTCGACGTTCGGGCGCTGCAGCGCCGGGTAGTAATCGTCGGAGAGCAGCACGCGCTTGCAGCCCATCCGGTAGTCGGGCGTGAGTTCGCGCTGCAGCGCGGGATCCGCAACCTGGCTGCGCAGGAAGCGCAAGGCGAGGCCCTCGCGCTGCGCAAGGAGTGCCGGTTTGACGGTGAAACCGAACGCGCGAATCTCGAGGATCCAATACAGCGCGGTGCGGATCGCCCAGGCGTAGCCCGGCATCCAGCGGCGCAGCGCGCGCTGCCGCGGCCGGATCGTTTTGTCGAGGCGCGGGATGATCCACGGCGGCGTGCGCTGGTAGACGGTGAGCTGCTCGACGAGCGGCGCGATTTCCGGGACGATCTGGATCGCGCTCGCCCCGGTGCCGATCACCGCGACACGCTTTCCGCGCAGATCGATCGCCGGGTCCCACTGCGCGCTGTGGAAGCGCTTCCCCGCGAAGCGTTCGAGCCCGGGGATCGCCGGAACGTTGGGACGATTGAGCGGGCCCATCGCGGAGATGAGCACGCGGCTGGCCAACTCGCGTCCGTCGGTCGTGCGCACGCGCCACGTCGCGTCCGCGTCGTCGTAGCGAGCCTCGGCGAGTTCGCTGCCGAAGCGGATGTGCGAGCGCAGCCCGTACTTCTCCGAGCACCGGATCAGGTAGTCCCAGAGTTCGCTCTGACGCGGGAAGACGCGCGTCCACGCCGCGTTGGGCTCGAACGAGTAGGAGTACAGCGTGGAGGGGATGTCGCACGCGCAGCCGGGATACGTGTTCTCGCGCCACGTTCCGCCGACTTCGCCGGCGCGCTCGAGGATGAGCACGTCTTCGAAACCTTGCCGCTTGAGCTGGATCGCCATGCCGAGGCCGGCGAAACCGGCACCGACGATGATGATCTCGGCGTCGAGCGATCGCTCCACGGTTACGTGCCGTTCTTCGCCGCGCCGCGCAGCGCGGCCGCGCCGAGCATGCGCGATCCGCGCGGCCCGAACAGGCGGGTGAGCAGGTCGATGCGATAGGCGTCGCCCCCGATCAGCACGCGGTCGCGGCGCTTCGCTACGCCGTCGAGGATCGCTTTGGCTGCAATCTCGGGCGGGATCGTGAGCAGGCGCCGTTCGAAGTCCTCTCGTCTGCGCTCGGCCTCGGCGCGATCGGCGGCCGCGGCGATGGGCGACGTGCGCGCGATCTGCGTCTTGATGCCGGCCGGATGGACGGTCATGACGTGTACTCCGGTTGCGTCCAGTTCGGCGCGCAGCGACTCGCTGAAACCGCGCACGGCGAACTTGCTCGCCGCGTAGGCGGACTGTCCCGGCGGACCCCACAACCCGAACACGCTCGACACGTTCACGATCGTGCCCGACGATTGCGCCAGCATCACGGGGAGAAATGCCTTGACGCCGTGGACGACGCCCCAAAAGTTGATGTTCATCACCCACGCGATCTCGTCCGCCGTGAGCTCCGCGACCGTTCCCGCAATCGACACGCCCGCATTGTTCACCAGCAAGTCGATCCGTCCGTGACGCTGCGTGACGTCGCGCGCGAACGTTTCCATCTCGCTCTGCTGCGCGACGTCGAGTACCGTCGCGCGCGCGATCGAGCGATCGTGCAGCAGCGCGATCGTGTCTTCCAGGCCAACCGCGTTACGATCGGCGAGCGCCAGCGTGTGGCCGTCGCGCGCGAGGGCCACGGCGAGGGCGCGCCCGATCCCTGATGCGGCGCCGGTGACGACGGCTATGGGCATGCGCGGCGCTCGATTCGGTGCGAGAATCTAGTCGCCTTCGCGAGCGGCGAGAGGCGCCAGGCTTGGACGCTCGGCGAAGCCTGCCGGCCCTGGCCCGTTTCCTAGGCCTTTCCCGGACGGCGAGCGTAGGCTGACCAGATGAAGACGAAGTTTTCGCTGCTAGCCTTTGGGCTGGCGGCGGCGATTCCATTGGCGGTCGCCGCGGAACCCGCCACGGGTCCGGGTGCCGGCGCCGGGGCGCCGGAGACGCGGGCGCAGATCGAACGCGCCCGGACCGAGGCCCGCACGGCGGTTTTCGCGGATCTGAGCGCCGACCATCGAGCGCAGGTCCAAGCGATCGTGGACAAGCTGAACGCGGGAACGCTGACCAATCCGGTCGATGCCGCGAAGCAGATCGACGCGATCCTCACGCCCGACGAAACGAAGGCGGTCCTCGCGGAGCGGGCTAAGGCCGCTGCCGGGATGCACCGGGGCGGTCCCGACGGCGCCGGTCCGCCGCCCGGTGGTCCGCCGCCGGGCGCTCCGCCGCAGCCCGGTGGTCCGCCGCCGGGAGCGCCCGGCATGCGTCCGGGAGGCAGCGCCGGCGGGTTCATCGTGCGGGTCTCGGTCGCGCCGGAGAAGCTGCATGAGATGATGCGCGCGATGCGCGACGCGGCCGAGGCACCGCCACAGCCGCACTGACGCTCGGGACGCCAGGAGAAGATTTGCTCGGACGCGGACCTCACCGCATGAGCGTCCAGCCGGCGATCTTCTTCGGGCACGGCAACCCGATGAACGCGCTGCAAGACAACGCGTACACGCAAGCATGGGCCGCGATCGGCGCGGGGTTGCGGCCCGCCGCCGTGCTCTGCATCTCGGCGCACTGGTTCGTTCCGGCGCTCGCCGTCACCGCATCGGCGAAGCCGCACACGATCCACGACTTCGGCGGCTTTCCCCGCGAACTCTACGAGGTGCGCTATCCGGCGCCCGGCGACGCCGCGCTCGTCTCGCGCGTGCAGGAATTGCTCGCGCCGATGCCCGTCCTGCGCGACCGCGAATGGGGGCTCGATCACGGCACGTGGTCGGTCTTGCGCCATGTGTTCCCCGACGCCGACGTTCCGGTCGTGCAGCTCAGCATCGATGAGACGCAGCCGCCCGCCTTTCATTACGATCTCGGCCGCCGGCTTGCGCCGTTGCGTGACGAAGGCGTGCTGATCGTCGGCAGCGGCAACCTCGTGCACAACCTGCACGCATTCGCGTGGGGCCGTCATCCCGTCGAACCGTTCGACTGGGCCGTCCGATTCGAACGTCAAGCGCGCGAGCTGATGAGCGTGCGCGACGTCGGTCCGTTGGTCGACTACGAATCGCTCGGCCGCGACGCGATGCTGTCGGTTCCGACGCCCGAGCACTATCTGCCGCTGCTGTACGTCCTGGGCGCCCGGCGCGACGCCGACGCGCTCGCCTTCCCGGTAGAGGGCACCGACGGCGGTTCGATCTCGATGCTCTCCGTTCGCGTCGGGTGAGCGGTCCGCTCGCGGGAGTCCGCGTCCTCGACTGCTCGACGATGATCGCCGCGCCTTCGACCGCGGCGATGCTGGCCGATTTTGGCGCGGACGTGGTCAAGCTCGAACGTCCCGGGGACGGCGATCACGTGCGCCGGTACGGCGCGCGCAAGAACGGGATCGGCCTGTATTGGAAGGCGCTCGGGCGCAACAAGCGCAGCGTCGCGCTGGACCTGCATCACGCCGGCGCCCAGGCGCTGCTGCTGCGCTGGCTACCGACGTTCGACATCTTCATCGAGAACTTTCGGCCCGGGACGCTGGAGAAGTGGAACCTCTCGCCGGAGCGCATGCTGGCGGCCGCGCCGCATCTGGTCGTGCTGCGGATGACCGCGTTCGGACAGACGGGCCCGTATCGCGACCGCGCGGGCTTCGGCACGCTCGCCGAAGCGATGACCGGCATCGCCGCCGTCTCCGGGTACGACGACCGGCCGCCGCTGCTGCCGGCGTTTCCGCTCGCCGACGTCATGGCCGGGCAAGCCGCCGCCGCCGCCGTCTGCGCCGCGTACGCGCGGCGCCTGCGCACCGGCGACGGTGACGTAATCGACTTCGCCATCTACGAAGCGGTGATGAAGCTGGTCGAATCGCAGATCACCGAGTACGCCGCGAACGGTACGCTTCACGCGCGGTTGGGGAACCGCATGGAAGACACCGCGCCGCGCGGCGCGTATCGCTGTGCCGACGGCGGCTACGTCGCGTTGTCCGGCAGCACCCAAGAAGTCGCGGAGCGCGTTCTGCGCACGATCGGCGGCGATGCGCTGGTCGCAGATCCGCGCTTCCGCACGAACGTCGAGCGAGTTGCCAACGGTGCCGCACTCGACGCGCTGATCGAAGGGTTCTGCTCGGCTCGCTCGCGCGACGACGCGATCGAGGCGTTCACCCGCGCGGGGTGTGCCGTCGGCCCGCTCGAGTCGATCGCGTCGGTCATGGACAACCCGCAGATCGTCGCGCGCGGCTCGCTCACGCGGCTCGCCGACCCAGACCTCGGCGAAGTCGTGGTCAACAACGCGTTTCCGCACTTCGCGCGCGCGGGCGCTCCGGAGCTGCGTCCGGGGCCCACGACGGTCGGCGCCGACACCGCCGACGTCCTGGCCGGCGACCTCGGACTGCGGGAAGAGGAATTGGACGACTTGGCGGCGCGCGGCATCATTGCGCGCAGCTACCGGGACAGCGGGACGTTGAGGACGTAAAGGGCCTATTCTGAATCGCCCGCAGTCCCATGATTGGGAGGAGTGTCCTATGTCCGTGACTCGCCAAGGTTTCGTAGTCGGCGTTGCCGCGACGTTCGCGTCGGTCGGCATCATCACGCCGGCGCGAGCAGCCGACTTCGACCTCAAGTACGGGCACGATCTTCCTCCCGAGCACCCGATCAACGTCCGTTCCATCGAGGCATTCGGGCGCATCGCCAAGGCGACGAACGGCCGCGTGCACATCAAGTCGTTCCCGACCAGCCAGCTCGGCAGCGATCCCTCGATGATCTCGCAGCTGCGCAGCGGCGCGCTCGAATCCGTCGCGATGCCGGGCGCGTTCCTCAACGCAATCGTGCCGCTCGCGTCGATCGAGAATCTGGCCTACGCGTTCCCCAACCGCGAGACCGTGTTCCGCGCGATGGACGGGGACCTCGGCAAAGTGATCCGCGACGAGTTCGCCTCGAAGGGCCTCGTCGTGCTCGACAAGATTTGGGAAAACGGCTTCCGCGACATCACGACCTCGACCAAGCCGATCCACAATGTCGCCGATCTGGCGGGCCTGAAGATCCGCGTTTCGCCGGGCAAGATCCGGGTCGACACCTTCCAATCGCTCGGGGCTTCGCCGACGCCGATTTCGCTCAGCGAGCTGTACACGTCGCTCCAGACGCACGTGATCGACGCGCAGGAAAACCCGCTGCTGCTCATCGACCAGCAGAAGTTCTACGAAGTCCAGAAATACGTTTCGATGTCCGATCACATCTGGTCGGGCTACTGGACGCTCTTCAATCAGGACGTCTGGAACAAGTTCCCCAAAGACGTCCAGGGAATCGTCGCGCGCGAGATGAGCGTCGCGACGCTCCAGGCGCGCAACGACAACGTGAACCTCAACCGCTCCGTGCGCGACAAGCTGGTCCGGCGCGGAATGGTCTTCAACGACGTCGACAAGGCCAGCTTCAAGAAGAAGCTGACCGACGCGAAGTACTACGACCGCTGGAAAGCCGAGTTCGGTCCGACGGCTTGGAACGCGCTCGAAAAATACACGAACAAGCTCGCGTAGGATCGGTGCACGCATGGCAATAGCCGAGGCCATCTTAGAGGAACAAACCCACGGGTCGCTGCGCGCGTATCGGCGGTCCTGGGCCGCCGCGATCGACGGTCTCATCGGCCGGATCATCGAGCCGATCGCGGCGATCCTGGTGCTCGTCGAAGTTCTCATCCTGGCGAGCGGGGTTTTCACGCGCTACGTGCTCAAGCAGCCGCTCGTCTGGACGGACGAGCTGGCGACGTTCCTCTTTCTGTGGCTCGCGATGCTCGGCGCGGTCGTCGCCTATCGACGCGGCGAACACATCCGGCTCTCCGTCGTGGTCCGGAAAGCGCCGCCGCGCATCGCCGCCATCCTCGAGACCGTCTCGTCGGTCGTCACGGCGATCTTCGTGATCGAGCTGATGCCTGCGACGTTCAAATTCTTCAACCAAGAGATCATCGACCTCACGCCCGCGATGAGCATTCCGCGCTCGTACGAGGTGTCCGCGATCATCGTCAGCTTGGCGCTGATCCTCGTCCTCGCGCTGCTCCGGCTGAGCGAGGGCGATCCGAAGGTGGTCGCAACCGTCGTCGTCGCGGCCGTCGTCATCAGCGCCGGCATCTGGTTCGGACGCGGCGCGTTCGCGGGCCTGGGCAACTTCAATCTCGTGCTGTTCTTCGTCGTGCTTGTCGGGGCGTGCGTTACGATCGGCATTCCGATCGCGTTCGCGTTCGGCGTCGGGACGCTGA
>JAQBPM010000475.1 GCA_028287525.1 Vulcanimicrobiota bacterium | reverse complement strand
GGCTCGCGTTTCCGAGCAGCTTGAGCTCCGCTTCGAGCCAGTCGCGATAATCTTTGAGCAAGACGTCCTCCGGTATGCGCGGAAGGGTGCGCGTCGGAATGAGTGACTACGTGGCGGTGGCGCAGGTCGGTGACATCGTGCCCGGCAGTGCCAAGGCCGTGGTCGTCGGCGGTCGCGAGATCGCCGTGTTCAACGTCGGGGGCACGTTTTACGCTCTCGACAATACGTGCCCACACCAAGGCGGCCCGCTCGCCGAGGGATGGATCGAGGGGATGCAGGTCACCTGCCCCTGGCACGCCTGGACGTTCAAGCTCGCCGACGGAAAGATGACGCTGGGCGATTTCGCCTCGGTCGACGCGTTCGACGTGCGGGTTGAGGGCGAGAGCGTGCTGGTCAGCCGCAAACCCAGGGCCGAACCGAGCCGCTAGCCCGCGCGCCGACCGGTAGCGAGAGCCGCAGGGTCAGCGATGACGGCGGCCCCTGCCGGTCGACGCTGGTCAGATACCGCGTGTCGGCGAGGTTGTCGAGCGCGAGCGAGATCGCCGCGCCGCTTGCCGAGCGCAACGTCAGCCGCCCGCCGACGAGCAGCGCCGTGCCGAGCGGCTGCCGCTCGAGATCGTCGGAGAACGTCGGGCCGCTGTAGGAGACCTCGAGCGCGCCGGTCAGCGCGCGCACCGTGCGCTCCACGCCGAGCGACGCGGCGGAATCGGGCACGTAGGCGAGCCGCTTGCCGATCTGGGCCGGGCTGCCGACGATGACGCGGTCGTGCTGCACGGTGCCGAAGGCGCGGATGCGCGTGCAGAGGCTGCCGCGCTCGTACTCCGCGGTGTACGCGTCGGTCGCCGTGCGTCCGAAGTTCGCGCGCTGCTGCACGGTGGGCGAGATGGTTTGAAACCCGATCGCGTTCTGCACGCGGGTACCGGTGTAGTCGACCGCAAGCCGGCTCTCACGGGCCGCAACGTCGAAGCCGAATTGCAGCGACCGGCTGCGCTCGGGGACCAGCGCGGGGTTGTTCTGCTGCAGCACGTTGCCGATGCGGAAGCTGCGCACGAGCTCGTTCAGATACGGGGCGCGCAAGCCGGTGCCGTATGCGGCGCGCACCGCCGTTGCGGGCGATGCGTCGTACCGCAGCGCGACGCGCGGCGAGAGCGCGCCGGCCTCGCGCTCGCCGAGCGCGTTCGTCGCGACGCGGTCGTAGCGGGCGCCGACGACGCCGCCCAAGCGTCCTTGCCACGCGCGCTGCAGGGCGACGCCGTCTAAGCGCTGCGTTCCCGAAACGTCGGCTTGGAGCAGCCCGGCAAAACTGATCTGATCGCTGCGGCCGCTCACCATGCGATGCTCGACCACGAATGCCAGCGCGTCGCTGCCCGTCCCCCCGGCATCGAGCGGAACGTCCCAGCGCACGCGCACGCCGGCGTCGGACGTCGGCACGTGCTGGGTGTAGAGCAGCGCGCCCGGAAGGGTCGGGTAGCGGTCGGCCAGGTTCGTGATCGTCGTCGCGCGCGCGTACGCGTTCACCGCGATCGATTCGCGGCCGCCGCGCAGCCAGCTCAGCGCGAGTTGACGCTGCGAGCGCGCGAAGCCGTCGTTCGGCCGTCCGTCCTGCTGCGCGTCGTCGGCGGAAAGCGCGTCGAGCCGCCACTCGCCGCCTTCCCGCGCATGAAACCGGGTCACGACGTGCGCGACGTCGGCGGTGCTGATCGCGGTGCGGTCGACGACGGAGTTCTGACCCGCAGGGATCACGTCGTAGGCGAGCCGGCGCGTCGCCAACGTCAGCGTCGTCGAGGTCGGGCCCGTCGGCACACCCATGATCAGCGAAGCGCTGCCGCGGTCGATGCCGCCGGCGCTCGCGTCGAAGACCCCTTCGCGCGGTGCGGCGATGCGGGTGAACAACGACAGCGCGCCGCCGATCGCGCCCGAACCGTACAGCGCGGAACCCGGCCCGCGCAGCAGCTCCGCGCGGTCGACGGAGCCGATCGGATAGATGTTCCAGTTGACTTGGCCGCCGAATCCGTCCTGGGCCGGAACGCCGTCGACGAAAAGGGTGCCGCGATCGCTGCCCGCTCCGCTGAACGAGAGCCGCAGCTGTCCGTAGTTGGTGAAGGGCCCGTTGCTGCGATCGCGATCGACGCCGGGGAGCACGCGCAGCGCCGCGTCAAGTGCCGATGCCGTCGAGGTGCGCAGCGCGCGCCCGTCGAGGACCGACGCCGGCTGCGGCGCGCGGTGCAGCGATTGCGCGGAGCCCGTGACGATGCGGACCGTGCCGATCGTCGGGAGCGGCGAAGCTGTCGGGCTCGGGCTGGGACTCGGCGTCTGGGGGGCCGTCGCCGCGATGACGGCGGCAAGCAAGAATGTCGGTCCCATCCTGCCCCTCCTATGCGAGCGCTTCGCGCAGGTCCGCGACGGTCCGCGAGCCGCTGGCGAAGACGGCGATTCGCAGCGCGGTGACGAGCTCGTCGATGAGCGCTGCGACGGCCGCGTCGGATTCGTCCGCGGCGCGCAAGAAGGGCAGCGCCAGTCCGGCGAGATCCGCGCCGAGCGCGAGCGCTTTCGCAACCTGAACGCCGTTGCGAATGCCGCCGCTCGCCACCAGCGGAACCTGCGGAAGCGCGGCGTGCAGTGCGGCGGTCGCGCGCGGCGTCGCGTATCCCCAATCGCCGAACGCTTCGGCGATGCGCTCGCGGACGGCGTCGCCGGAACGGCGGCCTTCGACGAGTGCCCACGACGTGCCGCCGGCGCCCGCGACGTCGATCGCCGCGACGCCGCACTCGATCAGCCGCGCCGCCGTCGACGGCGCGATCCCGGAGCCGACGCTCTTCACGATCACCGGGACGTCGAGCGTCGCGCAGAGTGCGGCGATCTTCGGAACCAAGGAGCGGAAGTTGGTGTCGCCGTCGCGCTGCAGCGCTTCCTGCAGCGGGTTGAGGTGCAGGTACAGACCGCTCGCGCGAAGTTCGTCGACGAGCCGCCGCGCATCGTCCACTCGCACGCCGTAGTTCAGCTGCACCGCGCCGAGGTTCGCGAAGAGCACGACTTTCGGTGCGACGGCGCGCACGTCGAAGGTCGCGCGCAGCGTCGCGTCTTCGAGCATCGCGCGGCCGCTGCCCAGCGCCATCGCGATCCCCGCCGCCTCGGCGCCGCGCGCCAGCCGGCGGTTGATCTCCGCCGCTCGCGCCGTGCCGCCGGTCATCGAGGAGATCATCAGCGGCGCGCGGAGCGCGTGGCCCAGGAACGTTGTCGCGACGTCGACGTCGGCGAGCGCGATCTCCGGCAGCGCCTCGTGCCGCAGCCGAACCGCGTCCCAGCCGGCGTCGAGGCGTGATGCGACGTCTTCGTCGAGACAGACGTCGAGGTGGCGGGACTTACGACGTTCCGTTGATTCGGCCATCGGTAAGAGGCCTCCGTGCAGCGGTCGGCGATCACCTCCCCCAATGAACGCAAACACACCGGCATATGACGGCATCAGCGGCACCGCCGGCGGACCCGCGTTCGGCGCGGCGCTCGTCCGCTTGGCCGCCGAAAAGGATCTCGACCTCGGCGGACTGGCGACGGAGGCCGGGCTCGATCTGCCGCTGCTCGAGCGGGTCGTGGCGGGCGAAGCGCGCCTGGGCGTGCCGGCGCTCGCGAGGCTTGCCCGAGCGCTGCGGCAGCGCCCGATCGGCTTCTTGCAGCGTACGGAGCTACTGGGCCTCGCCGTCTACGCGTTCGGACTCGACCCGCTGTACTTTCTGCCGGACGGCCAGATCCGCTACGACGCGAGGATCTACATGCGGGAGATCAACCCTCGACATGCGGTCCCGGAAGGCGACATGACCAAACGGAACCCGGTGCTCAAGGCGCTCACCGACGACACGGTCCTCGATCCGCTCGGGAAGGTCGAGGTCGAGCTGGCCTATCTGCTGCGGGCGGCAGTCCAAGGGACCGGCGGACAGCTCTAACGCTCGCTCCTCGGGCGATTTCAAGAGGCGGGGTGCAGGCGGGGTGAGAACGCCCGTCCCCTTATGGAGATCGAAGGTAAGCGCATCGCCGCCCTGGTCGGAGACGGATTCGAGGAATCCGAGCTGATCGAGCCCCGCCGGGCGCTCGAGGAGGCCGGTGCCGTCGTTACCATCGTCGGCGTCGACGATCGCGCGATGCAGAAGATTCGTGGAAAGCGCGGCCTCGACGAAGGCGTGAGCGTGAAAGCCGAGGAGCTCGTCGCCGACGTGACCGCCGACGACTTCGACGGCATCCTCATTCCGGGCGGGATGTCGCCGGATCACATCCGCACCAACAAAGACGTCCAGCGTTTCGTCAAAGAGTTCGACCACGCCAAGAAACCGATGTTCGTGATCTGCCACGGGCCGCAGATCCTGATCTCGGCGCAGCTCGTGCGCGGCCGCACGCTCACCGGGTACGCGTCGATCGCCGACGACATCCGCAACGCCGGCGGCTTGTACCGCGACCAGCCGGTGGTGCAGGACGGCAACTGGGTCACCTCGCGCAACCCGCACGA
>JAQBPM010000462.1 GCA_028287525.1 Vulcanimicrobiota bacterium | reverse complement strand
TCACCGGCGTGGCGGGCGGGACGTACGACGCGGCCCAGCTGATCGCGTCGCTGCGGATCCTGGAGGTCGACGGGCGGCAGCAGCTCGGCGTCGACGGCCGCGGCGTCGTCGCGCTCGAATCGTTCGTACTAGCCCGTTACATGATGTTCGCGACCGTGTACTTCCACCATACGACGCGCGCGTTCGAACGCGTGCTGCGCGACGTGCTGCGCGTGCTGTGGCCAAATCCGCGCGCGCTCGACGCGATCGAAGAGTTCCTCGCCTGGGACGATTTTCGCGTGCTCGACGACATCCGCGAACTCGACGACGAAGGCGTGCGCGCGCTGCGCGAACGTCATACCGTCTACGGTCTCGCCGCCGAATTCAACGCCGAGCAGGACCTCAGCACGTTCGAGCACTGCGAGGACGCGCTGCGCCGCCGCTGGGGCGACGCGGTGTGGAGCGATTCGCAGGAGCAGCTCATTCATCGCCTCCCGCTCGGCAACGCCGGAGCCGCACCGACCGTGCGGGTGCAGCTCATGGGGCGCGTCGTCGACGCGCGCGCCGCATCCGATCTCATCGCGAAACTCTCCGGGAAGGCCTACTGGCGCAAACTTTTCGTCCGCACCGATGTCGCGGCGGTCGACGAAGCGCGCCGCATCTGCGCGGAGATCATCGGGTCGGGCGGACAGCCGCGCCTCTTCTGATCGAGCGCGTTACGCCATCCCGCGCTCGGGCGTTCCGCGGGCGACGCGATTCTGAATGCAGACGTCGTGCCCGCACAGACAGTCTACCGGCCGTACTTTTCCCTGCTCGGCGTCCGCCAGCTCGATGGTATGCGCCGCGCACCATTCGGAGCAAGGTCCCGCGCTGACCAGGTCGTTGCAGCCGCAGGCCGCATTGATGCACTGATGTCGGGGAGCCGACGGCAGATCATCGAGGAACATGCTGCGCGCTTACCCACGCGGTTCGAGCGAAGCGCAGTCGAGCGTGCCCCTCCCCGGTCGCCCCCCTCTCCAGCACAAACCTTCGTCAAACCTCAACGGTACACGGACTTCTCCACATTGCCCACCGTCTGCGCAGATCGCGATCTCTCCCCGCCGTCCACCAGGTTTCACCGGCTGGAGCCGACGACTCGACTGACCATGACGGAGACGCTGTACACGGTCATGCTGACGACGACGTCGTACGTCATCTCGGCCGGCGCCGTCCACGCCCTGCAGGCCGCGGCCGGAGCGGGCCGCGCGACGATCCGCGTCGTTCCGATCGGAACCTGCACCCACTGCAGCACGCCGCAGCGCGTGGTCGAGATTCCGCTGGCCCAGATCCGCGCGATCGTCAGGCACGACGCGAGCGGCTCGCTCGCCGTCGCCTCATCGGAAAAGGTCGTGCCCCTGCGGCGTTTCGCCGCCGCGCCCCAGCGTGCCGCACGCGCGGCGGTGCCGCACTAGGTGCACGTGCTGGTCATCGGCGGAACGCGGTTCGTGGGCCGCCATCTCGTCGCGGGTGCGCTCGAGCGCGGCTGGGACGTCACCGTCTTCCACCGCGGGACGACGCCAAACCCGCATCCGGCCGCGCGCGAAATCCTCGGCGATCGGCGCACCGACCTCGACCGGCTCGACGGTCGTTGGGACGCCGTCGTGGACCTCTGCGGATACCTGCCCGCCGAAGTCGCCGCGTCCGCCGATGCGCTGCGGCACCGGGCCGATAGCTACGCGTTCGTCAGCAGCATCAGCGTCTATCCCGATGCCGGGCCCGAACGGATCGGGGAGGACGCTCCGCGCAAAGTCCTCGAAGAAACGGTCGATGCGTTCACGCCGGCATTGTACGGCGAGCTCAAGGCCGCATGTGAGGATGCGGTCCTCCAGCACTGGGGCCCGGATGCGCTGATCGTGCGGCCCGGGCTGATCGTCGGCCCGTGGGATCACACCGACCGGTTCGGCTATTGGGTCCGGCGCATCGCGCGCGGGGGCGTCGTTCTCGCACCGGGCGACGGAGCCGCTCGCACGCATTTCATCGACGCGCGCGACGTCGCGGCGTTCGTCCTCGACGCTTTGGCGGCTCGCAGAGGCGGCACGTACAACGTGCAGGGACCCGAGCATCCGCCGACGTTCGCGGGTTTGCTGGCGGAGATGGCGCGGACGTCCGGCGCCGCAGCGGAGATCCGCTGGGCCGGCGACGCATTCCTGACCGCCGCCGGCGTCCAGCCGTGGACCGAGGTGCCGCTCTGGGCACCGGGGCACACGCTGCTCGATCGCCTCGTCTGCGACGCCGCGCTTGCCGCGGGACTCCGCTTCACGCCTCTCGCGACGACGCTGCGCGACACGCTGAACTGGGAAACCGAACACGGCACGCGCGGCGCCTCACTCGCCCCCGAACGCGAAAGCGAACTGCTCGCAGCGCTACCTTTGTCACCCTGAGCTTGTCGAAGGGTGAGCCACGATCGTGGCCCGTGCTTCGACAAGCTCAGCATGACAATTCGTTTACGGCGTCGTCAGGACGAGCGCGACCGAATGCGGTTTGAGGAGCGGCGCGAATTGCTTGCGCAGCGCGACCAGTTTCGGTTTGTCGTTGTAGACGATGTACGGATAGTCGGGATGATGCTCGGCGAAATGCTGGTGATACGTTTCGGCCGGATAGAAGGCCGTCAGCGGCACGACGGTCGTCACGATCGGATCGTGAAACGTCTTGGCCGCGGTCAGCGCGCGAATCGTCTGTTCGGCGACGCGCTTCTGCTCGTCGGTCGCGTAGAAGATCGTCGAGCGGTACTGCGTACCGCTATCCGGACCTTGCCGGTTCAATTCGGTCGGATCGTGCGCGACGGTGAAGTATACGCGCAGCAGCTGCGCGTACGAGATCTGCCCGGGATCGTAGGTGATCTCGACGGATTCCGCGTGTCCGGTCATCCCAGTGCTGACCACCTCGTAGTGCGCGGTGACCGCATTGCCGCCGGAAAACCCGGAAACGACCCGGCGTACTCCCTTGAGGGATTCGAAGACGGCCTCCATTCCCCAGAAGCAGCCGCCGGCGAGGACGGCGCGCTCCGTGGCGGCAGCCGGTGCGGCGGGCGCGGGCGACGCCAAGGTAAGCGATCCCAGGACGGTGAGGAGCGCGGCGAGCCGGACGATCATACGAGCACCATACCACCGTCAAACGTTGGTTTCAGCAAGCCGGATTACATCGGGTCCTTGACGCCGCCCGCCCGCCCGTGGCAACATCGGACGCACATGACCGCCGCGGCCTGGTTTTACCGCTACTTTTATTATGCCGAGTGCACAGCGCTCCGGCGCGGTAGGCCTTTGCCGTAACGAGTCCCCCCACGGACCGAACAAGCAAGAGCCCCTCGCCGAGCGCGAGGGGCTCTTCTGCATCACTGGGAGCCCCATGACCAGCGTCCAGCCCTCGACCGACCCGACCAGCCCCGCCGCGAACGGCGTCCCGACGATCACGATGACCGCCGCCTTCGAAGGAATCGAGGGCTCGTATTCCCACGCGGTCCTCGAAGCGTACGCGGCGCGGCGCGGCGTGACGTTCATCCCGCTCGGCTGCCCGTCATACCGCGGGGTCGCCCATGCGGTGCTCTCCGGCCGGGCCGACGTCGGGCTTCTGCCGGTCGACAACGCGATCGCCGGGACGATCCGCGAGGGCTACGACACGCTGGCCGAATACGAGCTGGACCTCT
>JAQBPM010000457.1 GCA_028287525.1 Vulcanimicrobiota bacterium | reverse complement strand
GAACGACGTGAGCAGCGTCTTGTTGTCGAACGCCGAGTTGGTGCGGCTTTCGAAGCGCGTCATGTCCATCGCTTGGAGGGTCCATTGCTTCGAGAGCGAGTACACGAGGTCGACGCCTTGGAACGCCGCGGGCTTCAGGCGCGAGTCGGCCGCGTTCGCAAACGGCGTGTTGATCAGCTGGTTGCCGATCTTGCCGTAGAGATGCGCGTCCTTGTACTGCAGGTACGCTTCGTAGAACGTGCTGAGCGAAAAGCCCGGCAGCGTGTCGTCCGGATTCAGGCTCGGAGCCGTCACCTTACCGCAGGGCGGCGTGAGGTGCGAGATCGCGTCGTTGCACTTGCCCATCGGGTTGGAGTACAGATACGAACCGCCGACCGTGAACGGCGAATCGCCCAGGCGGTAGTCCGCATGCAGGCTGAGCGCGGCGGAGGAGGACTGCTGGTTGACTTGATTCGCGCCGCCGACCCCGGTGCTCGCGTTCTGGCGCGTGAAGTCGTAGCCGCGCACGTAGGCGCGCACGGTCAGCGGATCGGAAGTCGGCGCCGGTTTGGGCGACGGCAGCGCTTGTGCGTCTGCCGCTAGTGCGGTACCGGCCAATGCGGAGGCGAGCACGAGCATGAAGATGCGCACTCGTGTAAACGAATCGAGAAACAACACGAGCCAGACTGTAACGTGCGCGAGTTAAGCGCGCATTAAAGCCGACAAGAAAGTAAATCCCGTGTTGCTCGCTAGATGCGAGCGGGATGCCAGATCGTCTTCGTCTCGGTGAGTGCGACGACGCGGTCGAGGTCGTCATAGCGGGCGTCGAACCATCCGTCACGCGCCGGCGCGTCTTCGAAGTGCGTCCGCTTGACGTTCTCGGCCGCGAGCTCGCCGAGTGCGCGTTCGAAGGCCCGGTCCAGACCGAACGCCGTCAGTGCGTTGACGTCCATGTGTCCGGCAAGGACGGGCGCGAGTTCGGCGCGCGTTCCGGTGAGGACGTTGCACGCGCCGGCGGGCAGGTCGCTCGTCGCCAGACACTCCGCGAAGACGACGGCGCTGCGCGGATCGCGCTCGCCGGCGACCACGACGACGGCGTTCCCGCTGACCAGCGCCGGGAGCACGGCCGTGACCAGCCCCAAGAGCGCCGGCTCGTCGGGTGCGAGCACGGCGACGATTCCGGCCGGCTCGGCCGTCGAGAAGTTGAAGTGCGGCCCGTTCACTGGGTTGCGGCTCGACGCGAGGGAGACGTACTTGTCGGCCCAGCCCGCGTACCAGACGGTCCGGTCGATCGCGGCGGCGACTTCGCGTGCCGCGGCGCCGGCGTCGACGGTTCCCCCGACGACGAGCTGCGCCGCCAGTTCCGCCGCCCGCGCCTCCATCATCTCCGCCAACCGGTAGAGCACGAGCCCGCGCGTCGCGGGCGAGGAGTCCGCCCATTTTGCGAACCCGGCGCGCGCCGCGACGACCGCATCGCGCACGTCTTTGCGGGAGGCGTGTGCGACGTTCTCGCCCCCGATGCGATCGCTGCGAGCCGACTCGCTCCGCGCGAACGCGCCGTTGATATAGAGCTTGTACATCTTGCGAATCCCGACCCGGGCTTGCGACTCCATCGCCGAAGACTTCCGAAGTGGAGCCGCGCTTCCTCGGACTCGACCTTGCCTGGTCCGAAAAGAACCCGTCCGGGCTCGCCGCCCTGGACCGCGACGGCAACCTCATCGCACTCTCCAGCGACCGGCGCGGCGATGACGAGATCCTGACCTGGGTGCGCGCGCACCTCGGGGATCGCGGCGCGATCGCGATCGACATGCCGACGATCGTACGGAACCCCTCCGGCTCGCGGCCCTGCGAGCGAGCCTTGCGGATCGACTTCCAGAGGTACGGCGCGGCTCCGTATCCCTCGAACACCGGTCTGCCGCCGTTCGAGGGCGGCGGCCGCGCGCACCGGCTCCTCCGGGAGCTCGCGAACGACGGCGTCGTGCACGACTGCCGCGTGCTGCCGAGCGATCCTCGAACGGTAGCGTTCGAGGCCTTCCCGCATCCGGCCGCGATCGAGCTGTTCCGGCTGGAGCAGATCATCGCATATAAGAAGAAGCAGCGGCGCTGGGACGGCGTGCTTGCGGAATGGGCCCGCTACCGTGCACTGCTCGGATCGCTGGCGGAGGCGGATCCGCCGTTGCGAATCGGCGCGCAGTTCGACCTCCCGGCCGCGGTCGACCGGCACCGCTACAAGCGCCGCGACGACGAGTTGGACGCGATCCTGTGCGCGTACGTTGCCGCGTTCGTGTGGCGGCACGGAACCGCGTCGCAGCGCGTGCGCGTGTACGGGGACATGACCGACGGTCACATCGTGGTCCCGCTCGGCAAGCGGCCGTGGTGAAGCGTTCGCCGGGTGGGTACACCTCGGAACTCTAGGCCCACGGCCTGGACGCGTTTTTACGAGCCGAACTACCGAACCGGAGTTGATCCTGTGGTGACGACGAAAGATTCTCAGCCCTTCCTCACCGACGTCAAAGAGCTGCGCCGGCGCGCCCGAGAGCAGATGGACAAGGGTGCGGTGACACCGGACTACGGCCTCGACCCCAAGCAAGCCGTCGAGGTGCTGCAAAATGCGCTCGCCACCGAGATCGTGTGCGTGCTGCGCTACACGATGCACAGCATCGCCGCGACCGGCATCAACAGCCAGGGCGCCAAAGACCAGTTCTCGGAGCACGCGGAAGAAGAGAAGGAACACATGGAGCAAATCGCCGAGCGGATCAACCAGCTCGGCGGTACGCCGAACTTCAACCCGGAAGGCCTCGCTTCGCGCTCAGCGTCGGAATACGGCAAGGGCGAGCTCGACCTGGTCGGGATGATCAAGGAGAACTTGGTCGCGGAGCGCGTCGCGATCGAGCACTACCGCGAACTGGTCAACTACTTCGGCGACAAGGATCCGACGACGCGAACGATGCTCGAAGAGATCCTGTCCGTCGAAGAAGAGCACGCCAACGACATGGTCGACCTGCTCTCCGCGCACTCGGGATAGCGCGCAGGAGATTCGATGCGCGCGCGCCCATAGCGCGCAGCGTGGAACTGCTCTGCGTGCGCCACGGGCGCACCGCCTGGAACGCCGATCTGCGCTTTCAGGGACATACGGACATCCCGCTCGACGACGAGGGCCGCGCGCAAGCGACGGCCCTCGGCACGTTGCTGGCCGGCGAGCCGATCGCCGCCGCCGTCTCCAGCGACCTCTCGCGGGCGAGCGAGACCGCGCGCATCGTGCTCGGGGCCCGTGCGCTCCCGCTCCGGCTCGACCCGGACTGGCGCGAGCTGCGCTTCGGAGACTGGGAAGGTCTGACGTGGCCGCAGATCGTCGCCGCAAACCCGCAGCTGGATGCGGCGAAGGCGACCTCGGTGCGCACGTACGCGCCGGCCGGCGGAGAATCGTTCACCGACCTGTGCGCCCGCGTCGCGCGAGCGGCGGAGCGGATCGCGAGCGAGGTCGGCGAGGACGGGGTCGCGCTGGTGGCGACACATGCGGGTCCGCTGCACGCGCTGCTGCACGTCCTCCTCGGCGAGCAGAACGCGCCGACGGTGCGCTTCCTGACCGCCTCGGTCACCCGCTTTCGGCGCGTCGAGGGAGTCTGGCAGCTCGCGAAACTGAACGAGACAGCCCTCGAGCGGAGCTAGCGAGCCGTTATCCGTCCAGGGCGGCGATCCGCTGCTCGAGGCGCGCTTCGTCGATCCCCTCGCAGGCGAGCAGTTTCCGCCGAACGGTCGCACCGCGCAGCAGCGTGACCCGGCTCGGAGCGAGATCGAGCCACGCCGCAACGGCCCGCACGACCGCGTCGTTCGCGCGACCGTCGATCGCGCGCTCGCGGACCGCGACCACCACGTCGGCCCCGCGGCGCGTTATTCCGGCGGCGCGCGCGCCGGGCTTCGCGACGACCTCAAGGCGCGCGGTCACCATCCGCGGAATTGCGGTCCGGTGAGTCTCGCAGCACGCCAAAACCGACTGAATCTTCCGCTAGGCGAAAAGGCGCCCGACGAGATCAACGTGATCGTCGAGATCCCGAGCGGTTCGCGCAACAAATACGAGTACGACAAGTCGCTCGACATCTTCCGGCTCGATCGCGCGTTGCACTCCCCGATCTTCTATCCGGGCGACTACGGCTTCGTGCCGCGCACGCTGGCGCTCGACGACGACCCGCTCGACGTGCTGATCCTCGTCTCCGAGCCGACCTTCAGCGGGTGTCTGGTGGCTGCGCGGCCGATCGGGCTGCTGCGCATGATCGACGACGGCAAGGAAGACGACAAGGTCCTCGCCGTCCCGGTCGGCGAGCCCGACTACGCCGACGTCCACAACTTCACCCAGATCTTCTCGCACCAGCTGCGCAAGATCCAGCACTTCTTCGAGACGTACAAGCTGCTCGAGGGCAAGCACACGAGCACGGGCGGTTGGGAAGACGCCGCGACCGCGCGCCGCGTGATCGCCGAATCGGCCCAGCGCTTCAGCGAAGAACCGGCATAGCGCCGGCGGCGATGCGGTCGCCGCTCAGCGAACGCCGTCTGCTGCGGCGAGTTTCGCGACCGTCGCTCTAAGGTCGGAGACGTCGCACTCGATCTTGGTCGCGATCTGCAGCAGGAGGTTTTCCTGCAGTTCCTGGTGGTAGAGCAGCCTCGAGATCGAGTCGTGATCGTGTTCGGCGCGGAGTTCGGCGTGGGCGCTTGATTGGCGCTGCCCGACCGCCAGGATGAAGATGAGGATGAGCTGGACGACGTTCGAGATCGTCAGCAAAAACACGAACGGAAACGGATCCCACTTCGTGGCCATGCCGATGATGATCCACACGAACTGGAACACGATCGCCATTGCCAGCGCGAGCGGCGCGCCGGTCGAGTCGGCGATGCGCTTGCAGATGCGTTCGACGGGCGAAAGGCTCTCCGTATGCTCGGCGTTGACGTCGTGAACGAGCGGGTGATCCGTGACGTCGATCGGGGCGGAGGGCGCGATATCGGTGACGCTCATGCACGCCTATACGCCGCTCGCCTGCTGTGCGCCCCTACTCGGAAGTCCAGCGCGCGAGCGCCGCGGGCCGCACGCCGGCATCGCCGTCGATCGCGGCGGCGAAGAGCTCCGCCGTGTCGACCAGCCGTGGCCCCGGGCGATTGACGTACGCGTTGCCGTCGACGACGAACGCGCGCCCGCCGCGCACGGCGCGCAGCGATGCGAACGCGCGGGCCGCGGCGGGCGGCAGAGCGGCGACGGCGCGAACCGACGTCGCGAGATCGTAGCCGCACGGCGCGACGATCACGACGTCGGGATCGGCGGCCGCGATCGCGTCCCAGTCCAGTACGCGGCTGTTCGCGCCGGGGTTGGCCAGAATCGGTTCGCCGCCGGCGAGCTCGACGAGTCCGGGCGTCCAGTGCCCGCCGCTCATCGGCGGATCGGTCCACTCGAGCACCAGCACGCGCGGCAGCGGTGCGGGCCGCACGCGCGTCGCGAGCGCGTCGACGCGAAGGCGCAGTCCGGCGATCAATTCCGCCGCGCCGTTCTGCGCGGCGACGAGATCGCCGACGAAGGCGATCGTGGAGAAGACGTCCTCGAGCGACGAAGGTTCGAGCGAGACCACCCGCGGGTCCCCACGCAGCCGCTTCGCGGCGCGGTCGACGATCTCGTAGGAGACGGCGCAGACGGCGCAGAGCTCCTGGGTCACGATCAGGTCCGGCTCGAGTGCGGCGAGCTTCGCGTCGTCGAGGCCGTAGAGGGACGATCCGGCGTGGACGCTGGCACGGACGTGCCGGTCGATCCCCGCGGCGTCGAGCTCGGCCGGCAGTAGCGACGAGGTGAGCGCGGGCAGCGATCGCGCTTCGAGCGGATAATCACATTCGTGCGTCACGCCGACGAGCTGGTCGCCCGCTCCGAGCGCGTAGACGATCTCGGTCGCACTCGGCAGCAGGCTCACGACGCGCATCCCCGTCTGCTTCGAACGAGAAAGGCCGGGCGCCTCGGCGCCGGGCCCGCTCACTTGCCTCCGACTATCCAAGCCCTTGACCTATCCAAGCCCTTGACGCAAGCATGCCGCGCGGGGGAGGAGAGGCCCGCCCGCGTGAAATTGGTCGGTCGCCTTTCCGCCATCCAGGAGTCCCGCCCTGAACAAGATCAAGGTCCTCAACCCCGTCGTCGAGCTCGACGGCGACGAGATGACGCGCATC
>JAQBPM010000447.1 GCA_028287525.1 Vulcanimicrobiota bacterium | reverse complement strand
GTGACGCTCATCGTGCGCAGCAGCGTGTTCGCGCGCTCGTCGACGTGCATCTGACAGCCGACGCTGCACTGCGTGCAGGTGGACGTCGTGCGATGGTTGTCCCACGGACGCGAGCGGAACCGGTAGGTTTTCGAGGTGAGCGCGCCGACCGGGCACAGCTCGGTGACGTTGCCGGTGAAGTCGGAGACGTAGGGCGAGCCGGTCGCCGTCGCGATGATCGTGTGCGCGCCGCGATCTTCCGTGCGCAGCGAACGCTCGCCGGTGATGACGTCGTCGAAGCGCACGCAGCGCTGGCAAACGATGCAGCGTTCCTCGTCGAGCACGATCGTCGGCCCGAGGTCGACCGCTTTCGGCTTAGCGAGCTTCGGCTCGAGCATCCGCGAGGAACCCTGGCCGTACGCCATCGCGTAGTCCTGAAGATCGCACTCGCCGCCCTTGTCGCAGATCGGGCAATCCAGCGGGTGGTTCAATAGGAAGAACTCGAGGATCGCGCGCCGCCCGTCGTCCACCTTCGGATTGGTCGTGTGGACCTTCATCCCGTCGGCGACCTGCGTGTTGCACGCGATCTGCAGCTTCGGCATCCCCTCGATCTCGACGAGGCAGACGCGGCAGAGACCGGCGGGACCGAGCTTTTCGTGATAGCAGTAGACCGGAATGTCGCGATGGATCGACTTGGCGGCTTCGACGAGCAGCGTGCCCTTCGGAACGCGCACGTCGATCCCGTCGATCGTGACGGTGACGAGGTCGGTCTGCGGAACGGTGGCGGACACTACGTCGGTCTCCGGTTCATGAAGATGAAGAACACGCCGGCGACCAAGAACCCGGCGGCAAGACTGGACAGGGTGGCGACGCCGCGGCTGTTGTGACCGCTCGCAACGAGCATCGTCGACGTCAACTGCATCACCGCGCCGAGACCGAAGATCAGGGTCACGATGATCCGCTTGCCGCGCGCCGTGCCGACAAAGAGGAGGTAGCGACGGCCGAGGTCGGCGATCATACCGCGAGCTTCTGCGCAGAGCCGCGCGTGATGTACGCACGGAAGTCGGCTTCGTAGCGCTTGATGACGGAGGCCAGGAACGGTTCGATCGAATCGCCGAGCGCGCAGAGGTTGAGACCCGTGAGCTGGTGCGCGGCGGAGACGATCACGTCGATGTCGGAATCGACGCCGCGGCCGTCGAGGATGCGCTTCAGCGTGCGTTCGATCCAGTCGCCGCCTTCGCGGCACGGCGTGCACTGGCCGCACGATTCGTGCGCGTAGAAACGGATCAGGCTGTGTGCGGCCTTCACCCAATCGGTCGTGTCGTCGAAAACGACCATCGCGCCGGAACCGAGCATCGAGCCGGCCTTCGTGATGCTGTCGAAATCGTACGGCAGGTCGAGGTGTTCTTCGAACAGGCACGCCGACGAACCGCCGCCCGGCTGGACCCCGCGGAACTCGCGTCCCGGACGCAGGCCGCCGGCGCAGTCGTCAATCAGCTGGCGGATCGTCGTGCCCATCGCGACTTCGTAGTTGCCGGGCTTGCGGACGTGACCGGAGATCGAGACCACCTTGAAGCCGGGCGAACGCTCCGGTCCGGCCTTGGCGAACCACTCCGGCCCGTTGCGCAGAATGTACGGGAGGTACGCGAGCGTCTCGACGTTGTTGACGACGGTCGGCTCGCCGTAGAGGCCCTTGATCGCCGGAAACGGCGGCTTCAGGCGCGGCTCACCGCGTTTGCCTTCGAGCGAATTCAGCAGACCCGTCTCTTCGCCGCAGATGTACGCACCGGCGCCGCGATGGATGGTGAACTCGAGGCGCTTGCCGGTCCCGAACGCGTTCTCGCCGAGAAAGCCCGCGTCGCGCGCCTGCTGGACCGCGTCGCGCATGATCTCGAAGCCGCGCTTGAACTCGCCGCGAATGTAGATGTACGAGTGCTCGCAGCCGATCGCGTACGCGCCGATCAGGATCCCCTCGATGATCTGGTGCGGGGTCTCCTCGAGCAGCATGTGGTCCTTGAACGTGCCGGGCTCGGCCTCGTCGCAGTTGCACACCATGTAGCGCGGCCGCCCGTTGTTCGGCAGGAACGACCACTTGCGTCCGGTCGGAAAGCCCGCGCCGCCGCGCCCGCGCAGGTTCGAGCCGTTGCAGAGGTCGCCGACTTCCTTGGGCGTCATCTGCGTGACGGCACGCCGCAGCTGCTCGTAGCCGCCCTGCTGCCGATACACCGCGATGTCGCGCAGATTGAGTTCCCCGATTCCCTTCGTAAGGACGGGGGTGATCACGTCCGCCACTAGTGGTGTCCGTTCTCCGAGAGTTCTGGGCGGAGCGTCGTCTCGTGGACGAGCCGTTCGGTGGAACGCGTTTCGTATTGCGCTTTGCCGACGATCAGGTCGAACATCACCAGGCCGCTGCGGTCGCCGATTCCGCCCGCGTTGTTGGGGCTCTCGACGTTCATCCCGCCGGCCGACTTGCGGCCGTTATCCTGCTCGACCCGCCACGTGCGGCCGGGCTTCACGGTTTGCGCGAGCGGCGCGATCTCGTAGATGCCGCCCTTGATCGCGGCGATCATCGCGTCGATCCGCTCGCGGGTGAGGTCGTAGACGAACTCGAGGTTGACCTGCGCGCACGGCGCGCGGTCGCACGCGGCCAGGCATTCGACTTCTTCATACGAGATCAGACCGTCGGCGGTCGTCTCCAAGTGTCCGATCCCGAGCTGCTCGCGCGCATAGTCCATGATCTCTTCCGCGCCGTTGAGCAGGCACGACAGATTCCGGCAGACTTGGACGACGTACTTGCCGACCGGCTTGCGGTACAGCAGGGTGTAGAACGACACCGTCGACTCGACGGTCGCCGGCGTCTCGCCGACATGGTACGCGATCGCAGCCATCGCGTTGGCGGAGACGTAGCCTTCGTGCTCTTGGAAGAGGTGCGCCATCGGGATCAGCGCCGAGCGCTTCTCCTCGTACAGCCCGATCAGCCGCGCGATCTCCGGTTGCAGCGAAGCGTACAGCGTGTCGAACGGATTTCCGTCGCGCCGCGCGTACGGCGACCAATCGGCGACCGCCGCCCCCGCCGGCGCTCCGGCGGATGCGGGACTGCTGGTCCCTGACTGGGCGTTCACGACCGAGCCGCCTCCCGATTCCATGCTGCTTTTTGTGCCACCGACATCGACCGGTTTTCCTTCGAATTGTAAAGTCGCGGGGCCTCCGCG
>JAQBPM010000444.1 GCA_028287525.1 Vulcanimicrobiota bacterium | reverse complement strand
GAAGAAGATGTCCTGCACGACCAGGTGTTCGAGCTTCGCCATCGCCTCGCGCGCGTGCCCGACGTTGGGGTCCGACATCGCCGGGTTTTCGCCCATGATGTACATGCCGCGGATGATGTCGTTATGCGCCGCGTCCATGATCTCGGTGACGGTCAAGCCCGCCTTCGCATCGAGCGTCGTGTTCCAGAGCGCTTCGAACTTTTTGTGCGCCGCACCGTTGTCGACGCGCTGATAGTCGGGGACCATCATCGGGATCAGCCCGACGTCCGAGGCGCCTTGCACGTTGTTCTGGCCGCGCAGCGGGTGCAGTCCGGTACCCGGCCGTCCGATCTGGCCGGTCAGCAGCGCGAGCGAGATGAGGCAGCGCGCGTTGTCGGTGCCGTGCACGTGCTGGGAGATCCCCATCCCCCAGAAGATGATCGACGCTTTCGCCGTCGCGTACAGCCGGGCGACCTCGCGGATCGTCTGTGCGCCGATCCCGGTGATCGGCGCGACCTTTTCGGGCGAATACTCCACCAGGTTGGCTTTGAGCGCTTCGTAGTTCTCGGTCCGCGTGCGGATGAAATCCTCGTTCGCGAGGCCTTCCTCGACGATCACGTGCATGATGCCGTTGAGCAGCGCGACGTCGGTGTCGCCGTTGAATTGGAGAAAATAGGTCGCGTGGCGTGAGAGGTCCGAACGGCGGGGGTCCATCAGAATGATCTTGGTGCCGTTCTTCGCAGCGTTCTTCATGAACGTCGCGGCGACCGGATGGTTCACCGTCGGATTCGCGCCGATGACGATCGCCACGTCGGCCAGCGCAACGTCTTTGACTTGGTTCGAGACCGCTCCCGAACCGACGTCCTCCAGCAGCGCCGCGACCGAAGACGCATGACACAGCCGCGTGCAGTGGTCGACGTTGTTGTTCCGAAAACCGGTGCGCACCAGCTTCTGGAACAGGTACGCTTCCTCGTTGCTGCCCTTCGCCGAGCCGAAGCCGGCCAACGCTTGCGAACCCTGCCGGTCGCGGATGTCGCGCAGCGTCCCGCCGGCGCGCTCGAGCGCTTCTTCCCAGGTCGCTTCGCGGAACGCCGCCCACATGTCGTCGGGATCGAGCAGCTCGGCGGTTTTCGCTACGCCCTCTTTGCGGATCATCGGCTTCGTGAGCCGCGCCGGGTTGTGCACGTAGTCGAAGCCGAAGCGGCCCTTGACGCACAGCCGGCTCGCGTTGGAGGGGCCGTCGCGGCCCTCGACCTGCAGAATCGTGTTGTCTTTGACGCTGTACGTCAACAGGCAGCCGACGCCGCAGTACGGACACGCCGAATCGACCTTCTTGTCGGGCTCGATCAGCGCCACGCCGTTCGCGGGCGAAAGCGCGCCGGTCGGACAGGCCTGCACGCACTCGCCGCAGGCGACGCACGAACTCGAACCCATCGGATCGTCGAAGTCGAACACGATCTTGGCGTGCTCGCCGCGCCAGGCGTAGCCGATGACGTCGTTGACCTGTTCTTCGCGACAGGCGCGCACGCAGCGGCCGCATTGGATGCAGGCGTCGAGGTTGACGGACATCGCCGGATGCGAGAGGTCGGAGGCCGGCTGATGCCGCTGCGGATAGCGCGGCTGCGCGACGCCGAGTTTTGCGGCCCATGCGTCGAGTTCCGATTCGCGCTTGTACGGCGAGGTCGTCTGCGCCGGCATGTCGGTGAGCAGCAGTTCGGTGACGAGCTGCTGCGATTTGCGCGCGCGGTCGCTGGTGCTGGCGACCTTCATCCCCTCGGACGGCATCCGGCAGCACGACGGCGCGAGAACCCGTTCGCCGTCGATCTCGACCATACACACGCGGCAGTTGCCGTCGGGACGGTAGCCGTCTTTATAGCACAGCCGCGGGATCTCGATGCCGTGCCGGTCGGCGGCCTGCTGAATCGTCTCGTCGGTCAGCGCGCTGACCGGAGTCCCGTTCAGCGTGAATGCGATCGCCATGTCAGAGCCCAACTTCGTGCGGGAAGTATTTGTAGACGGAGAGGAACGGGTTGGGCGCCGCTTGGCCGAGCCCGCAGATCGAAGCGTCCATCATCACCGTCGAGAGATCGGTGAGCAGATCGCGGTCCCAGTCGTCGCGCTCCATGAGCGCGACGGCCTTCGCCGTGCCGACGCGGCACGGCGTACACTGACCGCACGACTCCTCGCGGAAGAAACGCAGCATGTTGAGCGCCGCGCTCTTCGCCGTGTCGTGGTCGGAGAGCACGATGATCGCCGCGGATCCGATGAAGCACCCGTATTTGTTGAGCGTGTCGAAATCGAGCGGAATGTCGTCCATCGACGCGGGCAGGATGCCGCCCGACGCGCCGCCCGGAAAGTATCCGTAAAAGGTGTGGCCGGGCAGCATGCCGCCGGCGTACTCGTCGAGCAGCTCGCGCATCGTGATCCCGGCCGGCGCGAGGTGCACGCCAGGCTTGCGCACGCGGCCGCTCACCGAGAAGGAGCGCAGCCCTTTGCGGCCATGGCGTCCCTGGTCGGCGAACCACGCGGCGCCTTTTTCGACGATCTCGCGCACCCAGTAGAGCGTCTCCATGTTGTGCTCGAGCGTCGGACGGCCGAACACACCGACTTGCGCCACGTACGGCGGGCGCAGGCGGGGCATCCCTTTCTTGCCTTCGATCGACTCGATCATCGCGGACTCTTCACCGCAGATGTACGCGCCCGCGCCGCGGCGCAGGTGAATCGGCGGCAGCGGCACCGGTGATGCGGCTTGCAGCGCGGCGATCTCGTCGGTGAGGATCTTTCTTGCGTGCGCGTATTCGTCGCGCAGGTACACGTAGATCTCGGCGATGCCCACGGCCCAGGCCGCGATCAGCATCCCCTCGAGAAAACGGTGCGGATCGCGCTCGAGATAGTAGCGATCCTTGAACGTGCCGGGCTCGCCTTCGTCGATGTTGACGGCCATCAGCTTCGGAGCGGTCTCGGCGCGCACGATCTTCCACTTGCGGCCGGCCGGAAAACCGGCGCCGCCGAGGCCGCGCAGGCCCGCGTCCTCCATGATCGCGATCAGCTCGTCCGGCGTGCGTTCGCCGTTGACGCACGCGCGCAGCAGCGCGTATCCGCCCTCCGCGACGTAGGCATCCAAACCGGTGTAGTCGGGGATCGCCGCGCTGAAGGCCTTGCCTTCGAGCGCCGCGTCGACGCCGGCGACCGTCGCGCCGCCGATCGCGTTCTGGTTCACCACGGCCACCGGCGCGGACTCGCAGCGGCCGACGCACGGGGCCGGGATCACGCGCACGCCGTCGCCGTAGCCGCCGGCGCGCAGTAGCGCGAGCAGGTTCTGGGCCCCGGCCATCTCGCACGAGAGGCCGTCACAGACGCGTACGGTCACGGCGGGCGGCGCCGCTTCGCCTTCCTTCACGATGTCGAAATGATGGTAGAAGGTCGCGACTTCGAACACTTCTGCCGGCGCCAGCCGCATCTCTTCGGCGAGCGCGACGAGGTGCGTCGCCGAGAGCGCGCGATAGCGGTCCTGGATCTTGTGGAGGTGCTCGATCAGCAGATCGCGCCGGCGCGGCTCGTCACCGAGCAGCGCGCGCACCTCGAGCAGCGCGCCGGGATCGACGGGGCGCCCTTTTCCCTCACGACGCTTCTTCTTGCGGCGGCCGTCGCCGTCGCCGTTCGACGACTCGGGCCGGGCAGCGATGCCGCGCGGCACGCCGCTGATGATGTCGATCGTCTCCAAATCCGGGTACCTCGAACTCTATGGCATCCGGTATTTTGTACACCAGGTGCCGCACGCCTTCGAATTCAGGGGGGCGGAAGGTCCTGTAGAGGGGCGATTCCGTCGAACTCCCCACCTTCTTCGAGGGCTTCCCGTTCGTTCAGCGGCTTCCGTTCAAGGTCCGGGGTCTCGGCCGGCTCGTGGAACGCCGTTCGGGGCCGCTCGACCGCCGGCCGGCCAACCACGTCGTTGCTCTCGGGACCCTGCTCGGGCGGCGTGGTTCCCCGATCGCGGTCGGCGTTCACCACCGGATCGGGTCCACGTTCACGATTGTTCATGCTCGCCGATACCCGCCCCGGGGACTTCCCCACGCTCCATCCGGTGGACGAGCGCCGCGCCTTCCATGACGACCTCCGGCGGGACAACCGCCGTGCGGACCGCCGACGAATCGTGGGGCGGGGCGGCTACCGGACCCGGACGCTCCGGGTTGCCGAGCGGCCTCTGCTCGGACTTGGGAACCGGCTCGTCCTCCAGCGTCGCCCTGTCGTACGGTTTGCGCCGGCCGGGCCGAAGATTGCACGTGAACGCCTTGCCCTCGTGGATCGTCACGTTGGGGTCGGCGACCAGCGGTGGAAGATCGTTCGCGCTATCGCCGGTGACCTCGCCTTCGTATCCCCAGTGATATGGCACGCCGATCTGGTGGACGAAGCGCCCTTTGCCCAGGCGGATAGGCTGCATTCGACCCGTCACCAGGGCTCGCGCTTCGATCTCGCCGCGCGCCGTCTCGATCGTCACCCAATCGCCGTTCCGGATGCTCTTCTCGACCGCGAGCTCGGGTGAGAGCTCGCAGAACACCGCCGGTTGGAGCTCGGCCAGCCACGGCACCCGGCGGCTCATCACGCCAGCGGCATGGTGTTCGGTCAGCCGATACGTCGTGATGACGTATGGATACCGCTCGTCGCCGATCGCGTGGTATGGGTTGTCGCGGCGGCGCCATTGCTTGAGGACGGGATTGAATTGCACCTTCGGGTAGAGCGCGTTGCCGACCGGTGATTCGCGCGGCTCGTAATGCGTCGCCAGCGGCCCGTCGGCGGTGCCGTTGACGCCGAAGATCTCGGAGCGCCCGTATTCGAGCATCACGAACGGCGCGTCGCCGTCGACGGCGGCTTCGCCGGTCGCGTCGGCCGGCGCGCGATATGACGGCGGCGTGTGGAGCGGAAAATCCGGCCTGTCCGTGCCGGTCCAGGTGTTGGCTGCGGCGTCCCACCAAACGAGCCGCTTGCGCTCGCTCCACGGCATGCCGGACGGATCGGCCGACGCGCGGTTGTAGAGCGTGCGCGAATTGTTGGGCCACGACCACGCCCACTCGGGCGATCCCGAACCGGGCGGCCCGGGCATCCGGCGGCGGGTCAAGTTGCGGTCGGGTTCGGGGAACATGCCGCAATAGATCCACGCACCGCACGCGGTCGTCCCGTCGTCGCGCAGTTCGCTCGCGTCCCGCAGATGCTCTCCGGTCGCAATGCGGAAGCCATTCATCTCGCGCATGATCTTGTTCACAGAAGGTTCGCTGCGCGCGCGTTCCCCCGGGTCGTCGCTCTCGTAGTCCCACGTGAGATCGAGGATGGGGCGGTCGAGCGGATCGATGGAGTCCGCATGGAGCGCCTTGAGCCGCTTCCCGAGCTCGTACGTGAAGGCGAGATCGCTGCGCGCATCGTCCGGCGGTTCCACCGCCTTATCGTGATACTGCACCAGCCGCATCGTGTTGGTGAACGTGCCTTCCTTCTCCGCGACGCCTGCTACCGGAAGGAAGAACACTTCGGTGCCGATCGCAGTCGGATCGGCACCCTCGCGCTTCCAGAACGCGGCGCTCTCCGTCTCGAACATGTCGCGCACGACGAGCCAGCGCAGCCGCTCCATCGCGGCCCGCTGCAGCGCGGCGTTCTGTCCGCCGACCGCGGGATTTTGGCCGTAGAGCACGAGGCCCTCGATCTCGCCGTCCTTCATGGCGAAGAACATCGGAAGGTCGGAATGGTCGCCGGTGTTGAGCGGCAGATTGCGGAAGCCCCAGTCGTTCGACGCGCGCGCACGCTCGCCGTACCATGCCTTCAATTGCGAGATCGCGTAGCGCGGAAAACCTTCCCAGCGCCCGGATCGCATCGTGTGGTTCTTCGTCCACGTCGCGAAATCGGTCTCGCCTTTCTCGGTGGTCGGAATTTTGAGATAGCCGGGCAAATTGTCGTAGAGCGTCGCGATGTCGGTGGAACCCTGAATCGACGCGTGCCCGCGCAGGGCCATGACGCCGCCGCCGGGACGGCCGGTATTCCCGAGCAGCGCCTGCAGGGTTGCGGCCGCGCGGATGTTCTGCACGCCGACGGTGTGCTGTGCCCAGCCCATCGCGTAGGCGTACACGGCGGTGCGCTCGCGCCCGCTGTTCGCCACCAGGAGCTTCGCCAAGCGCAACAACGCCTCCGGCGGCGCGCCGGTGACGCGCTCCACCATCTCCGGCGTGTAGCGAGCGTAGTGCCGCTTAATCACGTTGAGCACGCAGCGCGGGTGCTGCAGCGTCGGATCCTTCTTCGGCTGCTTGCCGCCGTGCACCGATGCGCCGCCTGCACCGGGCCGCTCCGTCGAGTCCTCGTCGACTTCGTACCGCCACTGCTTCGCGTCGTACTGACACGTTTCCGGATTGTATCCCGAAAACAAACCCTCGAGGTCCTCGGTATCGCGGAAATCCGGATGCACCAGGAACGTCGCGTTGGTGTACGCGTGCACGTATTCTTTGAAGTACGCGTCGTTCGAGAGCACGTAGTTGATCAGCCCGCCGGTGAAGGCGATGTCCGTCCCGGACCGGATCGGAATGTACATGTCGGCCAGCGCGCTCGTGCGCGTGTAGCGCGGATCGACGTGGACGATCGTCGCGCCGCGCTCCTTCGCCATCATCACGAAACGGAAGCCGACCGGATGGTTCTCCGCGAAGTTCGACCCTTGGATCACGACGAGGTCGGAGTGCTGCAGATCCATCAGATGCGTGGTCGCGCCGCCCAGACCGTAAAGGGTGCCGAGACCCGGCACCGTGGAGCTATGTCAAATGCGCGCCTGATTCTCGATGAACGGCGTCCCGATGTTGCGGAACAGCTTCGCGATGAGGTAGTTCTCTTCGTTGTCGAGCGTCGCGCCGCCGAGCGATGCGATGGCTAACGTGCGGTTGACGCGCCGCCCTTGCTCGTCGTGTTCGCGGAAGGTGCGGTCGCGCGTGTCCTTGACGCGCTGCGCGATGCGGTCCGTCGCCCACTCGAGCGAAACGTCGGTCCACTCCGTCGCATACGGCGCACGATATTTCGCCGTCGTCCAGCGCGCGGGGTTGCGGTGCAGGCCGAAGACCGCGGAGCCTTTCGGACACAGCGTTCCTTCGTTGATCGGCGAGTCCGGGTTGCCTTCGATGTCGACAATCGTGCCGTTGCGGCTGTAGACCGACGTGCCGCAGCCGACGGCGCAATACGGACACACGCTGGCGGTCTTCTTCGCGCCGGCCGTGCGCGGGCGCAGCGACGTCGAGCGCTGAGAAAGGACGTTCGGCAGCGGGCCGACGCGCTCGCTCAGCGTGCGCGCCGCGCGCTCCAGCAACGCGGTAAGGTCGATTGCCGGTCGCTTGGCGTCAGCCACGGGCAGCCTCCAGTGCGAGGGGATGTGGGTAGACCCTACCCATGACGCGAGCCGTGCTCTTCGATGTCGATGGGACCCTGGTCGACTCCGTCGACGCGCACGCCCGCGCGTGGGCGGCGGCGTTCGCCGAAGCCGGCTTCCCCATACCCATCGAACGCATCCGGCCGCTGATCGGAATGGGCGGTGACCGCATTCTGCCCGCGCTCATCCCCGGCGCGAGTGAGGACACGGAGCCCGGCAAGACGATCGCCGCACGACGTGCCGAGATCTTCCGCGAGCGTGAGCTGCCGGGCGTGCGCCCGACGCGCGGCGCGCGGGAATTGCTGCTGGCCGTCCGCGCGCGCAGCGCGCGCGTCGTCGTCGCCAGTTCGGCGAAGAAGGACGAACTCGACGCGTTGCTCGCCCGAGGCGATTTCGGGCCGTTGGTGGACGTCGCGTCGACCTCGGACGATGCGGAGTCCTCGAAGCCCGCGCCCGACATCGTCAAAGCGGCGCTCCGGAAGGCCTGCGTCGAGGCGGCCGATGCGGTGATGGTCGGCGACACGCGCTACGACATCGAGGCGGCGCACCGGGCCCGCGTGCCGTGCGTGGCACTGCTGTGCGGCGGCGCCGATCCGGCGACGCTCGCCGAAGCCGAGGCGATCTACCGAGATCCGGCCGAGCTCACCGATTCCTTGAACGCGCCGCCGTTCGCGTGGGCGAGCGCCTCGTCGATCGCCGTGTAGAGATCTTTCATCAAGAACGGCTTCGCGACGAACGCGCTCCAGCCGTTCCGCTCCGCGGGCAGCCGCAGGCCGACGCGCACCAGCGCCGCGTGCGGTCCGGCGCGTTCGGTGAACGTTTCGGGCGGAATCTCGAGCCGGTCGGCGTCGACCAGCGCGACGTCGAAGCTCCCGTCTTCGAGGAAACGTAAGAGCTCCTCGCCGCTGCGCGCGACGGCGACCGCGAACCCGTCGCCGCGCAGCGTGTGCGCCACGTACGAGCGCGCGTCGCCGTCGGCATCGAGCAAGGCGAAACGCCGCGCACCGGCCTTGTACAGCGCCGCATGGGTGGGGATGACGATGCGGAACGTCGAGCCCTGACCTTCGACCGACTCGACGTCGATCGTTCCGCCGTGGAGATCGACGATGGTCTTGCTCAAATACAGGCCGAAGCCCGTCCCGCCGATGCCGAGCGCGCGCGCGTTGCTGGCCCGAGCGAAGCGGCCGAAGAGTTTCCCGCGCTCGCTATCGGGGATGCCGATGCCGCGGTCGCGGATGGTGAGCTCGACGCCGCCGTCGCGCGAACGCAGCGCGACTTCGACGGGCTCGCCGCCGGGCGAGTACTTGATCGCGTTGCCGAGCAGGTTCTCGAACACTTGGCGCAGGCGCGGCTCGTCGGCGGTGACGGTCAGCGTCGACGCGGAGACCCGCAGATCGATCGGCCGCGTCACGCTGAAGACGCGCACGATGTCGCGCACCAGCGCCACGAGGTCGACCTCGCTGAGCACGAGCGCGAGCTCGTTGTGTTCGAGGCGCGAGAGCGCGAGGGTATCGGTCGCCAGCGACGCGAGCCGCATCGCGCTCGAGGAGATCATCCCCAAATACTGGCGGGACTCGGAATCGAAGCGGTCGTCGTCGGCGAGCACGTCGGCGAAACCGACGATGGTCGTCAGCGGCCCCTTGAAGTCGTGGGCGAGCATCGCGATCAGATCGTTCTTGACCTGGTTCAGTTCGACGACCGCGTCGCGGCGCGAAGCGAGCTCCAAGTACAGCTCGACGTTGCGGGCCGCGACCGCGAAGTACTGCCCGAGGAGACCCAGCGCGAAGACGTCGGCGGTGCCGAGCGGCGACTCTCCGCGCACGTCGAGCACGTACGCGGCCCCGCCGGAGGTTCCGGGAATGCGAACGGCGGCGCGGCGCTCGGATTCGTCGAGCACGCAAACGTCGCTGCGCGACGCGAGCCCGACGAACGCGTCGGCGACCGGCGCGGTATCCCTCACGCCCAGATCGAGGGTCTCGACGAAACCGCCGCGCGGGCGCGGTGCGTACAGCGTCGCGGATCCGCCGACCAGCTCTTGAACGCCGGAGAGCAGCGCTTCGACCAGCAGGATCGGCTCGAGCGAGGCGAACAGCGTGCGCGCGATCGAGGTGATCGCGGTGAGCCGTTCGTTCTGCATCGCGAGCTGCGCACCGCGCAGCACCTGCTCCGTCACGTCGTGCTGCACGACGACGAAGTGCGTCGTGTTGCCTGAGTCGTCGATCAGCGGCCGCGCCGTCGCTTGGGTGTGGTAGTACGATCCGTCCGCGCGATACGAGACGTACTCGACGCGCGCCGACCGGCCGGCCATGATCTCGTGACGCATGAACGCGAGCCGCGTGCGATCGGTCTTCGGTCCGAAGAACTCATCCGTCTGGTGGCCCATCACGGCTTCCGCCTTGACGCCTTTCTGCCGGATGAACGCTTGGTTCGCGTAGACGATCGTCGCGGGATCGCGCGGTTGCGCGCCGGGTTTGGCGATGATGATCGGATCGTGGGCCGCCTCGATCGCCGCGGAGAGCAGGCTGATGCGCTGCTGCGCCTGCTCGTGCTCGGTCAGATCGGTGGCGACGACGACGGCGGTGTCGTGGCGCCGGCCGCCGAGCAGCTCGATGCGCAGCTCGATCGGGTACGTCGTGCCGTCTTTCCGCTGGGCGGTCGTGCGCAGGTTCAAGCGCTGGCCGGGATTTGCGCGCAGCTCGGCAAGACGTTCGGTCAGCCGTCCTTCGCGCGCGAGCGCCGGCAGCAGATCGCGCAGCTTCAGCCGGCGCAGCTCTTCGGTCGAGTACCCGAGATTACGTCGCGCGGCGTCGCTGGCGAAGAGAATGTGCTCGTGCGCGAGATTGACTTGGTACAGCTCGGTCTGCGAGCCGTCGAACAGCCGCAGGAGCGCGCGGCGCGCTTCGAATTGTTCCCCGATCGCCGTGGCGATCGAGATCAGCGCGGTGCGCTGCGCGTCGGTCAGCGTGCGCGACACGGTGTCCATGACGCACAGCGTGCCGAGCGCGAAGCCGTCGGGCGTGCGGAGCGGAACGCCGGCGTAGAAGCCGATGCCGGGCTCGCCCAACACCCGGGGGTCCGCGGCGAACCGCGGGTCGGCGGCAGCGTCGCCGACCTCTACGAACCCCTCATCGAGGATGGCGTGCGCGCAGAACGCGTTCTCGCGCGGGGACTCGCGCAGTTCGATCCCGTGCGCGGACTTGAACCACACGCGGTCGCGGTCGATCAGCGCGATCAGCGCGATCGGGGCGTCGCACAGTTTCGCGGCCAGATCGGTGAACGCGTCGAAGAGCTCCTCGGGGGGCGTGTCGAGGAGTTCGTACTCGTAGAGGGCGGAGAGCCGCCGCTCCTCAGCCGGAGGGAGCGGCGCCGGGATCGACATGCGGAACGAGCGCTCGTTTCATACTCACGAAGGCCAGGACTTCCTCAAGTGATCGGGCGTTGAGGACCTCATCGCGAGTGATCCAGGCCCGCCGCGCTTGGCCGACCGCGTAGGCCACATTGTCGAGCTGAGCGACCGCGTGGGCGTCGGAGTCGCAGGTGAAGGTCACGCCGAACTCGCGGGCCCGGCGGGCCAGCGGGCTCGGGAGGTCGAGCCGGCTCGGCTGCCCGTCGATCTCGAGCGCCGTCCCGGTTCGGGCGGCGGCCGCGAACACGGCGTCGTGGTCGAAGTCGTAACCCGCGAAGGTCTCGACGTTGCGCCCGGTCGGGTGCCCGATGATCGTCACGTAAGGGTTCTCGCAGGCGCGAATCAGGCGAGCGGTCATCGCCTCGCGGCTCAGGTTGAACGCGGAGTGGACGGAGGCGACCACGATGTCGAGCTCGGCCAAGATCGCGTCGTCGTAGTCGAGCGCGCCGTCTGGGAGGATGTCGACCTCGGCCGAGCACAGGGTGCGGACCCCGTGACGCTCGCCGAGCTCCCGCACCCGCGCGCGCTGGGCGCGCAGGTCGCTGGGATCGAGTCCCATCCGCCCCCGGCCCCACGAATGATCGCTGATCGAATGGTACGCATAGCCGCGTGCGGCGGCGCCGGCGATCATCTCCTCCAGCGTGTTGCGCCCGTCGGACCAGGTGCAGTGGAGGTGGAAGTCGCCGCGCAAGTCGCCCAGCTCGATCGGACGCGGCAGCGTTCCGGCGCGCGCGGCGTCGATCTCGCCGGTGCCCAGCCGCATCTCGGGCGGAACGTAGGCTAGCCCGATCGTCGCGTACACCTCCTCTTCGGTGCGGCACGCGATCGTGCGGCCGTCGCTCAGGTCGACGATCCCGTTCTCGCTGACGCGTAGGTTCTTGCGGGCTGCGATCTCGCGAAACTGGATGTTGTGCTCGCGCGACCCCGTGAAGTGCTGGAGCAGGTTGCCGTAGAGGTGCGCCGGGAGCACCCGCAGGTCGATCTGCAATCCGCCGGCGAGCCAGATGCTGGCCTTGGTCGGGCCTTCGGCCAGCACCGCCTCGGCCCGCTCCCAGGCCGTGAACGACGCGATGACCGCCTCGGCGTTGGCAGACGTGCAGACGATGTCGACGTCGCCGACCGTCGGTTCCTGGCGCCGCACGCTGCCGGCAGGGAGGAGGTCCGCCGCGTCGGTCGTCGCCTGCAGGTACGCGATGACCTCGCGGGCGATCGGGAGCGCGACGCCGAGCGGTGTGCGCTTCGTGCGCCCCTTATAGGCGAGGACGCCGCGCCGGATGTTGTCGATCGACTTCGCTCCCAACCGCGGGATCGTGGCGATCCCGCCGTCGTCCAGCACACGTTCCAGATCGGCGAGCGACGCGACCCCGAGCCGCTCGAAGAGCTGCTGCGCGGTCTTCATCCCGACGCCTTGGACGGCGAGCACCTCCATGAGGGTCGACGGATAGATCGCCCGCAGCTCCTCGAGATAGGGGTCGGTACCGGTCGCGGCCAGCGTCGCGATGCGCGCGGCGATCGTCTTTCCGACGCCGGGAAGTTCGGTCAGGCGGCCGTCTTCGACCAGTGCGGACAGCGGTGGGGCATTTTCGATCGTCTCGGCGGCCCGCTCGTAGGCCATGAACTTGAAGAACGGTTCGCCCGCAAACTCCATAAGGGTGCGGATCTCGCGGAGACGCTGCGCGATCTCGCTGTTGCTCGGGTTCGCCATAGTGGACGATGACTTCGTTCCACGTCCACGTACGGGAACCCATGCTCCCTGGCCGGATCGGCACGCCAGGAGAACGCCCGGGCGGCGCGTACGGACCCTCGGATGCCGGGCTTCGATCTGCCGACCGCGCTCTCGCTCATCAACACCGTGGTCGTGGTCGGAGGCATCACGACGGGCCTCGGGCAGTTACGGCGCGCTCGACACGCCGCTGAACTCTCGACGCTCACCAAACTCTCGCAGATGTACGACGAGGAGATCATGCGCGAGGCACGCGCGTTCGTGCGCAACGACCTCGCGAACCTGATCGACGAGCCGTCGTTCCAGGCCGAGCTGCAGACGTTTCCGCCCGGTCCGCGCGCTGTCCGCATCAACACGCTGGGCAACTTCTTCGAGGACATGGCCGTCTACGTCTATACGGGCGCGATCTCCGAGCGGACGGTGATGCTGCTCTACAGCGCCGTGATTCAGCAGGTGTGGTCGCAGACGCGCGCGGCGATCGCCATCATGCGCGTGGGGGTCGGCGAAGACATCTACTGCATGTTCGAGCACCTCGCGATGCGGGCGGTGACCTGGCAGGCGCGGGCGCAGACCGGCGAGCTTCGCAAGCTGTTGCACGACCCGGCTCTGGCGGCACCGCGGCCTCCGGCGGAGCGGGGAACGGCGCAGGCAGCCCCGTAGCGTCCCACCCATGCTGCGAACCGAGCGCCGTCGACTCGACCCGGCGATCCTGAACCTGCCGGTCGAGAAGATGCGCGACGGCTACTATTCCGATACGTACTTCAATCGCGCGCGCGAGATCCTCGAGGCCGACGGCTACCACCCTCGGGTGCGGATGCAGGTCTTTCAGCGCAACCGCGCGATCTTGTGCGGCATCGACGAGGCGATCGCGATCCTCAAGCTGTGCAGCGGCCGGTACGGTCCCGGCGGCGAGTGGGAAGTCGGCTGGGAGTCGCTCGCGGTGCGGGCGCTCTTCGACGGCGACGCGATCGCGCCGTTCGAGACCGTGATGACGATCGAGGGCGACTACGCGCTCTTCGCCCACCTCGAGACCCCGTATCTCGGCGTGCTGGCGCGGCGCTCGCGGATCGCGACCAACGCGCGCGCGATCGTGGACGCCGCCGGCGGCAAGGAAGTGCTGTTCTTCCCTGCGCGCTTCGATCACCATCTGGTGCAGACCGGCGACGGGTACGCGGCCTATATCTCGGGCGCGCTCGGCGTGTCCACCGACGCCAACGCCGAGTGGTGGGGTTCGCGCGGAATGGGGACGGTGCCGCACGCGCTGATCGCGGCCTACGGCGGCGACACCGTGCTCGCCACGCAGAAGTTCGCGCAATACATCGACGCCTCGGTGAACGTGATCGCGCTCGTCGACTTCGAGAACGACTGCGCCGGCACGTCGCTCGCGGTGGCGCGGGCGCTCGGCGGCCGGCTCTGGGGCGTGCGGCTCGACACGTCGGGGACGCTGGTCGACAAGAGCGTGATCCCGCAGATGGGGACGTTCCCGCCGACCGGCGTCAACGCCCAGCTCGTGCACAACGTGCGCAACGCGCTCGACGCCGAGGGGTTCCGCGGCGTGCGGATCGTGGTGAGCGGCGGCTTCGATGCCGAGCGCATCCGGCACTTCGAGGAAGACGGCGTCCCCGCCGACGCGTACGCCGTCGGGAGCGCGTTCTTCAAAGGCGCGGGCTCGTTCGATTTCACCGCCGACATCGTCGCGATCGACACCGGCGAGGGCTGGCGCGAATGCCACAAAGTCGGCCGCCCGGAACGTCCGAACCCGCGCCTCTCGCCGGTGACGTAATGGATGCCGCCTGGCTCGGCGCGCTCGCGTCGCTCATCTCGGCGCTGATCGTCTGCGCGACGGCGGTCGCCGCGTTCGCGCAGCTGCGCCACTACCGCAACGCGAACGACATCGTCGTCTACCTGCGCATCGTCGACAAGCTTGATTCCGACGAGATGCGCGAAGCGGTCCGCTCCCTGCGCGGGGTTCCGCCGTTGTTGCGCGATCCCGCGTTTCGCGAGCGGCTGCGCTCGTCCGAGCTGATCCCTGAGTTTCTCGGCGCTTTCCGGCTGATGCAGTTTCTCGAGCACTTCGCCGTGCTGGTGAACAAAGGCGGCGTCGCGGAGAGTTTGGTGCTCTCGGAATACGCGGACAACTTCGAACATTATTGGGAGGTTTTGCGTGAAGCAGTGTACCTGCGGCGCGAAGCGCTCGGCCCGCACATCAGCGCGGCGTTCGAGCATCTCGCGATGCGCGCCGCCGTGTACCGCTCGAGCGGCCGGATGGACCGCGAGTATGCGGCTCTGCTGCGCGATCCGCGCGGCGGTGCCGCGCCGTAGGCCGAAAGTCCTAGTCGGAACGGACCCGCACGCGCACGCAGCAAGGCGTATACTGCGCCTACGGGGTCTGGCTCGGGTTGCCGCGCCCAAGAGGTGTCCCAGTGATCGGCTACGACAGGGCGCTGGGCGGGGAGGTGCCGCGCGAAGATCTCTTGGCGCGCGTGCGCGCGGCGCATCCGGCGTTGCTCGTCCTCTCGGCGCCCGCCGGTTTCGGGAAATCGACCTTCGCGCGGCAGGCGACGAGCGGCGAAGAGCACGCCGGCATCGCCGACTGCGCGGGCGCGCAGCAGGCGGTCGATCTCGCGCGCGCCGTGCTCTGCGCGTTCGCCGACGCATTTCCCGACCGGCGCGACGAGCTCGCGCGCCATGCAAGCATTCTGGGCGATGCGTCGATCCCGCTCGAAGAGCAGCTCTCGACGCTGACGTCGATTTGGCGCCAACCGCAGCCCCCCTCGACGATCGTGTTCGAGAATGCGGAACACGCGATGCAGGGACCGACCCGCGACCTGCTCGCACGGCTCCTCGCCGAACGCCCAGTGGGACGGCGCATCGTCGCGTGCACGCGCGAACCGCTCCGCCTGCACCTCAGCCGTTTCTTACCGCCGCATCAAATCCTGACGCTGCATGCTGCGGACCTCGCGTTCACCGCGGACGAAGTGCGGCGCGCGCTCGGCAACCGGACGGTCGCGGCCGCGCAGTTCGAGCGGATCGTGCGCATTTCGCGCGGGTGGCCGATCGCGGTTTTCCTGTTCCTCCGGTTCGCCGATGAGAGCCGGCTCGACGCGCTGCTCGACAAGCTCGATGCGGCCGACTACGACGATCTCTACGAGTACGTCGTCGACCAAGTGGTCGAGACGATGCCGTTCCCGCTGCGCGACGCCCTGCTCTTTTGCAGCCTCGTCCCCGACGCGGGAGAGAGCGATATCGAGGTCGCCCTCGGCCCTGAACCCGCCGAGGCGCTCGAACGCGCCTCGCGGGAGTCGCCGTTCGTGCGAAAGCGCGAGAACGTGTACGAAGTGCATCCGCTCGCAGCGAGTGCACTCCGAGCGGCGGCACCGGATCTGGCCCACGCGATCGTCGGCTCGGCCGCCGATCAGTATGCTCGGCGCGGCGACGCGCGCAACGCGGCGCGTCTTTTTCTCGCAGCCGGAGACGTCGACGCCGCCGCGGTCGCACTCGACCGGGCCGAAACCGTCCTCGAGCTCGACCTCGCGCGCATGGCGACGGCGCTTCCCAACGACGTCCGGCGGCGCTTCCCCATCGTGTGGGGCGCCGCGGTCATGGTTCGTCTCTGGCAGACGGCCGTCGAGGAGACGCGCAGCGAGGCCGAGGCGATTTGGGATGCGTGCGGCGGCGACACGCCGGTCGCAACGCGGCTCTTCGTCGGCTTCACCTACGTGCTGTACGAGCAGTACGTCGGGCGCTTCCCGCAAGCCCTGGCGCTCCTGGACGACCTGCAGCGAACGATCGCCGGCTGGGCGATCGCGCCGGACGATGCGGTGGAGCGACGCCGGCAGTTGGCGATGGTCGCGTATCTCCATTACTTTCGCGGTTTGGTCCTTGCGCGGTGCGGGGCGCTGCGCGACGCGGAGCGCGAGCTGAGCGCGCCGAATCTCGCCGCGGCCTCGGCGCCGATCGTTTCGGGGTTGCACCTCATCGCGGGCGCCGACATCGCGCGGCTGCGCGGCGAACGCGACGCCGAGCGCCGCGAGATCGACGAGGCGTGCAAGATCGTATCCGCCGTCGGCCTGCGCAACTACGTCGCGCGCTGCACGGCCGAGGCCGCGATCGGCGCTTGGCTGGCGGGCGAGGATCATCTGGTCTCCCGGCTCGCCGCGGACTTGGACGAATTGGTCGAGCAGGACGGCGTTTTCGCACTCGGGTTCTTGGCCGCGATGCTGCGCGGCCGGGAACGCGAACCGCGCGCCGCCGACCTGATGATCTACGTCTGCTTCGGTCACCTCATCGCCGCGGCCCATGCCCCGCCTGGAGCGACGCGGCAGGGTTCGCTCGCCGGCGCGCGCGAGGTTGCCGAACGCTTCAGCGCGCCGTACACGATCGTGCTGACGAATCTAGCGCTCGCGACGGCGGCGGAGGCGCCGGACCAAGAGCGGCTGTTCGTTCGGGCGCGTGAAGCCGCCGCTCAGATCGACGACGCGCCCGAACTGCTCGCGGCCGTCGACGACGCGGCCCGCGGCGGCACCGGTGGATTTCTCGCGCCGTTCCTCGCGCGCTACCGGAACGAGGATTCCGCCGGCGACGCGCTCGACGCCGTGCGTATCTGTTTCGCGGACGGGCGCGTGCTGCGCGCCGGCGCCGAGGTCAAACTCGGCCGTGTTCCGGAAGCGCTGCTCTTCGCGCTCGCGGAAGACCCGCGCGGGCTCTCCGTCGCGGCGCTACTGGAACGCTTCTGGGACGACGTGGATCCGGACGCTGCTCGCAACGCGCTCAAAGTGACGCTGTGGCGATTGCGCAAGGCACTCGGCCACGTCACCATCCGCGCCGGCGACGGCGTGCTGCTCACCGGCGTCACGGTGGACATGTGGGATGCACAGCGCGCGTATCGCTCCGCGCTCGACGCCGGCGATCCCTCACGCCGCGAAGCGCTGCTGCGTGAAGCGCACGCGTTGTGGGAGGGCGAGCGCCCGGCGTACTTCGCGCAGTGGGAGTGGTTCGATCCCATCGCGCGTCGCATCGGCGAACGGCGAGCCGAGGTCGCCGCACTCCTCGCTCGCATCGCACTCGAGAGCGGACGGCCGGACGACGCACGGCGGCTCGGCGAAAAGATCGCCGCCTACGATCCGCTCGACGAAGTCGGCGCGGAGATCGTCGTTCGCGCGCACCTCGCGCACGGCGATCGTGCCGAGGCACTGCGGTGTTTTCGCCGCTATCGCACGGCGTTGCGGTCCGAGCTCGACTGCGATCCCTCGGCGGCCTTCACCCAACTGGTGCACGAGTGAGGACCTCGGGTCCCGACGGAACTGGACACTAGCCGATCCGGGGACCCCAACCCTGGAACAACCCCGTTGCTCCCGGCGCCGGCCGCGCGAGGGTCGGCCGAGCGTCGTCGTGGACGATTGCGGAACGCTCCGCCGGTATGTCGGGGACTGCGGCCGTAGGCGCGGGCGGCGTTTCGATCTCGCGCGGGCGGTCGGGCGCGATCAGCAGCGCGAGCGCGTGCATACGTATGGGCGCGAAAGACGCTGCGCCGAGCGCCCAAATTGCAAAGAGCGCGGTGAGCATGTCGTATCCCTTCAGGAGAGACTTCGAGCCGCGTGAAGCGGCATGCCCAAACGCTAGCGGACCACTGGTTCGCGGTCGTTACGGCTCCGGCCGCGCGCCGGGGGACGCGGTAACAGCTCGGTTACGAAAATCCACGCATCGAGCCGCCCTGCGGCGGCGTAAGCAGCTCGTAAGCGCGGCGAACGCTTGGACGCTCGGCAAGGGTTTCATCGCCGCCGTTACGCCGTGCACTCCGAACCGAGACGTACACGAGCGGCACGACGAACAGCGTGAGGACGAGCGAACTGCTCAGGCCGCCGATGACGACGGTCCCGAGCGCTTTGCGGTACTCGGCGCCGATCGCATCGCCGAGCGCCAGCGGCAGCATCCCGGCGATCATCGCGGCCGTCGTCATGACGATCGGCCGCAGGCGGCGCGCGCCGGCAGCACACACGGCGTCGAACGCGTCGGCTCCCGCGCGCACGTCGCGTTCGGCGTGCTCGATCAGCAGGATGCCGTTCTTTGCGACGAGCCCGACGAGCATCACGATCCCCAGCATCGAGTACAGGTTCAGCGTCTGGCCGGCGAAGAGCGCCACGCCGGGGAACGCGCCGTGCAGCGCGTTGAGCGCGAAGAGCGAACCGAACGCGCCGACGCTCGCAAGCGGCACGGTCGCCATGATCACCAGCGGTACGACGTAGCTGCGATAGAGCACCGCGAGCGTCGCGTACACCACGACGACCGAGAGTCCGAGCGCGGTGAAGATCGCCGTCACGGCGTCCAGGAATTGCTCGATGTCGCCGCGCGCGACAAGGCGCACGCCGGGCGGCAGAAATCCGGGCGTCCGCAGCGCTGCCTTCAGGCCGCCGGTGACCAGGCCGATCGGGACGCCTGGCAGCGTGTTTGCGCTGACGGTCACGATGCGTTCGCGATCTTCGCGTTCGATGAGCGCCGGTTCGCGGCGATCGGTGAAGTCGGCGACCGCGCGCAGCGGCGCGAGCCCCCCGCCGGCGGAGCGCACCGAGACGTTCCGCAGCGCCTCGAGGTCGCCGTGCTCGGCGGCTTGATCCTGGACGACGACGTCGACCAAACCGCTCGGCAGGCGCAGGCGCAGCGCGAGCGCGCCGGCGGTCGCGATGCGCGCAGTCTGCGCGACGTCGCCGGTCGAGACACCGAGCATCGCCGCACGACCGTCGTTCACGTCGATCTGCAGCCGCGGCGCGAGGCCGCCGCTGCTCAGACGCACGTCGGTTGCGAGGGGGTTCTCCGCGATCGCGCGGACGAGCTTCGCTGCGGCCGCGTCGAGGGCGCCCGGCGGCCCCGAGAGCGCGTAGCTTACCGGCGGCCGTCCGCCCATCCCGGTGCCGGCTCCGGCGAAGGTCGCGTCGGGCGCGAGCGATCCGAGCGCCTTGATGCGGGCGAGGACGGCGGCGCCGTCGGCGTTCGGATCGGCCATGACCGCACTGACCTGGGCGACGTTCGGCGCGAGCACGTCGGTCGAGCCGTTGAACGCCCGTCCGGCGCTGGTGACGACGTGCCCGACGGCCGGGTCGTCGAGCAATCGCGCCGCGATGCGCTCTGCCGCGGCGCCGGCGTGCGCGAGGGTCGTCCCGGCCGGGAACGCCAAGTCGACCGTGACCTCGCCGCGGGCGATCGGCGGCGAGAACTCGCTGGGGATCGCGCCTGAAAGAAGCGGCACGAACGAGAGCACGCAGATCGCCGCGGCGAGCGTCAGCAGCGCGCCGCGCCGCCGTCGCGCGAATGGGAGCCACCGCTCCGCATAGGCGCGCGTCGCCCGCGCTTCCCACCGGCCGAAGCCGGTGAAGACGGATTGCCAACCGGCGGCGAGCGCGAGCACGGCGCGGCCGCGCATCGTCCACGGCAAACGCGGGGTGATGCAGCGCAGCGCCGCGAGCAGTTCGACGAAGGTCCCCTCAAGCGGTGGCCGTCCGTCGCGCACGGCCCAGCGCGCGGCGAGCAGCGGCGTCAGCGTGAACGACACCAACAGCGAGAACGCCGTCGCGAAGACGACGACCAGCGCGAACTGCCGCATGAACTCGCCGATCAAACCGCTCGTGAACGCGATCGGCGCGAACACGGCGACGTCGACGAAGGTGATCGCGAACGCCACGGCGCCGAGCTCGCGCCGCCCGGCAAGCGCGGCCGCTTCGCCGCGCAGGCCGCGCCGTGCGGCGTGCGCGATCGCCTCGATGATGACGATCGAGTCGTCGACCAGAATCCCGATCGTCAGCGAGAGTCCCATCAGCGAGAGGACGTTCATGGTGAAGCCCGCCGCCCACATCGTCGCGAACGCCGCGGCGAGCGAGGTCGGGATCGCGATCGCGGCGACGAGCGACGCGCGCCAGGAACGCAGGAAGAGCAGCATCACGATCACCGTGAGCACGATGCCCTCGCCGATCGTCTGCAGAACGCCGCCGACGGCGGCGTCGGCGAACGGCCCATCGGTGCGCAGTTCCTCGAACCGCACCAACGGCGCGCCCACCGCCAGACGCGCGAACGTGCGCCGCAGCGCCGCGATCGCATGCTGCGCGTCGGCGTCGGGAGCGTGACCGGCGAACAGGAGGATCGCCGGCGCGACGTCGACGCGCGTCACGACCGTGGGATCGGCGAACCCGTCGCGTACGGCAGCGAAATCGCCGGCGCGCACCGTCACGTCGCTGCCGGGCACGGCGACCGGCAGCGCTCGCAGCGCCTCGACCGATGCCGCGCCGCCGCCGATCCCGATCGAGCGCTGCTCGGCGCCGCTCGAGAACCGGCCGCCGGGCAACACTTGCTCCTGCTGCGCGACGGCACGTTGGAGGTCGAGCACGGTCGCGCCGAGCGCCGCCATCGGCTGCGAACGCGGCTCGATCGTGATCTGACGAACGACTTCACCCGAAGCGACGGCCCCTCCGACACCGGCCGTCGCACGCACCGCGGGCAAAATCGTGCGCTCCGTCAGCTCCGAGAGCGCGGCAGGCGACAGCACCGCCGACGAGATCGCCTCCTCGAGGATCGGCGGCTGCGAGGGATCGTCGCGTGAGACGAGCGGCGGGACGAGGTCGAGCGGCATCACCGAACGCGCCGCGTCGACGGCCTGCTGGACCTGCGCGCGCGCGACGTCGATCGCGATCCCGAACCGAAAGCGCACGGCGATACGCGCCGCACCATCCTGCGCCGAGGCCGAGACGCGATCGAGGCCCGGGATGCCGTCGAGCCGGTCCTCGATCGGCTCGATGACGAGCCGCTCGATTTCGGCCGGTGCGGCGCCCGGATACGGCGCCGTGACGGTGACGACGCCGAACGCGATCGGCGGGAGGACGCTGCGTCCCATGCGCGCGAGCGCGATCAAGCCCGCTGCCCCGACGAAGGCGTAGAAGAGCGTCACGACGATCGGATTGCGCAGGCAGAAGCGCGTGAGGAGCATGCGCAGTGCTTCCGCCGAATCCGGCGCGCTCGCTGCGCCGAAACGCGCTGTTTTACTACACGGTGAAGTAATTCGGTCCGAGAACCGGATTCCGTCCGGCAGCGCTCACCGCTACAGTGAGCGCATGAAAACGCTCATCGCCGCGTCTATCGCGGCACTGCTTGCAACGGCTTCCCCCGCGGTCGCGCAGATGCAGCCGCCGACCCCGCTCTCCGCGAGCGAATTCGCCTCCGCGGCGGTCGGCAGCCGAGTTTCCATCGCGGTCCGGGTGGACGCTCGCGCGCGCTCCACCGTGCGGGCCGAACTCCTCGACCGCGAGACCGACGAGCGCTATCGCGCGACCGGCGCGCGCGTGGAACTCTACCAGTCCGACGGAACCCCGGTCGTGATGGGCACGCCCGCGGACGTCAAGCCGGGCGCGGTCGCGATCGTCACGGCCGTGGTCACCGGAAAACGCCGCGCCGATCTCAAGCGGATCATCATTCTCACCCCCTACGTGTCCGTGCACTAAGCGCCGTGCCAAGCCTCTCCGCGGCCGGCGGCTGGGCGGCCGTCGCCGCAATTCCGCTCGCCGCAGTACTCGGCGCGGTGCTGCGGCGCGCGACGTTCGCGCGGCTCGCGCTGCGGATGCGGCCGCATTACCTGCTCGGGTACGGCGCGCTCGCGATCGCGGTCGCGCACGTCGTCACCGCGGGCCGGTCGATGGGTTCCGCCGACGCGACCGGTATCTGGATCGGCAGCTTTGCGCTGCTGGTCCTGATCCTGCAAGCCTTCGTCGGCGCCAGCCTTCAGGCTCCCGGAGCGTACCGCGCCGTGTTACGGCGCTGGCACGCCGTAGCATTCTGGTCGGCGCTCGCGCTAGCGCTCGCTCACGCCGCGCTGGACGCACCGTACTTGGCCGGAATGCTGGCCGACATGGCGGCGGTGCGCGCCGGGTAAGCGCCCGTACGGGCCTACAGCTTCCGCGCCGCCGCCGATATCGGGCCGTCGTCGGTGATCCAGGCCGGTTCCCAACGCGGGTTCGCAAGCAGTTTCACCGTGTCGGCGAGAAAGCGCTGCTCGGCGCGCGCGCGGTGCAGCGCGTGGCCGGCGCCGATCGACGCCGAGCCGCCGCGTTCGACCATGTCGTCGAAGAGGCGGTGCAGGCGGCCCTCGTGCTGCGCGAGGACGTCGCGCCGCTCGGTGACGAGGCGCAACGCTTCGTCGCGCGGGAGCTGGCCGAGCAGCACGTACGCGATCTCGAGCGCCGTATCCGTACTCTGGAGGTCGGTCAGCACCGCGCGCAGCAGCGCGTGGAAATGCCGCTCGCCCGGCGCGGAGAGCCGGTAGATCGTCTTGGTTGCGAGCGGCCCGCGCGTCGCCTTCGCCGTGCGCTGCGTCAACACGCGCGCCTCGGCGAGCCGCGCGAGCGCGTGATAGACGTTGCCGCGCTTGAGGCCGCGATAGAGCGGCGCGTGACCGCGCACGGCTCGGTCGACGTCGTACGCCGAGAGCGGCGCACGGCGCAAAATTCCGAGCATCAGCAGCTCGCGCGCAACGTCAGCCGGCATCGCGGAACCCCTCCGTCATTCCGAGCGAGGAACCCTCGTTTCGGCGCGAGCGCAGTCGAGCGCCGATCCGTTATCGCGACCGCGCACTTTGCGGGGTCCCGCTCGACTTCGCTCGCGTGACGACGGGGGTCGCTCGACAAGCTCGCGATGACATGGCCTACGCGACCGCGGCTTCCGAGAGTTCCCACAGGCGGTCGGCGCTCGCGGGATCGAGCGCGTACTCTTTCACGCCGCGGTACGGCACGTCGGGCGAAAACGGTGCCGCTTGCGCGCAGTCCTCGAGGTACAATCCGCCGGCGCCGTCGAGCTCGCTGCCGACGGCGGCCCAGATCGTAGTGGACGCGCCTTGTTCCGGCGTCTTGAACCGCGGGTTGGGGTTGCCGTCGGCGTCGATCCACTTCATCCGAAGCTGCTCTTCGCGCGGCACGAACTTCTGCAAGCCGGTCATGATGCCGCCCGGCATCACCGCGTTGGCGAAGATCCCGTCGCTCGCGTGGCGCGCGGTGAAGCCGACCGCGAAGAGCACGTTCGCCGTCTTCGACTGCCCGTACGCTTCCCACGGATCGTACGCGCGCTCGCGATAGTTCGGATCCTCGAAGTGGACGTCCGAGCGGTGGTGCCCGCTCGATGAGAGCGAGACGACGTGCGCGCCGTTCGCCGCCTGCAGCACCGGCAGCAGGGCGATCGTCAGCGCGAAGTGCCCGAGATGATTGGTCCCGAACTGCGACTCGAAACCGTCGACCGTGTACGCCTGCGGCGTCGCCATGATCCCGGCGTTGTTGATCAGCAGATGCAGCGGGCGCTGCTGCTGGTGAATCGCGCTCGCGAAGCGCCGCACCGAGGCGATCGAAGCGAGGTCGAGCTCGCCGACCCACACTTTCTGATTGCCGGTCGACGCGCGCAGATCGCGCGCGACGGCTTCCCCTTTTGCGCGATCGCGCACGGCGAGCGTCACGCCGGCGCCGGCCGCGGCGAGCGCGCGCGCCGTCTCGATGCCGATCCCCGAGGCCGCGCCGGTGACGATCGCATCGCGACCACGCAGATCGTGCCCTTCGACGACCTCGAGCCCGGTCGAGCGTCCGCCGAAGGGCGAAGCGATCACACCGGGGCGTTCTGCGCGGCGAGCTTCTCGATCATCGCCCGATTGAAGAGCGGGATATCGTGCGGGTTGCGCGAGGTGACCCAGTTGCCGTCCTGCACCACCGGCTGGTCGCGGTACAAGCCGCCGGCGTTGCGGATGTCGTCGGCGATCGACGCGTACCCGGTGAGCGTGCGGCCGCGCACGA
>JAQBPM010000417.1 GCA_028287525.1 Vulcanimicrobiota bacterium | reverse complement strand
TGACCGCCCCCGCGAGCGATTCGGCCCTCTTACTGGATGCGCTCGGCATCCCTCTTTGCGACGAGGCGATCGCCGCGATCTCCCCGTGGCGGTATGCCGCGCCGCTCGCACCGAACATGGCGGCGCGCGCCGAAGACCGCTCCATCGATTTCGACCAGGTCGTGACGTTCTGCCGGCAAGAAATTTCCGCGGCAGCCGATGCGACCGTCCTCATCGAAGGCGTGGGCGGATTGATGGTTCCGCTCGACGAGCGCCGGACGGTGCTCGATTGGATCGCGCGGCTGAACGTTCCGACACTGCTGATCGCCGGCAGCTACCTCGGCGCGATCAGCCACACGCTGACGTGCGTCGAGGTGCTGCGGAGCCGCGGTCTGCCGCTCGCAGCGATTCTGGTGAACGAGAGCAGCGATGGCGTCGAGCTGCACGCGACCGTTGAAACGATCGCTGCGTTCGCAAGTCCGAGCGCCGTCGTCGCGCTTCCGCGAGCCGCCGGCGATGCCGAACGACACGCCGCCTACGCACAGGTGCTCTCGCTCGTAGCCTGACGCGCGAGCGGCTCTCTTCACGGCCTGGTGCGGTAGTGGAGGTGAACCACGCCGCTGCGGAAGCGCCGTTCGTCGAGCAGTTCCAGATTCAGGCGAACGTTGGCCGGGAGAGACGATGTGCCGCCTCCCACCAGGACGGGCACGAAGAAGAGGTGGAACTCGTCGACCAACCCGGCTTCGAACGCCTGGGCGGCGAGCTCGGGACCGCCAACGGTGATGTCTCGATTCGCTCGCGCTTTCATCTCCCGGACTGCGTCGGGATCGAACTCTCGCTCGATGCGCGTCTTGGCGCTCGATACCGACGCCAGCGTTGCGGAGTACACGATCTTGTCGGCCGCGCGCCATATTTCCGCGAAGTCCCGCATCACGGGGCGCTGGTCGGCGAAGGTGTGGGCGTTCTCCCAGTTGACCATCACGTCGTACATTCGGCGCCCGTAGAGATAGGTGCCGATCGGCCGCTCGAGGTCGTTGACGAAGGCGTGCACCTCCTCGTCGGGCGGAGCCCAGTCGAAGTTGCCGTCCTCATCCGCCACGTAGCCGTCGAGCGACGCGATCGAAGAGTAGATCAGCTTGGCCATGATTCGTCTCCCGCTACGAATTCGACGACGCAGCCTAGGTGATCGGGCCCTCACGGGGTTCCAGCAGCTCCACTGGGATGCCGTTGGGATCTTCGACGAACGCGATCGCACGCGTACCGCCGGGCGACTTCTTCGGCTCCTTGACGATCTTGACGCCCTGCGCGCGAAGCCGTTCGATGACGGCGGGAAGGTCACCGTCGACTTCGAGCGCGAGATGCTCGTAGCGGTTGCCGAGCTCGTACGGCGGGTGGTCTTCGAGATCGTAAACGAGTTCGATGTACGCATCCCAGCTCGACCCGACGAACGCCATGTCGGCATTTCCCGGATAGTGATGCGGGCCGCCGAGCAGCATGAGCCCCATCTTGTTCGTGTAGAAGTCGATCGAGGCGTCCATGTCGCTCACGAAGATCGAGGTGTGCAGGTAGCGAGGCATGGTGACGGGTACGCGCAAACCGTGGCCGCTTCCCGCGGTCGCACCGAGCGGAGGCCTCCGTGAACGATCCCGAGCGCGAACAAGAACTCTGGCAGCGGGTCGCCGCCGCCGGGCAGCCCGATGCGAAGAAGCGCCGCGGGATGGCCGCCGCGCTCGAACGGTACTACCAAGCGATCGGCCTGCAGCGCACCGGCCGGCGTCACGGCGGCGATGACGGCGACGTGCCCGGCGTCGATCCCGTCGAGCGAATTCGCGGCACGGAGTAAGCGTTAGGCCGCTCGGCGCTCCGGCGTATCGAGCCACGGGATCGGCGCGAACGTAACGGTGAGCGCCCCGCACAGCACCGCGCCCGCGACGATGGTCAGCGGCGTCCACGCTTCGTGCGCCGCCAGCGACGCCGCGATCCCGATCGCGAGCGCCGTGTACTCGGAACCGATCGTCGCGAGCGCGACGCCCATGCGGCGGACCGCCGCGGCGAATGCGGGCTGCGCGACGAGCGTCGAGCCGAGCACGATCTCGCCGAAGAACCACCCGGCGATCACCGGGCTGTCGGTGACGTGCTCGATGCCGCGCGTCCAGCCGAGCGCGACGCCGGCGACGAGCAGCGTTCCCATCGACACGACGCCGATCGTGCAGATGAGGAACATCGTGCTGACCCGCGCGCCGACGTAGCGCAGCGCGACCGCGTACACCGCGAACGCCGCCAGCCACCCGACCATCAGCAGATCGCCGAACACCGCGGCGCGATCGTTCGAGTGCGTGAGGGCCAGCAAGGAGACGCCGAACACGCCGAGCGCGAGCGCGGTCCAGTCGCGGCGATGCAGCCGCGTGCGGAACGCGATCGCGGCGGCGACGGTATTCGTCACCGGCGAGAGGCCGATCAGAAACGAGATGTGCGCGACCGACGTGTGCTGCGCCGCGACCGAGAACAGCACGGAGATCGCGAGGCCGAACACCACGCCCGCGCCGATCAGCGCGAGCCAGCGGCGCGCATCGAGTCGCGGCCGTTCCAGCCGCCACGCGACGCCGAAGCCGATCAGAAAGATCGGCAGACACCACGCCGCGCGCGCGACGGTGACGGTGAACCCGTCGAAGACGCCCGGTTCCGCCGCGAAGAGCACCTTGCTGGCAGGGCCGAGCAGACCCCAGCCGAGCGCGATGAGAACGATGAGGACGAGATTCGTCACAGCGCGCGAGGACACATCAGTGAGAACCGGGCCTGTGCCCCGCGGATGCGGTGCGCGATCGGCGATCGGCGGCGAACGCTCCGTCGCCTCCTATGAGCCGGTCACGTGGACCGCGACGGCGCGCTCAATCCGCAGCCGTACCGGGCGAACACGGCATTTAAGCGTTTCAGCCGCGGGTCGAGATTCTCCAGCGTCGGGATGTAATGGAGCATTCCCGCGACATAGTCCCGGCCGCCGCGAGTCACCGTCAACTCCAAGAACGCGGTATTTATTCCGCTGCTGCCGTCCGGCAGCTGCAGCTCGTAGATCGCTCGAGCTGCGTCGCGCATCGCGTCGAAGTCGGCGCCTTGGATCTGGACGGTATCCTCGCAGCGCGTGACGCCCATTGCCGTCGGATCGAACCGCGCGTGCGGATCGCGCGTCGAGTCGCTCCAATGGACGTGGCCGTCGGAATACGCCTGCACGTAATGGCCGCCCATGCTGAAGGCGGCTCCGCTGAAGTTCCAGGTGAGCTTCCACGTTCCGGCGAGCGCAGAGTCTGTGCTGGGACGCGCGTCGTCCGCCTGCGCCGCAGCGCCGCTCAGCGCGACGAGGATCAGTGCCGCCAGAATCGGTCTCAGCATCGCGATCTCCTAGCCGTGAACGCCCGGGATGAGTTCGGTGGCGACGAGGTTCGTCGGCAGCGTGGCATGGATCGTCGCCGCGACGCCGCGGCCGACGATGTAGGTTTTGCCCGGCAGCATCAACGCCGGGGCGCCGCCCATCGCGAGCCTGGCCTCGCCGCCGACGACCGTGTAGTAGCCGAGCGCAGCCGAGGCGGGGATGGTCAGCGTCCCGCCGGGCGTGAACTCGATCATCTGGTTGGCGATCGTGAACGTGCCTTTGCTCGGGACTTGATTCGGCATGTCGTTCTTGAAGATCGAGATCGGGTTCGTCTTCACGACCGGGGGCGCGCTGGGGTCGCTGACCGGATAGCTGAACTCCGAGCCTTGCTCGAGCAAATGAATGCCGAGATAGGCCTGCATGCGTGGTCCGGCGTCACCGGCCGTGTGGACGCGGCCCTGCACGGTGTACGCGGTCTTTCCGAACGTGAGCGGCACGATCGTCGGCGGCGCGGACGGCGCGTTGCCGAGATGCGCGAACCACCACGACGTCACGCCGTAGACGTTCATCACGCACTCTGCCCCGCGGTGCGTGTGCGCGCCGAGCCAGGTCGGCGAACTGGTCAGGAAGATCTCTTGCCACATGTCCCACGCCGCCGCCGGCGCCCCGGACTGCGTGCGGATCCCGCCCGTTACGACGCAGGCTCCTTTGGCGACGACCTTCGAACCGCCGGCGGCGGACGCCGGAGCGGCGAGCGCCAAAGCGGCGCCCGCTAGACACACCCATCGAGCAAGCATTCCGTCGCTTTATTCGCGGACGAGCGCGATCCTACAATGGCGTGGTTTGGGGTCGCGCCTCGACTTCGCTCGGCGCGACACGAGGGTTCCTCGACGAGCTCGGAATGACGGAGGTTATACGCCGGTGACGCGGGCGATGACGAAGGGGGCGGAGATCGCGGCGCCGGCGAGCGCGCAGGCGACGAACACGCACACGGTCCGCAAGGTGCCGACGCCGAGCAGCGCCAGCACGACGGGCGCGATCAGCAGCGCCGTGACCCCGGCGTCGTGGAACGGCTGCAGCGTGGCGTTGCCGTCGAGTCCGTAGTTGGTCCACAGCGTCTGCGCGATGCGCGACGACACCCCCAGCAAGAGCGCGTACCCGACCAGCCTGATGATGAAGTTTATGATTTGCACGGCGCTCGGTCCATCACCGCAATCATGCCCGCATGCTAGTGGAGGAAGTACCGGTAGGTCGAAAAGACGAGGGCGATGTTGCGTTCGTCGGCGGCGGCGATCACTTCCGCGTCGCGGATCGAGCCCTGCGGGGCGATGACGGCGGTGCAGCCTGCGTCGGCTGCGGCGAGCAGACCGTCGGCGAACGGGAAGAAGCCGTCGCTCGCGCAGGCCGCGCCTTGCGCGAAGTCGTGCGCGCGATGGGCGGCGATCTGCACCGCGCTGACGCGGTTCGTCTGGCCCGCGCAGATGCCGCGCGAGACGCCGTCGCGTGCGATCGCGACGCCGTTGGACTTCACGTGGCGCACGACGTCCCACGCGAAGACGAGATCGCGCCATTCGTTCGCATCCGGCTGCCGCTTCGAGACGACGGTCCAGCGCTCCGGCGGCGCTTGCGGATCGTCGTCTTCGGCGAGCACTCCGCCGAGCGCGCTGCGCACCCGCAGCTCCGCGGCAATCTTCTCGGGCGCGCCCGCGCGGAAACGCATGATGCGCAGGTTCTTCTTGCGCCGCAGCCGCTCGAGCGCCGCCGGTTCGAACGCCGGCGCCGCGACGATCTCGAGAAAGAATCCGGCGAGGTGCTC
>JAQBPM010000398.1 GCA_028287525.1 Vulcanimicrobiota bacterium | reverse complement strand
CCGCCATGATTTGGCCCGCAGTGCAAAAGCCGCACTGCAGCGCGTCGTGATCGAGAAACGCCTGCTGCATCGGATGGAGGCGGTCGTCGTCCCCGATCCCCTCGATCGTCGTAACATGTTTTCCGTGTGCCTGCACGGCGAGGGTCAGGCACGATACGACGCGCCGGCCGTCGATATGAACCGTGCAAGCACCGCACTGCCCGTGGTCGCAGCCTTTGCGCGTTCCGGTCAACTCGAGGCGTTCACGCAGCGCGTCGAGGAGCGATACACGAGCTTCAATGAGGAGCTCACGCACGCAACCGTTAATGGTTAGCTGAACGAGCGTTGGCTGAACGAGTGTTGGCTGTGGAAGCATGGGAGAGCAACTCTTTCTTCGACGTGTGGACAATCGCGAGCATGGCACCGGATAACTAGAACGTAGCCTTGCTTGTCGTTGCCAACTCAGCCTCAGCGAGCCTTTGGAGGCTGATCTCAAGTGGAGTTAGGGTGTACTCACGCTCGACCGCACCGCCCTCAAAACCAATCCAGCCAGAGTTGAAACCATCGATCATGGCGCTCATCGCGCGTGCGCTTCCGTCGGAAAGACCCCAGGAGCGGTACACGCCGACGCGCTGGTCGCGCGGAATAACTACCGCGGTAACGGGTCGTCCGACGATCGACGTCATTGAGCGGGCAACATCGTTCGTTGAATAGGCGCGAAGGTGCGCGACTTCCACGACATACTTCCCGTTCGGCTCGCGTTGCAAGACGTCGGCGGCGATTTGCCCGACGTCGTCCGTAGCAACCATCGGCACAGTAAGATCGAGTGGATCGAGCATGGAGGGCAGGACTCCACTTTCTCGTGCTGCTCGTATCTGGCCACGATAATTTTCCATGAACCAACCTGCGCGCAGCGCTACGGTCGGCACTGACAGCGCATCGAGAGCTTGCTCGAGGTCGCGATTCTTCTTAATGGCGCCGAGTCCGGATGAATGTTGCGCGCCAATCGACGATAGAAGCACGACGTAAGGTACGTCAGCGGCAGTCACGGCCGCGCATAGGTTTTCGATCGCTATATTGTGTGCTGCAAACAGGTCGGGTGCCTCGGTATAGGGCGGGGTCATTACAAAGACGCCGTCAACGTCAGCAAACGCAGTCGCGAGTGCTTGCCGATCGCCGAGGTCTGCAAGGGCGACGTCTGCGCCAAGTGCTTGCCAGCATGCGGCCGGGACCGCGGTCCGGGTAACGGCTCGCACCGCATGGCCTCGATCCAAGAGTGCGCGAGCCGTCGCGCCGCCCACCTGACCCGTAACCCCGAGAACTGAAAACTTCATACGCAGGAGTATAATCAACGTCCATTTACAAGTAAAATGCTATTTATTTCATAGTGACTATGCGTTGAGATCATATATGGACTTCGATTTGAATATTATGCGGCCACTGCGCGCGCTACTCGAGGACCGGCATGTTTCGAGCGCGGCCGAACGCTGCGGTGTGAGCCAGCCGGCCATGAGTCGGACGCTGGCGCGCTTGCGAACGACTTTCGCCGATGACTTGCTCGTTCGCAGCGGACGTCGCTACGAGCGCACGCCCCGCGCCGATCAGCTCCTGGCCGAGGTACGAGACATACTCGATCGAATCGAGGCCGCGCTATCCGGCAACCGTTTCGATGCACGGCAATGCGATGTCGTCTTCCGCCTCGCATCCACGGACTATATCAGCGCCGTTCTTTTGCCGCACGTCCTTCGCGATCTGCAGGACAATGCGCCGAGTTCAGCGCTCGACCTGACAAGGTCAGACGAACGAACCGCGGATGAGGTGAGCGCCGGCCGAATTGACGTAGCAATCCTAAGCGTCGACGATGCTCCGGCAACCCTTAACAGGGAGAAGCTGTTTGACGACGATTACGTGTGTCTCGTCGCCGCCGACCACTCTTTAGCTCACCGGTCAAGTGTCACTTTAGACCGCTACTTGAAGCAGCGGCACATCGTCATCGACGTCTGGCATGGTCTGCAACCGCCGATAGACCGGCCGCTTGCGGCCCTCGGTGTTCGGCGTCAGGTCGGATACCGTACGCCCTTTCTCACCTCCGCCGCGTACGCCGCCGCCTCGACCTCGATGGTGCTCACTATTCCGCGCCGACAAGCGTTGAGTTGCACCGCCGGGATACCCGTTCGGATCGTGCGTGCACCACGCGAACTCGACAGCTTCACATATACGCTTGTGTGGCACAAGCGGCTTGAAGCTTCCGCGGCACATGCGTGGTTTCGAGAGCGGATTCGAGCGATCGCCTCCCAAGTCACTGTACCGGCAAAGCGACGGTAGTACCGTTCTTGCGCCCGCCAACCGCCGCCGAGCGGCGCGCCTAGTCCCAAAGCGCTCTGGCGCGGGCCAGCGCGTCGTCGAGGGACTGCGGCGCCCAGCCTTCCGCGCGCCACGGGTCGCCGTGCTTGGCGACCAGTTTGGGGACGTTCGCGATGGTCCAGCGCCGCATCTCGGCCGTCGTCTCGGGAGTGCGCTTGCGGCGCATCGCCTCCACGTCCGCCCAGGCGAGCGGCATCGACACCGGCGCCCCGTCGCGGGCGCGCACGCTGAACGGCGCGACGTACGTCTTGCCTTTGCCGACCTGCACCCAGTCCAAGTAGACCAGGTCCTCGGGCCGGCGCGAAATCGTGCGCTCGAGCGTGGTGTCTTTCGGCAGTACGGCGTGGATCCGCCGCGCCGCCAGCTCCGAGACGCCCTTCGCGACATCGTAGTCGTAATGCGGCTCGAGCGGGACGATGACGTGCAGCCCCATCCCGCCGGTGGTCTTCACGTACGCGCGAATGCCGACGTTCGCGAGCTCCTCGCGGAAGGCCAGCGCCACCCGCGCCAGGCGCGCCAGCGGCGTGCGCTCGCCGGGATCGAGATCGAAGAGGATCACGTCCGGCACGTCGATGGTCGGCCAGTGCGAGTACCAGATGTGCAGGGTGATCGCCGCGAGGTTCGCGACCCACACCAGCGTCGCTTCGTCGTCGACGACGACGTACGTCACCTCGCGCGGTTCGCCCGTGCTCGGCTTGATCGTGACACGATGCACCCAGTCCGGCGTGTAGCGCGGCATCTGTTTTTCCCAGATCCCGCGCGGGACGGCGATGCCGTCGGGGAAGCGCTCCATCGTCAGCGGGTTGTCGCGCAGGTACGGCAAGATCACCGGCGCGACCGCGCGGTAGTACGCGACCAGGTCGCCCTTGGTGTAGCCGTCGTTCGGGAAGAGCACCTTGTCCTGATTGGTCAGCGTCACCTCGCGGCCGTCGATCACGACCGTGGTTCCGGCGGACTTCTTGGCGCGAGCGACCGTGCTCATGCGTCGGGATCCGGATGCTGCGGGACCTCGCGCACGACACTCTTGGGATCCTTGTCGGGGCGCAGGCCCATGAACACCGGCTGGCGCAGGATGCCGTCGCGCGTCCACTCCGCGAACGCGATCTCCGCGACGAGCTCGGGTTTGACCCAGTGCGCGGGCGTGTTCGGCTTGGGCGGGTCGGCGAACGGCGGCGTCTTGCGTTCGAGCGGCTTCATGCGCGCCATCAGATCGTCCAGCCGCTTCTCGTCGAAGCCGGTGCCGACGTGGCCGGCGTACATCAGCTTGTCGCCGTCGTAGTACCCGACGAGCAGCGAGCCGAAGCGCTTGCGGCTGCCGCGCGGCTCCGTCCAGCCGCCGATCACGAATTCCTGGCGTTGCTTCGTCTTGATCTTCACCCACTCGCGCGAGCGGGTCGAACGATACGGTGACGTGCGCACCTTGCCGACGATCCCTTCCAAGCCGCGCGCTTCCGCCAGCCGGTAGAGTTCGATGCCGTGCTCGATGACGTGCTTGGAGAACATCACGCCGCGGTCGGGGACGATGAGCTCTTCCAGCAGCCGCTTGCGCTCTTCGAGCGGCCGATCGCGCAGATCGCGCCCGTCGGCGTAGATCAAATCGAACACGACGTAAATGACCGGCGACGGCTTCGCGCGCGTCCGGCCCGGCATCGGTTTGTCGCGCGATTGCAGGGCTTGAAAGTCCGGCCGCCCCTCGGCGTCCAGCACGCACAGCTCGCCGTCGACGACGACCGGAATCGAACGGAATGCGGTGTTGAGCGTCTCCATCTCGCGAAACTGGTGCAGCAGATCTTTGCCGTTGCGCGAGGTGAGCGTCACCGCGTCCTTCTCGACGACGGCGATCGCGCGGTACCCGTCCCACTTGAGCTCGAAGAGCCAGCGCGGGTCGTCGAACGGTTCGTCGACCAGCGTCGCCAGCATCGGGGTCACGTTGCGCGGGATCGGATCGGCGTGCGCGGCCTTCGCGCGCGCGGCGCGTTTCACGGCCGTGCCGTCCGGCGCGGCGGAGCGGTTGCTCTTCCAGATCGGCGCGTCTTTGCGCTGCTGCTGCAATTGCGCGAGCGTGATCCCGCTCTTCACGCTCTCCGCGTGCTCTTCGACCTTCCAGGCTGGGTCTTCGTATTCGTCGTGGTCCTTGAAGAACAGCCACGGTTCGCCGTGCTCGCCCTCGCGCGGCTTGATCTTGACCAGCGTGAAAAGACCCTTGAGCTTTTTGCCGTGCAGTATGATCTTGAGCTTGCCTTTGGCGATCTCGGCGAGCGGATCGTTGCCTTCAGCCAGCTCGTACGTGCCGTTGTCCCATACGATCACTTCGCCCGCGCCGTAATTGCCCTCCGGGATGACGCCTTCGAACGTCTGATAGTCGAGCGGGTGATCCTCGGTCTTCATCGCGAGGCGCTTCTCGAGCGGGACGAGCGTCGGCCCCTTGGTGACGGCCCACGACGGCATGACGCCGCCGGCTTCGAGCCGGAAATCCCAATGGAGCCGCGTCGCGCGGTGCTCCTGCACGACGAAGCGGAGCTGCTTGGAAGAGCTCCGCTTACGTCCTGTTGGCTCCGGCGTCGCCGAGAAATCGCGTTTGCGAACGTACTCGGCGAGCCGTTCCGCTTCTTTCAGGTTGCGCTCTTAGCGGTCGTCCGCGTCTCGGACGTTGCGTTTCGCCTTGTCGACGTCGGCCGCGATATCGTGTTCGGCTTCTTTCACGTGCGACGCGACGCGCTCGCCGAGCGGCATCGCGTCGCCCTCGACGCCGCGCTTCGCCTTCTCGGCGCCCGCTGCGACGCGATGCTTCGCTTCGTCGACCATGTCTTTGGTATCACCCTTGATCGTTTCGACCTTGTCGCGATCCATTAGTGTGAGCCTCCGTTGGAGGTGTTCGTCGAACCCGGGTTCGACCCGGTTCCCGGCTGCGGCTGCGTGACCGTCGTGTTCGTGCTGTTCGAGCGCGACGTGCTGGTCGAGTTCCACGGCTGCCACACGAAGAGTGCGATCAGCGCGACCACCACGATGACGGCGACGAGGCTGAAGGTCGCCAGCGAACCACCGTTCTCGCGATCGACCGTAACGTTGCGTTCTTCCATTCCAGACCTCCCTGAGCGAGTGCGGTACTCCGTCTACCCAACAAGTGGCAGGAATCTCACCCGCGGAAGCGACGTTGGGCACCTCACAATTGTCCCGGCCGTACGATGGCATTCCAATACCAGATGCCCCACGTGCCCGCCGCCACGCTCCACGCGATGAGCGCTCGCCAGACGAGCGCCAGCCCGTCACGCGCCGCCAAGCCCATCAACGTAAGCAAGAACGGTTCGAAATCGAGCGCGTGCCGCATGCCGAATTGCGCGCCGCCGTTTGCGTAGTAGAGCAATGACGGCCCGGCGACGAGGAAGGTCGCGCACCACAGAGAGACGACGAGCCGCCGCGGCGTGCGCGCGAACAGGGCGAGCAGCAGCGCGGGGCTCGTGAACCACAACGCGGTGCCGGCCATGAGCGGGCGCAAGGCGTGTGCCGCGACGTCCCACTCCGGGGGCAGGACGAAGAACGAGTACAACTCGCCGACCAAATTTTCGAGCGAAAAGGGCGAGCCGGTTGGTGCGCCCATGAACGGATCCTGACGGTAGAAGATCGTGTGGCCGGCGTCCCACGGCACGTGCCAGCGTACTTCGTTGTAGCAGACCCACAGCACGAAAAACGGGACCAGCGTCGCCGCAAACGCGACGAGCGAGCGCGGCCGCCGTTCGACGGTCGCGAAACCGTCCCACACCCACCACGCCATCACCGGCAGCGCCATCACGATCGTGAAACGCGAGCCCAGCGCGAGCGCGAAGCACAGCGCGACCAGCCAGCCGCGCCGCGCGCCCGCCAATTCGCACAGCGCGAGCAGCAGAAACGCGACGGCCGAGGTTTGCGCGACGAACCACACGTCGCCGAGCATCGAGCACCACAAGAGATCCGTGCCGGCGAGCATGAACGCGATAAGCCACAGCGCGATGCGGTCGGTCACGCCGAGCCGCACGAGCAGCGCCCACGCGGCACCGACCGCGACGCCGCACAACAGGCACGCGAGCAGCGTCTCGTTCGCCGCCTGGAAACCGAAGAGCGCCGTCAACGGAAGCATCAGCAGCGCGGGAACCGGGTCATTCACGACGTACCGGTGGCCGTCGAAGAGCACCGCGTCGATCATCGGCCCCGGCCACAGCGGATCGATCCACAGCCGGCCGTGCAGGATCGCGTCGGCGAGCAGCACGTAGTTGTCGTACGGCGTGTGCCGGCCGTGCGCGACGAGGAGCGCGACGATCGCGCCGAGCAGCCCCACCAGAACCGCGTTGAGCTTCATCTGTGCGCGCTGCTCCTCACCGGGCGGGCGATAACCTCGAACACGCCCGGATTGCCCGCGCGCAGCCGGCGCACGATGAAACCCGGAACCAGCGGCGGAAATTCCGCGACGATCGCAACTTGGCGCGTACGCACCCAGTCGCCGATGCGGTCGGCGTAGTCCTCCGGAAACGCGCACAGCACGATGCGCCGTCCGAACGCTTTTTCCACGTACGCCCGATACGCGAGCGGCGTCGCCCAATCCCAGCGCACGATCACGACCGCGCCGTCGCGTGTCGCGGCGGCGACCGTCGCGCCGAGGATCGCGGCATCGCGGTCATCGCGCCCGGCGAAAAGGTCGCCGCCTCCGAGCAGTTCCCAGCCGATGGCGACGACCAGCAAGCCGACGACGACGCGGCGAGCGGTCTCCGACCGCGCCGGCGTAATCGCGCGCACGACGCGATCGGCAGCCACGGCGATGCCGAGCGCAGTCACGGCGTAGAGCGCAAACGC
>JAQBPM010000152.1 GCA_028287525.1 Vulcanimicrobiota bacterium | reverse complement strand
CGCGCCTGCGTCGCCGGCGAGGAGGCCGCGCCCGCGCGTCGCGCCGGCATCGTCGTCGACGCGCCACGGGCCGCTCGGCTCGCGCGGCGATGTGCGCTGCGCCGGTTTGCGGGCGCGATAACGCGGCGCGTCCTACACCCGCGTTGGCGCGTGGGGCGGCTGCACACGTCGCCGGAAGCTCTGTTGGGCGGTGAGCGGCCCTCGATCGCTTGGCTCGACCTGCCGCGCGGAAGGTTTTGGGCCGACCCGTTCCCGCTCGTGACGGGCGGGCGCGTCGAAGTGCTTCTCGAGGGCTACGACTACGCGCGCGACCGCGGCTACCTCGCACGCGCGGCGCTCGACGGCGACCGCGTAGCGGGACCCGTTCTCGACCTTGCGCGTCCGGCGTGGCACCGCTCGTATCCGTTCGTCGTCGAAGACGGCTCGAAACGCTACATCCTGCCGGAAGAGTCACAACGCCGCCGCGTCGCCCTCTATGCCGTCGACGGCGACGGCCTGCGCGAAGCCCGCGTGCTCATCGAGAATTTCGCCGCGGTCGATCCGACGCTGGTACGTCACGCCGGACGGTGGTGGCTCTTCGCGGGCGACGCGGAACGCGACGAGAACGCGGCCGTCATGCTCTTCCACGCTTCGTCGCTCGACGGGCCGTGGGAGCCTCATCCGCTCAACCCGATCGTGCGCGACATTCGCTCCGCACGTCCCGCCGGCACGCCCTTCGCCGTAGACGGCGTGCTCTACCGTCCGGCGCAAGACTGTTCGAGCGGCTACGGAGCGCGCGTCGCGCTGGCGCGAATCGACGTCCTCACCACCGAGGCGTACCGCGAGACCGTCGTCGCGCACGTCGCGCCGCCGGCGCACGGCCGCGGCCGGCACGGTCTGCACACCTTCGCCTTGCGCGACGGCGTCTGCCTGGTGGACGGCAAGGATCTCGTCGTCGACCCCGCTGCGACCTGGGCGCTGCTGCGCCTGGATTTGCGCCGCCTGCTGCGCGAACCGAGCGCCCGTGCCCGACGCATCCCTTCCGCCACGGAGGCCCCGCTGCGTTCATGAACACCCCCTCACACGTCCCGCTCGTGTCGATCGGTATGCCGATTTTTAACGGCGAGCGGTTCGTGCGCGAGGCCATCGACTCGATCCTCGCTCAGACGTTCACCGACTTCGAGCTGATCATCTCCGACAACGCGTCGACGGATGCGACGTGGACGATCTGCGAAGCGTACGCCGCCGCAGATCCGCGCGTGCGCTGCTATCGCAACGAGCGTAACATGGGCGCGTCGTACAACTACAACCGCGTCACCGAGCTCTCGCGTGGAAAGTACATTCGTCACGCGGCCCACGACGACGTGCTCGCGCCGGAGAACATCGAGCGCTGCGTCGAGGTGATGGAGGACGACGACGCGGTTGCGCTCTGCTATCCGCAGATGAGCCGCATCGACGCGAACGGCGCCGTCATCGATACGTATACAGACAGCCTCAACCTGCGCGACACCGATCCCGTCGTGCGCTGGCAGCGATTTCATCGCCTGTGCGACGATGAGTCGATGTGCGATCCGGTGTTCGGGCTGTTTCGCGCGTCGGTCCTCCGCGCGACGCCGGTCCTCGGCCGGTTCGCCGCGGCGGACATCGTCCTGCTCGCTGAAGTCGCGCTGCGCGGTCAGATCCACGAAGTTCCCGAGGTGCTGTTCTTCGAACGCTGGCATGCCGGGACGTCGGTCAACGCAAATCCCACGCCGGACGGCCGCGCTGCCTGGTTCGATCCCGCCGCGCACGGCCGGTGGGAGAACTATCTGCCGCAGTACCGTTGGCTGCGCGAGTACCTCGCGATCATCGGTCGCGTACCGCTTTCGCCGCGGCAGAAGATCGCGTGCGCCGCCGTCATGATTTGGTGGCTCCGAAAAAACAAGCGCGCCCTGCTGCTCGGTCCGGCGGCGCTCGCGATGCGGTTGGCCGGCTTCGAGCGGCTTGCGGTGCGGACCGCGTCGCGCTACCTATGACGTACGCCGGAGCTCGACCGTGAGGATCACCAGTTTCATGCACGAACCTGCACTCCCACGTACGCCGCGGCTGACCGGCGCGAGCGACCCGCTTCCCGTCCCGGGCGCGCTCGGCGACGCCGACGCGATCTGGCCGTTTTTCGAGGCGCTCGGACGGCGCCGCTGGCTCGTGGTGGGAATTTTCCTACTCACGCTCGCGACCGTGGCCGCGCTCACCTTGATCTCCCCGAAGGCGTATACGACGCATGCCGAACTGCTGGCGGGTGCGTCGGGCGGCTCGTCGGATCCGTCCGCGCAAACGACGCTGCCGGTGCTCAACGCGCTGCTCGCCGCCTCGAACACGCAGTCGTCGGAGACGTACATCGAGATGCTGCGCGGAACGCCGGTCGTCGCCCGCACGATCTCGGATTTGCGGCTCCCGATCACGCCGGAGAAACTCCTCGGCCACATCATCGTGAAGGCGGTCCCGAGCACGTCGATCGTGGACCTCGCCGTGACCTGGCGCGATGCGGCCGGTTCCGAGCGCATCGCGAACGGCCTCGCCACGTCGATCGTGTCATTTCGGCGCGACCTCGTCGCCGGTCAGGCCGCCACGGTGATCGCCGAGCTCGACCGCCAGCTTCCCCCGGCGGCGAAGAACGTGCGCACAGCCGCCGACCGGCTCGCCCGTTATCAATCGGGCGTCGGGATCGCGGACGCCGCGGAGCAGACGAAGAGCACGCTGGCGGCGGCGGCGGCGCTGGATCAGAAGGCCGCGCAGGCGCAAGTCGACGAGCAGCAAACCGCCGCGCAGCTGCGCGTCGTCGAATCGCAGCTCGCGCGCACGCCCGCAAGCGTCGCGAACGGCGGCTCCACCCAGCCTAACCCGATCGCGGTGCAGCTGCAGACGCAGCTCGCGCAAGTCGACGTGCAGCTGCAGACGGCGCTCAAAGAGTACACCGACAACCATCCGACGGTCCGCAATCTGCGCGCGCAGCAGCACCAGCTGCACGACGAGTTGGCGCGTCAGCCCGAGACGACCGTGGCGTCGCGGTCGACGATCGCGAACCCGATCGCCCAGCAATTGGCGCAATCCGCGCTCACCTTGCGCTCGCAGGCCGCCGCCGCCAAAGCGCAGCTCGCGACGATCCGCATCCAACGTGCGGCGCTCGCGAACCGTATCCGAACCTTGCCGGCCCAAACCCAGCGTCTCGCGAAGCTGCAGAGCGACGCCAAGATGGCGGAGTTCATCTACGGCGCGCTGCAGCAGAAGCGCAGCGACGCGGCGATCGCCGCGACGACGACGCTCTCGGACGTCACCTTGATCCAGCCGGCGTCCGCAGCCGGGGCGGCGGTGTCGCCGAGTCTGCTCTTCAACCTCGTGATCGGAGCGATCGTCGGGCTCGTGATCGCGTTGGCGGGAGCCGTGGTCGTCGATTTCCTCGACGGCAGCGTGAAGACCGAGGAAGACGTCGAGGAGCGGCTTGCGCTGCCGGTGCTCTCCACGGTTCCGCTGCTGGGCTCGGGGAAGAAGCCGCCGGCGAAGTGGATCGAGTCGGTGATGATCGAGTCGATCCTGCAATTGGTGACGTCCCTGCGGTACGCGTCGAGCGAGGGGTTGCACACCGTCGCGTTCACCAGCGCGTCGCCGGGCGAAGGGAAATCCACCGTCGCGATGGCCGCGGCGATCGCGTACGCATCGATCACGCCGCGCGCCCTCATCGTCGACGCCGACCTGCGCTGCGCGACCCTGCATCGCAATCTTGGGCTGCCGAACGATCTCGGGCTCTCCGACGCGCTGGTCGGCAATGCGTCGTTCCGCGACGTCGTGCGGCCGACCAAGCACACGGGGCTGGACGCCGTGACCAGCGGGACCAAAACGCCGAACCCGGCGGGCCTCCTGCAGTCGCCCGCGTTCGGTGCGTTTCTCGCCGAGGCGCGGCGCGAGTACGCGATGGTCGTCGTCGACGCGACCGCTTGCGGCGGCATCGTCGATGCTTCGCTGATCTGCTCGCGCGTCGACGGCACGGTGTTCGTCCTCGCGCGCAACGAAACCGACGTCCGAGCGGCGCTCCGGGCGATGCGGCGTCTGCGGGGCGCCGGCGTGGTGAACCTGCTCGGCGCGGTGCTCAACAGAGTCGTTCCCCGAAAGTCGGAGATCGGTCCGTACGGCATGGTTGCATCCGACGGTTCGCGCGTTCTGCCGCTGCCGCCGGCTCGGCGCGGCGACGGGGGCGGCCCGCGCGTCGCGACGGACGGATGAGGCCGCGGATGCGGCCGGCCGGACTTCGCATCGTGCACCTCGTCGACGTGATGGGGACGACGCACCTGTGGGGCAAAGAGCGCGCGATCGCCGCACTGATGGGGCAGCAGCGCCGGTCGGGGCTCGCGACGCGGCTCGTCGTGTTCTCACCGAACGCGATGGTCGATGTGATGGCGGGGATGGGATTCCGCACCGACATACTCGGCAACCGGCCCCGCCGTTGGCCGGTTCGCGCGCTCGCCAAACTCGTCGCGCTGCTGCGCGATGAACCGGCATGCGTGCTGCACACGCACGGCTACAAGGCCAACATCGTCGGACGCGCTGCGCGCGCCGCCGGCGCGCCGATATCGCGGCTCGTCGCGACGGTGCACGGGATGAACGACGACACCCGAGCGCTGGCGTTCTACAACCGCCTGGACCGTTTGACGGCGCCCCTCAGCCACGCGGTCGCGGTCGCCGACTCGCGTCTACCGCCGTCGTTCCCGCGAGCCGCGCACGTCGCGTACGTCGCGAATGCGCTCGCAGATCGAGCGCCGTTCAGCGCCGCGGAGCGCGACGCGGCGCGGCGGCGTTTCCGGCTCCGCGACGACGCGTTCGTGGTCGGGCTGCTCGGGCGCGTCACGCTTGCGAAGGGCGCACTCGACGTCTTGGCTGTCGCGCGCTCGTGCGGGGATCCGCGCATCGTCTTCGTGTTCGCGGGCGACGGGGATCTCGTGCGGGTGACGGACGCGCCGCCGAACGTGCGGTTTCTCGGCTACGTCGACGATGCCGATTCATACTTGCCGGCGCTCGACGTCTATCTGCAGGCCTCGCATACCGAAGGCTTGAGCCTCGCCTTGCTCGAGTCGATGCGCGGCGGCTTGGCATGCATCGCGACCAAGGTCGGTTCGACGGACTGCGCGATCGACGACGGCCGCGACGGACTGCTCATCCCCGCGTGCCGGCCGGACGCGATTCGTCAGGCGGTCGAGCGGCTCGCCGCCGACGATGCGTTGCGCTCCCTGCTCGCATCGGAGGCACGCGCGCGCTTCGTCGCCGAGTTCACACTCGAGCGGCATCACCGCGCGTACCTGGAACTCTACCGCGCCATCGAGAACTGACGAACCGCCGCGGCGGCGAGCGCACCGGCCGGCGATGCCGACAACCGGCCCAAGAGCACCCAGCCGTAACGGAGGTGACGCCGGCGGGTGAAGTCCGCGATCAATTCGGCGGCCTCGCGATTACGGCCCCAATACGCCATGATGCAGGCGGCCTTGCCGGCGCGCAGGGCGAGGACGTCGTCGACGAGCGCGCGCAGCGCGACGGGCGCATGCGCCCGCAATTCTGCGGCGCCGGCGAAGAGCGGTTCCAGCGGCCGGGTCCGGCGGCGGACGTTCAACGCCGACGCTCCGTCGTCGACGGTGACGAGATCGGCGAGCACGACCTCGATCGCGCCGGAGCACACCAGCTTGAGCGCGAGAAATGAATCTTCGCCGTAACAGCAGCCGTGTTCGTAAAAGCCGCCGGCACTGCGCACCGCGTCGCGGCGAACGACGGTCGTGCAGGGGCTCAGGAACGCAACCAGCGTCACGACGTCGGAAGGCGACGTGCCGGCGACGACCCGCACCGAACCGTCGGTGAGGCCGGCGCGCCGCCAGCGGCGCACGAGCGAACGGCGTGCGGTGCGATACGAACACGCCGCCGCGACCGCGTCGTGATTGGCGTCGAGCCGGGCGACCATGCGCGCGAGATACCCCGCGTCCCAATAGTCGTCGGCGTCGAGAAAGGCGACGTACGCGCCGCGCGCTTCGTCGATCCCTCGGTTGCGCGCGGCGCCCGGTCCCGAATTCGACTGGCGGACCAGGCGAAAGCGCGAATCCCCGAGCTCGGCGACGGCGGCGCCGCAGCCGTCCGTCGAGCCGTCGTCGACGACGATCGCTTCGAAGTCCCCGAGCGTCTGCGCCGTGATCGAGGCGAGCGTGCGCTCGACGGTCGCGGCCTTCTGATAGAGCGGTACGACGACGCTGACGCGCGGTATGCGAGCGCCCTCGCCGGGCCTCGGTGCTTGGTACATGCTCCGTTGACCGTAGACCAGGACGGCTCCCGTCGGCGAGGGACCAACGTCATTGCGCGAGTCCTCGCCGTCCCGGGCCGCGGGACCCGCAACACTTACGCGCGCACCGCGATCTGCGTACGATGAACGCGTGCCGAACGCCGTTCCGAGAGCGATGCTGTGCGCGCTGTTCGGCGTGGCGCTGGCCGCAGGCGCGGCGCGCGCAGCGACGCGCGCCGCCCAGAACGGCGTCGAATGGCATGCCTCGTTCGCGCCGTACGGGTCGAAGGCGATTTGGAATCGTCCGATGTCGAATCGTAGCGCGCCGTTGCTGCTCGCCAACTCCGCCGCGATGGTGGCTCGTGCCGAGGCAGAGAACGACGGGCGTGTCGTCTGGCTGACGGGCTGGGGCGCCGGGTGGGATGAGGGCCATCCCGTCTACGTCGCCCGGGAGAGCGACCCCATCGTCACGGTGCAATGCACGGCGTACTGCGATGCGGCACATCCGTCGCAGATCCACATCCCGCCCAATGCCCGTCCCGGGGACGGCGGTGACGCACACATCACCGTGATCCAGCCCGATGGCAGCGAGTTCGACACGTGGGCCACCAAACAACCCAGCCGCGATTGGCAGACCGGCGATACGATCAGCAGCCGCACCGCGGTCACGTGCGGCAACTTCTACTCGGGCACGGGCTTTCTCGATCGCGACGGCGCGGCTACCGTCGGCGGTGCGTGTTTGGCGGGAGGGCTCATCCGCGCCGCCGAGCTCGAAGCCGGAGCGATCAACCACGCGCTCTTCACGACCGTCGACTGCGCGACGCGCTCGTACTACGTGTATCCCGCGCGGCAGCCGTTCGACAGCCAATGTACCGGCGGCGGACCCGACCTGCCGAACGGCGCACATCTCTGGCTCGACGTGAACGACGCCGGCGTGAACGCGCTTCCCGTGACGGCATGGGAGAAAACGATCTTGCGCGCGTTGCACCATTACGGCGCGTACGTGCTCGATAGCGGCTCGGGCTCGGATCGCGCGCACGGTCTGTTCTCACCCTGGTTCGAGGACGACGCGCAGTTCACCGCGCTCGGCGTCCCCAATCCGATGGTCGCGTTCGCGCGCCGAGCGGGGTGGAATCGGATCGCGATCCCGCCGCACGACGGCCGGTTCCGTTCCGCATATCGCTACTCGTTCACGGACTCGTGGAGGCCTCTCGACGGCATCGGTGGATGGAGGGCGCACATGCACGTCGTCGATCCATGCTATGCGCGAGG
>JAQBPM010000364.1 GCA_028287525.1 Vulcanimicrobiota bacterium | reverse complement strand
CAAGTTCGACCCGATCGCGGAACATACCAGCGCCTCGCTGCACAGGATGCTGCCGCCGTACGCGCCGGTGTAGACGAGCTGATGCGTGAGCGGAACGTATGCGACGCCGTACGTCGGCGCCGAGATGGTGACCGCAGCGGACGAGCCGATCGCTAGCTCGGGATCGTAGGCCGCCGCCACGCTGCTGCTGCCCTGGTCGCCGGTGTAGAGCTGACCGTTGTGCAGATCGAATGCCAAGCCGAAAGCGTACATGGCGCTCCCGAGCGCCGAGAAGCCGGATGTCGCCTGCGTCACCGTGCGGGTCGGTGTCCCGCCCGTCAAGGCATACTTGCTGAGATAGCTGTTGTTGCCATATCCCGCCATCGCGTAGATCGCGTTGTCGCCGTAGGCGATGGTCATCGCGTACCCGACGTAGGTCAGCGCACCGCCCGAGAACGCGGAGACGCTGCCGATCGCGTTGCCCTGCTCGTCGAAGACGTCGATCGCGTTCGTGGTCCCGTCGAGTAGGTAGATCCAGGGCTGATAGATCGCGAGGTTCGCCGACGCGTTCACCGTAGAGCCGCCGGACGAGGCCACGGGCGCCACGGTGATCTGCAGCGCGTCCGTCGTCGGCACCGTCGGATCGGAGGCCTGGTAGTTCGGCGTGATCGTCCACAGATTCGGGTTCGCGGACGTCGGCGCCGTAAGCGAGGCATGTCCCCCGGAGGCCAGCGTCACCGTCGGCGCCGGCGCGCCGACGCCGAGGATCAAATTGCCGTCGGCGTCGGTCGGCACGACCTCGAACGCGATCGCCGCGTTGCCGTACACGCTCACGCCGCCGGCCGCAAGCACCATGCGATGCGTCAGGTAGGGCAACACCGACACGCCGGTCGCCAGGCCGCCCAGACTCATGTTGATCGTGTTCGCCTGGCCGGCGACGATCGTCACCGGAACGTTCAACGTCTGGGAGAGCACCGTGTGGTTCGCGTCCAGCATCGAGACCGAAACGGCATAGGGCGTGCCCGACGCAGCGAGCGCGAGCGAGAACGTGCAGATCGTGCTCGCCAGCGTGCTGGAGCAGCCCGTCGACGTCGGAGCCAGCGGGGCGGTCGTCGGGTAGCCGGGGATCGAGGAACCGTTCTGCTCGACGTCGATCGAGATCTGCGTCGTGGCGGGGGAGATGTACTTCGGCACCCGCTTCTTCGCCGCGGTCGTCGACGTCGGCACGTTGAGCCGTAGGGTCAACGTCGCCTTCTGCGCCGTGACGATCCCGGATGCAGGCATCGGCGAGGTGTGGCCTCCGACGCCGCAACCGGCGAGCAAGGCAGCCGCTACCGCGGCCAGGACGGTGAGATCGCGCGTCATGGTCGGGATAGTGTCTCCTCGTGGGTGGGTCGGAGTTCGTCGCCGCCTTGCTCGTTCGTAGGGCTCAGCGCGCACGAAGATGCCGGCAGCTATACGGTCGGTTCACGACGAGCCCGCGCGTAGGTCTACCCAAGCGCTCGCACTCTTCCCTGCCCCTGCGGCGCGGTTCCGGACGAATCGCCGCGGCTCGAAGAGGAAGGGCAGGAGTCCGATGACCTGACGATTCCTATCGCCGGATGCCCCTCGCGCGCGACGGAAATTCGAAGTCGCCCGACATCAGCACGCACGCGTCGCTCGATAGTCGGAAGATCTCGTGGAGCGAGCCGGAGTTCGCGGTCGTCTCACGCGGGTCTCCGAAGGTCATGCCCTCTTCCTGAGAAGGATGGCGGCGGCGATCAACCGCCAGCCTCACGTCGGCGAGCCGTCGCGCGCTGAATCGTGATCGGGTTGAGCGCGTGGGATGCTGCCGCAACTGACGCTGCGTGCGTCCTTCGCCGCATGCAAGCTCGCCGGCGACTGTTGAATATCGACGACGAGCCGCCCTGTCGTGAGGCGCTCGAGCGGAATGCCGAGGACGGTGGTCGAGCTGCCGCCGCGAACGGCGCTCAGGCCGTATCGAATCGCCTCGACACCGTAGCACGAACCCGCGTGAAGGTTCGCCGGCTGCGTGTCGGCCGCGGCCTCGCCGGCCACCACAATGACGATCCTCGTACTTCTCCCAACCGCGAGGAGCAGGGCGGTCCCGGCCTCACCCGATCCGTTCTGCGGCTGAAGTTGGACCACGATCTTCCGAGGAGGCGCCGCCGCGTCCGCCGCTACCGCGAGGAGCGCCGAACCGAGTGCGCCGAGGAGCAGTATCCGCATCGCCAGTCAAGGATCCGAGGCACGGCCGCACCCGCGCACTCCGCTTCTTGCGCTCACATCACGGCCGCGCCCCGCCTGTCAACATTATCACCGGGAGGCGGCATTTCGGGCACCATTCTCACGAGGAACCGGGAAGCGCGACCCCTCAATTATCATCGGAAGGCGGAATCCGCGAGGAGTACATTCTCATCGGGAACCGACCTCGACACGGTGGGTCCGTGCCGCGCCCGGGAGAGATTTCGCTGGCTCAGCATGGCGTGCTGTATCTCGACGAACTCGGCGAGTTTCCGCGCTCGACGCTCGAGGTGCTGCGCCAGCCGCTCGAGGAAGGGACAGTCACGATCGCGCGCGCCGCGGGGACACACACGTTTCCGGCCCGGTTTACGCTCGTCGCGTCGATGAACCCGTGCCCGTGCGGGTTTCGCGCCGTGCGCGGGTCCGACTGCCGCTGCGACGATGCGCTCGTCCAGCGGTATCTCGGCAAGCTCTCCGGGCCGCTCCTCGACCGGATCGACTTGCACGTGACCGTCTCGCGCGTGAGCTTCGACGAGTTGGTGCAGAACGGCTCGGCCGTCGAGAGTTCGGATGATCCGCCAGCGGGTCGAACTCGCGCGCGAACGGCAGACGGCGCGTTTGCGCGAGATGGGCATCGCGACGAACGCAGCTGTGCCCGCCGCGTTCGTGCGCCGACTGTGCGCGCTGGAACACGACGCTCTTGCGCTGCTTGAAAGCGCCGTCAGCCGCGGCACGCTGAGCGCCCGCGCGTTCGACCGAGTAGCGCGCGTGGCCCGGACGATCGCCGACCTGGCCGCCTCGCCGAGCATCGAACGCGAGCACGTCGCCGAGGCGCTGGTCTACCGCGGCCGCCCCGCGTAGACGGCAGCATGCGGCCAGCGATAGACGACGCAGTGCAACTCCTGATTCGGCTTGCCGCTCGAAGCGCTGGTGGCAATTCTCGCGCCGTCGAACCGCACTATTCGAAACCTGATGTCCCAAGCCGGTTGTGTCCTTGCGCGAGGCGGCCGCCGACCGCAGCCAACGCCAAATAGCCGCAGACCCTTGTCGAGATGACCGCGAAGGTGTGTGCCGTCGCAGCCATTGAGGACCGCAGGCCCTGGCGCGAGCGTCGTCCGAAGCGCTGGGCGGGCTCACGATAACCGTGGCCGGTGCGCTCGCTGTTGGTGGAGTCGTGTTGGTGAAGTCGCCCGAAGCGGCCTGAGGATTTCGCGCGCCTGTCGAATAGGCTACGGGAGATGGGTGATACAGCTGAAGGATTAGGTTCCGCTCTAGCGGTGATTTGCCAGGAAAAGGCTATCGTACTGAGCTGGGTGTGCTGGCGGCCTCTGAGCCCAGCTTGGTCCGGTCGGACGGTACAAGAATGCCCGCATCTACCGAACGCTCCAACGAGCCAATAAGCTTTCCTTCCTCGCGCGTGTCGATGCTCACGGTGCACACTTAATCGACGTCGACGATCGCACGTTCCGCGTCCCGCTAGGGGACACCGGGCCGCGTAAGCATCCCGTCTGGTATGCAATTGACCATCCGAACGTCATCGCCAGAGCGCGACAGCTCATTGACGGCCACTGGCCACCTCCGGGCGCAACATGGAGCAACGCGCACTTCAGGACCAAGCAGAGAAGGCCCGCATCGAGGCTGCCGCCGTACAGCACGTGATCCAGCGCTACACGAAACGGGGGTTCGCGGTCCGGAGTCGCGAGCCAGACAACGTCGGCTGGGACCTCGAAGCCTCAGACGCCGTCGACACGCTGTGCCTCGAAGTGAAAGGCAGTAAGCTCGAGACTTGCAGTCCCGTACTCACGCCGAACGAGTACGCCGCCGCACGGTCGCATCGCGGGCGCTACCGCGTCTGCATCGTCACCCTGGCCCTGGACAAGCCAAAGCTTTCCGAAATACGCTGGCTGCCAAGCGAGCAGGAGTGGGTCGACGGCGATAACCGCATCTGGAACATCGACGAACGAACCGCCGCGCGCTTTTCTCCCGCAGACTAACGGAGCCGGCGGCAGCGTTACTTCTTCCGAGCAGGCGTCGAGTCGGCGTCGATTCATTCTTTAGGCGTTCGACTTTCGCGTCATGCCCTACCGAAAGCGGGTACGCATCCGGCGACACGATGATCGAATACGACCTACCTGGCCATGTCGCGCGTCGCTGCGTCGCACTGATGCCTCAAGCACACGGTCGTGTGGTGAAGGCCGCGATCCGCTCCGGTGTCCCGGGATCGTGTCCCTTTCGAAGGTTGCGCCTTCGCGCGTCGGCCGCGAGCATGCTCTGGGCGTGCTTGCTGACCTTCCCATTGTCAGTCATGCGGCGCCGCGGGAATCGGCGGCACATACGGTGGGATGGTCACGACCTGAGAAACCTGCGCATCGCGCTGTTCGGATGTCGTGCAGTCCGCGGGCAGGGTAATGCGAACCCGACGTCCGCCGACTTCGGCGACGACTTCCATGGTCTCGATCGGCTCTTCAGAGTCGTGATTGGTCATAGCGCCTCGTAGAACGAGGCGATGCCATAATACATCGCTGCCGTGCCAACGGCCAGCACCACCGCGGTCGCAACGGCGACTTTTCGCGGCATCGCCATGACCATGCTCAGCGCCACGACGACGTCGGCGTAGTACCAGAGATTCAACGGGTTGAACACAGCGAGGGCCGTCGCAAGGCGGGCGTCGCTCGTGAAAAGCGCGAGCGCTGGGATGCCGAATAGACCAGAGAAGTGACGCGCAGCCGCAGGCCCACGGACCACGAGAATCGCCGAATTCGCGAAGGCCGTGATGCCGACGATGGCCGATGAGTAGACCGAGACGCTCCAGGCACGAGCGAAGTCCCATCCGCAGCCGGCGATCGTCGCCGCGAAGAGATAGAGCCACGTCGAGAGCAGCAGTCTCACGAGGGCGCCTCCCCATGAAGTGAGCATCGCAGTGAGGATCGGCGTCGGCGTGATTTCGGCCCCTACTGTGCTCAACCGCATTTCACCGGGAAGTCGAAACGACACGGTTCGCAGCCGGAAGGAGAATATCGATTTTGCGAGAGAAAATATCCGTAGCGCGCTACGGGTGATCTCTAGAGGGTTCTTTCATGCCCCTTCCTCGGGTGGCCGGTTCCTCGGCACGATCGCGGGCGCGACCGCGGCGTCGACGATCCCCACCGCCGTTCGCCTACGGCGATCTCCCGCTCGACGAGCTACACGGAAGGCTCCCCGCCGGGATCATGTGGTCGCCGAAGGTCTCCGAGTCCGCACAGCGTCTGTACCGCAAGCTCGGTGCGGCGCTCCATGGGACGGAGGTGAGCCAGCGGCATTATCTCCGGTACATCGCTGCCTCGCTGCTTATCGACCGCATGCGCGCTGCCGGGACGACGCGGGCCGACGCGCGCACCGGGAGTTCCCCGTCTCGCGCACGGGGCATTTGGTCTCGAACGTCGTCGTGGAGGGCCAGGACGGCGACGGCGTCGTCGTCTCGGCGGCGTTCATCGTGTGGCGCTTCCGCGGCAAGCGTTCCGACTGCAACGTCGGGCGCTACGACTATCTGCGGACGTTCGCGGGCGGGACGTGGGCAATCCGCTCGAAGCGCGCGACGCGCGACCTCGCGACGCTCGAAGACGCGGCGAGCGTCAGCGTGATCCTGTGAGCGCAGAGGACGCACCGGCGCGGACCTCGGTCGCGATCGTCGGCGCCGGTCCCGTCGGTCTCGTGACGGCGCTCGCGCTCGCGCGCCGCGGGATCGCGGTCACCGTGTTCGAGCGCGAAGCGGACGTCTTCCGCTCGCCGCGCGCGATGACGTACCACTGGTCGTGCCTGTTCGGCCTCGACGATCTCGGCCTGCTCGACGACATGGCGCGCGTCGGGTTCTACGTCAAGGAGACGAACTTCCACATTCTGGCGACCGGCGAGAACGTGACGTTCTCGCTCGAGCCGCTGCGCGGTCTTGTCGCGCACCCGTACAACCTCACCCTCGGACAGGACCGCCTCGCCGAAGTCGTGATCGAGCATCTCCGCGCCTACCCGCACGCGGCGGTGCGCTGGAGCGCCGAGGTCACGCAGATCGTGCAGGACGCGACGGGCGTCGACGTGCGCTACAGCGCCGGCGGCGAGACGCATGCCCTGCGCTGCGACTGGATAATCGCCGCCGACGGCGGGACGAGCCCGACGCGCAAGATGCTCGGGCTGCGATTTGAAGGGCTGACGTGGCCGCACAACTTCGTGGCGACCAACGTGCGCTTCGACTTCCACTCGACGGGCCTGTTCGAGACCAACTACGTGGTCGATCCGCATCACGGAGCCGTCGTCGCGAAGGTGCGGCAGGACGGGCTCTGGCGCGTCACCTGGTCGGAAGATGTTGATGCCGATCCTTCATCGATCGACGAGCGCGTCGCCGCGCAGTACGCCGCGGTGATGCCCGCGGGCGCGTCGTTCGAGCTGACCGCGAAGTCAATGTACCGCATGCATCAGCGCGCGGCCGACACGATGCGCCTAGGCCGCGTCCTGCTGGCGGGCGACGCCGCGCATGTGACCAACCCGACGAGCGGCTTCGGTCTCGTCGGCGGCTTGTATGACGCGTACGTGCTCTCCGATGCGCTCGGCGCGGTGATCCGAGGCGAAGCGAGGGATGCGATCCTCGACCACTACAGCGACGACCGGCTGACGGCGTTCTGGACGGTCTCCTCGCCGGTGTCGACCGAGAGCAAACGTCTCGTATTCCACTCACATGACGCCGACCGGCTCGAAGTCGACATGAACATGTATCGCCGCATCGCGGCAGATCCCGCGATGCTGGTCAACTTTTGGTCGCAGGGGAAGCGCATCGAAACCCCATCGCTGGTCACCGGCCGCTACCTCTCGGCGGGCCGCAACGATGCGACGCGCTGACCGGCTTCTGCTACATTCGCGCACGCCGTTCGTCCGCGCCGGAGACCGCTTACTACGATCGCACCGGGTCCGGGCCACTCCCGCGGCGGGCCCGCGGTGCACGCCGTGCAAACGTCGCGCGTCCGAGGATCGAGCGCCGACAAGGAACTGCTGCGGCAGCAGTCCGTACGGCCCCCGGAGTTGGACTCGAACCAAACGACCCGCTGATTAACATGAGACGGGACGGACCAGGACGGTTTGCCAGCGGTCGCTGCCTAACCGTCATGGCAAGGGCGATCCCAACAAATGCGAGCCGAACGTCGCCGTTAAACGTTGTGTGATCAGAAATTCGTTCGACGGCCGACGCCGCCATATACGAGGCCAAGCGCGAATCGCATCGTGCTGCACGAGCAGCGCTATTTGGCGATCCTCCCGGGCCGATGATGACGGCAACGTTCAGTAGGTCGAACGACCACCCGAAAGATCGAACACGGCACCCGTCGTGAACGAGCACTCCTCGGTGCAGAGCCATGCGACCAGAGCGGCGATCTCGTCGACGGTCCCGAAACGCCCCATCGGGATCTTCGACTTCATGTAATCGATGTGGCCCTGCGTCATCTGCGCGAACAGCGGCGTCTCGACGGCGGCGGGCGTCACGCAGTTGACGCAAATCGCGGTTCCCGCGAGCTCCTTGCCGAGCGACTTCGTCAACGCGATCACCCCGGCTTTCGACGCGCTGTACGCGGCCGCGTTCGGGTTGCCTTCCTTCCCGGCGACGGAAGCAACGTTGACGATGCGGCCGTAGCCGTGCTCGCGCATCGCGGGAACGACGGCGCGGCAGGTGTGGAACGTTCCGGTCAGATTTACCTCCAGCGTCGCACGCCAGCTGTCCAGCGGATACTCCCACGTCGTCGCGTTCGGGCCGGTGATCCCGGCGCTGTTCACGAGGACGTCGATCCGCCCCATCGCCGCGAGCGTTGCGTCCCGCGCCGCTTCAACGCTTGCGTAATCGCGCACGTCGAAAGCGGCGCGGTGCGCGTCTCCCAGCGCCGACGAGGCCTTCCGGAGCGCGGCCTCATCGACGTCCCATAGGCTGACGCGTGCTCCCGAACCGGTGATCCGCCGCGCGATCGCGAAGCCGATGCCAGACGCGCCGCCGGTGACCGCGGCGACACGTCCGCGCAGATCAAGCTCATTCATGGGGCGTCCTTGCGAGCGACGCCGGCGCTCCCACGGGTAGCGGCGTTCGCCACACACGCATACTGAGCGCCAGCATGTCGTAGTAGCCGACGAGGATGATCAGCTCCATCAACGTGCTCGCACCGAGCTGCGTCTCGGCGGCCGCGAACGCCGCATCGTCGATGTCGCGGTCCACGACAAGATTCCGCACGATACTGCGGACCGTCGTTTCGGCATCGCTCATTGTCACGGCCGGTCGACCGGTTCGGACCGCGGCGAGCTCGCCGTCATTCAGACCCGCGCGCCGACCGATACGTTCGTGGGCGTACCACTCGAACTCGCATCCGCGCAGCACCGCCAACTCGAGGATCGCGATCTCTCGCGCGCGGTCCGGAAGGCTGCCCCGATACCGGATCGCCGCCCCGAGCTCTTGCACGCACGCGCCGAGGCCCGCGGTGAGCAACAACGCGTTGAACGGTCCCTCGAGCCGCCCGTCGTCGTCGGTGAGCGCGAACGCTTGCGGGTCGGCGCCGCGCGGACCCGCGACGATCGCGTCGTAGACGGCGCGCTGCGCCTCGTCGAGCTCGTGCGGCGCGCGCCAGGGGGTGCGGCCGTGGTGCTTCATGCGGCGCCGACGTCGAGGAGAATCTTCCCGATCGTCTCGCGCGCTTCGAGCGCGCGATGCGCCTCGTCGGCGCGCTCCAACGGATAGCGCGCGCCGATGCGCACCGTCAGGCGCTTCGCCCGCAGCGCGTCGAACAAGTCGTTCGCGCGCGCGTCGAGCTCGCTGCGCTCGCGCTTGTAGTCGGTCGCGGTCGGCCGCGTCACGTACAGCGACCCGCCCGAACCCAGACGTTGGAGATCGAGCGGCGGGACGCGGCCACTCGAAGCGCCGTAGAGCACCAGCACGCCGCGGCGCCGCAGGACCGCCATGCTGCGTTCCCACGTGTCGAGGCCAACCGAGTCGTAGACCGCCGCGACGCCGGCGTCGCCGGTCACGCGCATCACCTCGGGAGCGAAGTCGGTCGCGCGATAGTCGACGACGTGATCGGCGCCGGCCGCCAACGCGAGCGCGACCTTCTCCGGCCCGCCGGCCGTTGCGATCACCCGCGCACCGCGTGCTTTGGCCAGTTGTACCAGCAGCAGTCCGACGCCGCCGGCGGCGGCGTGCACCAGGATCGTGTCGCCGGGCGCGACCGGATAGGTCGAAGTGCACAAGTAGTGCGCCGTGATGCCCTGCAGCATCAAGGCGCACGCCGTCGAATCATCGATGTCGTCCGGGATCGTCACCAGCTCGGATTCCGGTACGACGTTCGCTTCGGCATAGCCGCCGAGATGCGGCGTCTCCGCGTATCCGACCCGGTCGCCGGGCCGGAAGGCGCGCACGCCGGCACCGGTCGCGAGGACAGTCCCGACCCCTTCGCGGCCCAAGACGAACGGCAGATCGCGCGGGATCCGGCCCCGGCGGATCGAGGTGTCGATGTAGTTGACGCCGGCGACGGTTTGGCGGACGAGGACCTCGCCGGGCTGCGGTACCGGCTGGTCAACTTCGGCCGGCCGCAAGACCTCCGGACCTCCGGCGCGATCAACGCGAATGGCGAGCATGGATGACGTCCCTTCCTCAGCGCGGTGGGTGCTTGACGATGGTACGGATCGCGTCGATCGTGCGCATGATGTGACGCTCCGTCAGCCGGCACGCCGTGTCGGCGTCGCGGCTCAACGCGGCGTCCCGTATCGCCGCATGCTCCTGGGTTACGTCGCGCGCGCGTGCCGGCGCGCTAACGTGGGAGATGCGCCGGTAGCGTTCGTGCTGATCGTAGATCTGCAGGCGAAACCGCAGTGTCCACCGCGACCGGCACGCGCTCACGATGGACTCGTGAAACGCGCGGTTGCGCTCCTCCCAGGCGGCGAAGCTCGCGTCGTCGCGGCGCAGGCCGCGCCGCTCGATGCGGTTCAGCAGGTGGTGCGCTCCCGCGACGGCTTCCTCCCAACGCTCGTCACCGTGCTCAATGCTCTCGCGCAAGGCGTCGGTTTCGAGCCGCACGCGCAGCCGCGCCACATCTTCGAGATCGTCCTCGGAGATCGGCGTGACGCGGAATCCGCGTTGCGAGGTCGCCTCGACCAAACCGGTTGCTGTCAGCCGGGAGAGCGCCTCGCGCAACGGCGTCGAGCCGAGGCCGTAGCGCGACCGCAGATCGTCGATCCGCAGCTTCTCGGCCGGCGCGAGACGGCCGAAGATGATGTCCTCCCGCAAGCGCTCGTACGCGGTCTCGACGAGGCTCACACGCTCGAACGTCGCGACCGCCGCGCCGCTCAGATCCACCATATCACCGTGCCGCGAAGCTGCGCGTGCTGTCCGCGACCGCCGCAGGTTCGGTGAGGAACCCGATCTGGAGAGCGTTGAACGCGTCCGCCTGTTCGTACTGCGGCCAATGGGCGCAGCGGTCGAGCACGACGAGTCGCGCATTCGGGATCGCGTTCCGAAAGCGCTCGCCGACCTCGACCGCTCCGGTCGGATCGTGCGTCGTCCAGATCACCAGCGTCGGCGCGGCGATCCGTTCGAGGTGTTCCTCGTCGAGCATGTTGCGGCGGCGGGTCTCCATCTCTTGCAAGCACACGATGTGCCGCATCGCGCCGAGAAAGCCGGGCTGCGAGTAGACGGCGTAGCGCATGTCGACCAGCTCGTCCGTGACGGTCGCAGGGTCGTACATCAGCCATTCGAGACGCTTGCGCACCGTCTCGCGGCTGAGCTGCTCGACCGCCGCGAGGCTGAGATCGCGCACCCGCGCCATCACCTGCGGATCGGCGGTCAATCCGCCCGCTGTGTTGAGCACCAGACGCGCGACCCGCTCGGGATGGTCGATCGCGAACTGCGCGGCGATCCAGCCCCCGAGCGACTCGCCGGAGAGGTGCGCGCGCGCGATTCCCTTCGCATCGAGGAAGTCGCGCAAATGCGCCACGTAATCGCGAATCTCGTAGTCACGATCCGGCTTGCCGGTGAAGCCGTGCCCGAGCAGATCCGGTACGAACACGCGGAACCGCGCGGCATGCGGCATGACGTTGGCGACGTAGGTCTCCAGATGCCCGCCTGTGCCGTGGAGCAGGACGACGGCCTCGCCGCCGTCGCCAGCCTCCAGGTAACGCGTCCGCACGCCGCCGATCTCGTCGAAGCGGATCGCGAACGCGCCGCGGCTCGCGAGCTCCGTCCAGAAGCTCATCTCAGTCGGACGCTTTCCACTTCCCGTTGTCGCCCTGGATCAGCAGCAGGCCTTGCGTGTTGGCGGCGTTGTGATCCGCCGGCGTGAACTCGTAGACTCCAGTGACGCCGATGAAGCGGCCGCTGCCTTCGATCGCGGCGCGAATCTTCGTACGGTCCGGCCCGACGCGGCCCAGCGCGTCGACGATCAGCATGAACGCGTCGCGCGACGTCCCCGAGAAATGGTTCGGCTTTCCGCCTTCGGGATAGAGTTTGGCGAGGTCGTTCACGACGCCGTAGAGCGGGTCGTCCTTCTTCACCAGGGCCGGCGCATCGATCTTCGTTGCGAGCACGTGCCAGCTATTGGCGCTAGGGCCGGCGACGCGCAGGAAGTTCGGTGTCGCGGCGGGGCTGTCGGCGTAGACCGGCAGGGTGAGCGCGAGGTTCATCATCGACTTCGCGAGCAGCGGCGCGCCGGGGTCTTCGGAGAAGATCATGAACGCGTCGGGGCTTTTCCCCTTCGCGCGCGTCACTTCGGTGTCGATGCTCGCGCCGGTCGGATTGAAGGCCTCGACATCGACCACCGAGACGCCGCTCTTCGCGCCGAGCTCCCGCGCCATCTTCGTCGCGAGCTGGCCGTAGTCGTTGTTGGTCGTGAACAGGGCGATCTTGGTAATGTGATGCCGCTTCATGTCGTCGTACAGCGCGACCATGTGCATCGGCATCGGGACCGGCATCTGGAACACCCACTCGTTGACGGGATGCGAGATCACCGGTGAGGAGGCGAGCGCGAAGAGCGGAACGTGCTGATCCGCTGCGACCGGCTTGGCGGCGACCGCGTTCGGCGACTGGCTCGGACCGATGATCGCGAGAACTTTCGGGTCCGACGCGAGTTGGCGTAGCGCCGCGACGGTGCGGGTGGAGTCGCCGTTGTCGTCGAGGATGCGGATCTCGACGGGATGACCCTTCACGCCGCCGGCGTCATTCGTGTGCTTGGCGAGAATTTGCAGCGCCTCCGCGGAGGGCTTCCCGAGGTTCGCGCCGCTCCCCGACAGCGTCAGCACGGCCCCGATGACGTACGGATCCTTCGCGTCCGCGAAGGCCGGCGTCGCGCCGGTGCCGGCCAGGAACAGTGCGGTCGCCGCCGCCCCGGCAACACGCCGCATCGATTGGTGTACGTTCATCGGTCTTCCTCACTCACGGGGTGCGTTGTCCTCGACCTCACCAGCCGAGGTAACTTTGGGTCACGCGCGGGTTCGCGACGAGTTCCGCCGCGGTACCGGCGGTCACGATACGTCCGTGCTCGAGCAGGTAACCGCGGTCGGCGATGCTGAGCGAGCCGCGCACGTTTTGCTCGACCAGCAGCACGGCGAGCCCGGTACGGCTCAGCTCGATGATGCGGTCGAAGAGTTCTTGTACCGGCTGCGGCGCGAGCCCGATCGTCGGCTCGTCGAGCATCAACAAGCTGGGCCGCCCGACCAGCGCGCGGCCGATCGCGAGCATCTGCTGTTGTCCGCCGGAGAGCGTTCCGCCCATCGCACCCGCCTTGGCCGCGAGCGCCGGGAACAGCGCGAAGACCCGTTCGATCTCTTCCGCGGCGCCCTTGCGGCCGCCGGTAGGACGGAACGCGCCGACCTCCAGGTTCTCGCGTACCGTCAGAGAGGTGAAAATGTGCCGCCGCTCCGGAACGAGGCGAATCCCGGCGACCGCGACCTGTTCGGCTTGCATGCGGTCGATGCGCTTGCCGTTGAAGACAATCCCACCGGCGGACGGGTGCTGCAGTGCGGCGATCGTGTTCACCAACGTCGTCTTGCCGGCGCCGTTCGAACCGATCACGGCGACGATCTCACCGGGCGCGACGGTGACGTCGATCTCTTCGAGCACGCGCGCTTTGCCGTACGAGAAGCTGAGCTTCTCGACGGTGAGCAGCGTCGAGGGCGAGGCGAGCACCGTCATCGCGACGCCATCGCCTTGCCGATGTAGGCGTCGACGACGTTGGGGGCGCGCAAGATCGGCTCGGGCGGTCCTTCGGCGATCGCGACGCCGTGATCGAGCACCAAGATCCGGTCGGCGAGCCGGGCGACGAAACCGACGTCGTGCTCGACGAGGATCACCGCCGTCCCCGAACGGGCGAAATACTTGATCACGTCGCCGAGCAGCGTGCGCTCGCGCGCGCTCAATCCCGACGCCGGCTCGTCCATCAACAACACGCGCGGCAGGCTGGGCCGTGCGATCGCGCGCGCGAGTTCGACCATGCGCTGCTGTCCGAACGAGAGCGTCGAGACGGGGTCGTGCGGATGTTCGGCGAGGCCGACCGCCTCGATCGCGGAGCGCACGACGTCGCGCCGCCGGCCGGCCGCGAGGACGTTCTCCTCGACGCTCATCCGCTGAACGACTTCCATGTGCTGGAACGTCGCCGCGATCCCCAGTCGCGCGCGCTCGTGCGCCGGCAGCCGTCCCACCGACCGATCGCCGAGCTCGACCATCCCGCGCTGCAATTCGTGAAAGCCGCCCAGGATGCTGAGCAGCGTCGTCTTACCGGCGCCGTTGGGTCCGATCACGGCCAGCACCTCGCCGGAGCGCACCGTCAGCGCGACGTCGGTCAGCGCCGTGACGCCGCCGAATCGGTGCCCGATCCCGGTGGCGCGCAATGCGAAGCGTTCGTCGGAGGGCGTCTCGGTCGCGGCATGGCCCATGCCGACCAGCGGCAAGGGCGCGATCGCCGCGTCGGAAACGCGGACCCTTCCGCGCCGGCGGAGCGTCGAAATCGCGCTGACGCCGCCCGGCCACACCCGCATGATGACGACCAAGATCGCCCCGTTGAGGATCAGGTTGATCCCGCCGATCATCGAGACCGGCGCGAATTGCAGTTCGTAGCGCGTGATCTCGCCGAATCCCACCATGATGACGGCGCCGACCACGGTTCCCCACAGCGCTTCGCCGCCGACCACCACCATCGCGACGATCGCGATGCTCGTCGCGAGCGAGAACAGCTGCGGATTCACGATTCCGAAGAGCATCGTCAACAAGCCGCCCGCAAGGCCGGCGTACGCACCGCTCATCGCGAACGCGACGCGTTTGATCGCGGCGGGGTCCATCCCGACCGAGCGCGTCACCTTCCCCGACTCGCGCAGCATCCGCATTCCGCGGCCGAGGATCCCGTGATCGACGACTTGCCCGACGACGAGTCCGACAAGCAGCAGTAGCCACGCGACCAGCATCACGCTGCTCTCCGTCGTCATGCCGCCGAGCTGCAGCCGCTGCAGCGAGTCGAGACCGACCGCGCCGCCGAACCACGGCGCGTTGGCGAGGATCGCCACGACGGCAGTGACCAGCGACAGCGTCCCAAGCGCGAAGTACAGCCCTTCCAAGCCCAACAGGATCGCGCCGATCACGTACGCCGCCGCTCCCGCGACCACGACGCCGGCGATCACCGCGGGGATCATGTTCCAGTGAGCGCCGAGCTCGAGCAGGCCCGTCGTGTAGGCGCCGATCGCCATGAACGTCGCCTGGGCGAGAGACGGTTGCCCGGCTTTCTCCAGCGTGATTGCGAGTCCGAGCGCCGCGATGCAGTCGATCGCGATCGTCGCGAGAACGACCGCGAGGTATTGTGAGTGCACGAACGGCGCGGCGATCACCGGAACCAGCAGCAGCGCCGCCCAGGCATACCGGCGCGCGCTCAAGCGGGGATCGCTTCCGCGAGCCGCCGGCGCGCGTGCCGCTTCGCAAGGTTCGGCGCGACCAGCAAGAGCGCGATCAAGAACAAGAACGTCATCGGCTCCTGCCAGTACGATGCGCCGTAGCCGCTGACGTACTCACGAAGCAGCCCCAACGCGAACCCGCCGATCGCCGCGCGCACCGGGTTCACCATCCCGCCGATCACCGCGCCGACGAAGCCGGAGGTTGCGAGCGTCGTTCCGACGTCCCAAGTTCCGACCGAGACGGTCCCGTACAGCGCGCCGCCGATCCCCGCCACGACCGCGGACAGCGCGAACGCGACGATCCCCATCGTTCGGACGGGAATCGCGCAGAGGCGCGCGGCGAGCGGATCGTCGGCGGTCGCGAGCATCGCCCAGCCCCACCGCGTGCGCGACATCAGCAGCACCAGCGCGACGAGTACGACCACGACGAGCAGGGTGACGAACACGTAGATGAGGTTGACGTGCAACCCGCCGACGGCGACGACCAGTCGCGGATTCGTCGGCAGCGAGAGGAAGTCGCTGCCGAAGGTCAGGAGCACCCCCCCCTGGATCAACTGCGACGCACCGAGCGTGAGCATGAAGGCACGCAGCTCCGCATGCTGCCCCGGTACCACGGCGAGCCGTTCGACCACGAGGCTTACGAGCAGCGTTGCCACCAAGCCGCCGAGCAGCGCGAGCGCGACTGGCAAGCCGTGCGTCGCGAGGCCCAGGAACACCAGCGCACCGACCGCGAGAAAGTCGCCCTGCGCGATGTTGACGACCCGCACGACGCGATAGATGATCACGAAGCCGATCGCGACGAGCGCGTAGACGCCGCCGACCGCGAGGCCATTGATCGTGTACTGGAAGAACGCTTCCACGCCGTCAGCCGCTCAACGCCGCTTCGCGCGGCGCCGAAACCGCCCCGGACGCCAGCCACGGCTCGAAGACGGCGGCGACCTTGTTCGAATTGAAGATGTGCGTCTCGACGAAGTCCGACCAGCGCAGCTTGCAGCCGAGCTCGTGCATCGCGCCCATCAACGGAAACCAGTTCAGGACTTCCTGCTGACCGGAGTCCTCGATCTGCGCCCGCGTCATCTCGCGCCAGTGCGTCAGATCGCCGGCGACCAGACGATCGTAGAGGGCGCGGTCGCCGCCGATGTCGGGGTTGAGGCGCCAGGTTTTGTCCACCATGAAAGCGTGCGACCAGCTCGACGAAGCGATCACGGCGACGCGGTACGGACTGCGCGCGAGGACACGCGCCACCGCGCGGCCGAGCTCGAAGCAGCGCCGTGGCGACGGCGACGGCGGATCTTCCGGGCGGCCGGCGTCGGCGAAGCGGCTGAACGAGCCTTGATAGCTGATGACGCGACGGCCGTAGCAGTTGACCTGCATCGGTACGACCGGGTACGGGAAACCGGTGCGTTCGAAATCGAGATACAGGATCGCGTTGAGAAAAGCGTGAGGCAAACCCTTGAAGTGCAACGGCTCGTACGCGTACGCGACGTCGAACTCTTCGTCGATCAGGCCGCCGACGAGCATCTTTGCCGCGTCCGGGTGACCGTGGACGATCCGCGTCGTCTCCTTCGGCTCGTTCCAGTAGTTCGGCTTGCCGGCGATCGACGTCGACATCTTTTCCCACGGGTGGAGCTCGCGCGTCGGATACGCCATCACGCAGAACGCCGGGATGATGTCTTCGCGGAAGTTCTCGTACTGATCGTCACCCCAGATCAACACGAAATCCGGCTTGAAGTCGTCGAGCGCCTCGCGCACCGTGCGAAAGCCGCGCTCGATCGCGGCGCGGTGCTGCGCCGCCGCCGCTTTGCCGTTGTCGTCACCCCATTGGCGGCGCATCGGCTCCGGCCACGCGGCAGGATCCTTGACCGCATCCGGAATGTCGGGATCGTTGAGGGTGTAGCCCAAGATCCCCGCCATGTTGTCGTCATAACCGCTGTACGGCGGGTAGTGCGAAACGCCCAAGCCCAGGATGTCGCCCATTACGCATTCCTCATAGCATGCTGCTGCCGCCATTGACGCTCAGCACTTGACCGGTGATGAAGCCCGCTTCTTCCGACGCGAGGAACAATACCGCGGCGGCGACGTCGGCGGGGGTGGCGCCGCGACCCATCGGGATGAGGTCGACGGCTCGCTGACGCACGTGAGCGAGCCCCGGCGCGGGTCCTTTCGACGCTTCGCGCGTCACGGAGGGACGGTCGATCGCGACGTACGACGGCGCGACGGAGTTGAAGGTAAGTCCCTTGGTTGCGAACTCGCGCGCGAACCCGGTCATCATCGCATGCACGCCGCCCTTGGCCGCGTTGTAGACGGCGTGCGCGTCGAGGCCGTTGCGCACCGACTCGGCGCCGATGTTCACCAGCCGGCCGTAGCCGTGCTCGAGCATCGGCGGAACGAAGGCGAGCGTGCAGCGGAGCGTCGTCCACAAGTTGTTGCCGATCGTGCGCTGTAGCGTCTCTTCGGTGTGGTCGAGCGACGGCAGGATCACGCCGCCGCCGGCGTTGTTGACGAGCACGTCGACTTTGCCGAAGCGCGACAGCACCAGCTCACGGAGCTTCTCGGCCTCGCCGGCGGCGCTCAGGTCACCTTCAGAGACGGCAGTCGCGGTCCCGAACCGGTCGCGAAGACTGGCGGCGACCGTCTCGCATTGCGCGGCATCGAGCCCGGCGAGGACGACCTCGGCGCCTTCGGCGGCGAAACGCTCGGCGATCGCACGACCGATCCCCGTCCCCGCGCCGGTCACGACGGCCGTGCGGCCGTGCAATCGTTCCGACACTACAGGATGATGCTCACGGCGCCCGCCGGGTGCAGCGACGTCATGTCCATCGTCGCGCGCTTCGAACGAATGCGCAAACCGTCGCCGGTGACGACCAGCACGTAGTCGTACCGTCCGACGTAGTAGTCCGCGCGCTCGTTGCGAAAGCGCCAGACGGTGAACGCTGCCTCGACCTGCAGCGTGTCGCCGCTGCGATCGAGGACGAGGACGTTCGTAACCTGATGCCGCGTCCGCGACGAGGGATACTCGCGATGTGCATGACGGCTCTTCAGCCGCGTGACACGCGCGAGGATACGATTGTGATCGTCGTCGATAACGACCAGATCGCGCGCGGGATCGCCGTCGGGCTTGTCGTTCGCCGGCACGACGTAGCGCGCGTCTTCGGTGAAGAGCGCGGCCCACGCGTCGAGCTGCCACGCGTCGAGCAAGCGCGCCTCGCCGTACAGGAACTCCTCGACGTCGCTGCGGGCGATCGAGCCGGCTCGAGCGGTTTCCAACATGTTACCTCGCCATCGCCGGGACGCGCCCGGTCATCAGTTCGCGCCAACGCCGCCACCACGTGCGCATCTGCAGCTCGTCGAGCGGGCGCGGCTCGTCGAGGTTCATCCCGCGCGAGATGTCGCTCCACTCGACCTCGGTCGCGGCGAAGCCCTGTTGACACGACTCGAGCGCCTCGACGTCGTCCGGCGTCGCGAAACCGCCCGGCCCGAGAAACGTGAGGAAATTGTCGAGCCGCGCGGCGCGCATCTCCGGCGACTCGTTGACCGGCGCGAGCTGCCAGGCGCTGACGCGCATGATGCCCGGACTGACCGGCGTGAACGTGCGCGCGGTGATCGCCATGATGTCGTTGAGGACGAAGTTCGGGAAGATCACCATGTTGCGGCTAGTGTCGGCCATCTCGAACGCGCGCTCGTCGCCGTACTTCTCGACCAGCTGGCGGTGGAGCGCTTCGATCTTCGGTTTGGCCTCCGCGCCGAAGAGCGCCGACCACTTCGCGATCGGCCGGCCCCACGGCGCCACCTTCTGCGTGAGTCCGTGTCCGTTCCCGAGATCGCGGCCGCGCCCCGTCGTCAGATACGACTTCGCCGCGCCGCTCGGGCTGAGGTCGCCGATTTTGCGGCGCGCGTCTTCTTCGAGGCCGGCGATGTACGTGAAGTACGTTTCGTGCGTCGGGAGTCCGTGGTACCCGTCGAAGCTGTTCTCGGCGAGCAGCTTCCAATTCGCCTGAATGGTGTATTGGTTCGAGCCCGCGATGATCTCCAGCTCCCCGTCGGCGGAGTCGACGACGAGGTCGATGTAGCGGCGCGCGCCCGCCAAGTACTCGCTGAGCGGTTCGACCTCGGGGTTGAAGCTCACGAACACGAACCCGCGGTAGGATTCAAGGCGCGCAACGCGCCGCAACCCGAGTGCGTCGCGATCGAAGCCGGGGCCGTAGGCTTGCGCATCAGGAACGCCCGTCAAGTTCCCGTCGAGATCGAACGTCCAGGCGTGATAGAAGCACTGCAGCGACTTGGCGTTGCCGGAGTCCTGACGGCAGATGGTCGCGCCGCGGTGCGTGCAGGTGTTGTAGAACCCGTTGATCGTGCCGTTCTTGCCGCGGGCGAAGATGAGCGGACGTCCGCCGACCGAACGGCGCACGTAGTCGCCGGGGCGGCGGATCTCGGACTCGTGTCCGAGATAGAGCCAGACCGCGGCGAAGATCCGTTCGCGTTCGAGCCGCAGGATCTCATCGGAGATCATCGTCGAGCGATGGACGCGGAAGATGCAACGCTCGGAGTCGTCGACGATGAGGCCATCCAGCTCACGTTCGCTCATGCCGGTACTTCCACGCGTCCCTCGACCAGGTCACGCCAGCGCCGCCAGTAGCCGCGCATCTGCGACTCGTCGACCGGACGTTGCGTCGCGCACCCGACCCCGCGCGAGATGTCGCTGTGCGTCACGCCGTCGGCGGCGAAACCTTGCTGGCACGATTCCAGCGCCTCGACGTCGTCCGGCGTAGCGAAGCCGCCCGGGCCGAGGAATGTGAGGAAGTTGTCGAGGCGCGCCTCACGCATGCGGGCCGATTCGCGCGTCGGCGCCAGGTGCCACGCGGTCACGCGCATCTCATCGACCTGCAGCGGGTCCCAGGTACGCACCGTCACCGCCATGATGTCGTTGACGACGAGATTCGGGAAGATCACCATGTTGCGGCTCATGTCGGCCATGAGGCGGGCTCGCTCTTCGCCGTACCGTGCGACGAGGCGCCGGCGCACCTCCGCGACCTCGTCGCGCGTCTCGGCGCCGAACAACGGCGACCAGCGCGCGATCGGACGGCCCCAGGGCGCGATCTTTTGGGTGACCGCGTGACCGTTGCCGAGCGCGATCGCCTCACCGGTCGCGGTGAACGATTCGCCCGCGGCGGTGGGGTCGATCTCGCCCATCTTCTTGCGCGCATCCGCCTCCATACTCGCGACGTATTTGAAGTACGTCTCGTGGGTCGGCAGCGCGTGGTAGCCGTCGTAGCTGTTCTCCGCGAGCAGCTTCCAGTTCGCGCGAATCGTGTATTGGTTCGACCCGAGAACGATCTCCATTTCGCCTTCGGCCGAATCCACGATCAGGTCGAGGTAGTCCGTCACGCCGGCGAGATACGCGATCAGCGAGCACGCGTACGGGTCAAAACAGACGAAGACAAAGCCGCGGTAGGACTCGCACTTCGCCACCGGCTTGAGGCCCATCTCGGAGCGGTCGAAGCCCGGCCCGTACGATTGTTCGTCCGGGACGCCGATCAGCGCGCCGTCGAGATCGAACGTCCACGCGTGGTAGAAGCATTGGAACGCTTTGGCGTTGCCGGCGTCTTGACGGCAGATCGTCGCGCCGCGATGGGTGCACGTGTTGTAGAGTGCACGAACCTCGCCGGTTTTGTTCCGCGCGAAGATCAGCGGCCGTCCGGCGACGGTGCGGCGCACGTAGTCGCCCGGGCGGCGGATCTCCGACTCGTGTCCGAGGTACAGCCACACCTTGGAGAAGATCGCTTCGTGTTCGCGCGCGAAGATGTCAGGCGACGTCAGGGCGGTACGGGCGTAGCGGAAGACGCCGGCGGCGGGGTCGTCCAGCAGCAGGCCGGAGAAGCCCGCGCCGTTCATCCGCGTGCTCCGGCCAGTTGCGGCGCTTCGATCGAGCCGAGGAAGTCGAGCACGATCTGGTTCCAGCGCTCCGGCGCTTCCCACATTCCGATCAAGCCGCCGTCGGCACGCTCGAGCCGCGCACCCGGGATCGCGTCGCGCACCCGTTCGAAGTTGCCCCAGTTCTCGACCGGATTCTCCGAGAAGACCAATTGCACCGGAACTCGGATCGTGCCGAGCTGTTCGGCGCTCACGCCGAACCGGCGCTGCGCGCGCGATTCGACCTGCACGATCTTCGCCATCGCGCGCGCCGTGTCGGGCCGGCGGTAGATGTCGTACCGCACGGCGACCATCTCGTTGGTCGCACTGGCGGGATCGGCGAGAGCCCAGTTTAGGCGCTTTCGCACGCTCTCGGAAGTCGCGGCGGCCGTTGCCGTCGTCGAGAGCTGCTGCACCTGATGGAAGCCGGTCTCCATGTGCTCGTCGGGCTCGGTCACGTGCGTGAGCCCGTTGAAGTTCACCAGCGACCGGACGCGATCGGGATGGTGGACGGTCAGATACGTCGCGACCCAGCCCGCGAGACCGTGACCGACGAGATGCACCGGGCCGCCGATGGCGTCGATGAACCCGACGACGTGGCGTACGTAGTCCGGAACCGTGTACTCGAGATCCGGCTTGTCGGTGAAGCCGTGGCCGAGCGAGTCGATCGCGTAAACGCGGTAGCGCTCGGCCAGCGGCATGATGTTCCGGATGTAGATCTCCGCATGGCCGCCATTCCCGTGGAGGAGCACGACGGGCGCGCCCCGTCCGGCCTCGAGCGACCGCGTGCGGACGCCGTCGATGTCCCGGTAGCGAATCTCGCCCCCGAGAAACTCTTCCCACATGGTAGGACGCTCGGCCATGCTCGGAGCCCCTCCTCAGGGCGTATCGAGATTACGCCATAAAATGCATATTCTTACAAGACCTCGATGGAAGAATTATTCCTATATCCGAAATCAGGGTGGAGATGGGCGCTTCCCCCGGCTAGTACAGCCGGTTCACCAGTTGCTCGCGGATCGCTCGCCTCGTCCGCTTGATTTGCTGGGCGGTGAGCCTGTAGCCTTCGTCGGCATCGCGGCGGAGCGCGGCGGCACATGCGCGGCCTTGAGTCTCGCACAGCGCCGCGCAGCCCGGCGCCGTTCTTATTAGACGGATTCGGGGCAAGTCCAGCGTGACGGTCTACTCGAGGCGGTGGGCGAGTTGTTTGCGGATCGCGTCGGTCGTGCGCTGGATGTGCTGAGCACTGAGGCGGCAGGCCTCTTCGGCGTCGCGCGCGAGTGCAGCGGCGCAGATTTGTGAGTGCTCGTTGCTCACGTCACGCGAGCGGTTTCCGACCAAATGGGACATGCGGCGGTACCGCTCGTGATGATCGTAAATCATCGTCTGGAAGCGCTTCGTCCAGCGCGACGTCGCGCGCGACGTCAATGCCTCGTGAAAAGCACGATTGCGCGCTTCCCAGCGACTGAACGTTTCTTCGTCGAGCGGCAAACCTTGGCTCTCCATCTTCGAGAGCGTGTGGAACGCGCCGGCGACGCGGGCTTCCCAGGCGTCATCGCCGTGTTCGATGCTCTGGCGCACGAGGTCGCACTCGAATTGAATCCGATTTGCGGTCACGTCGTCGAGGTCTTCGACGGAGACGCGCGCCACCCGGAAACCGCGCTGCGCGCTGGCCTCGACGAGGCCGATCGCGCTCAGCCGGCTCAAGGCTTCGCGAAGCGGGGTGGCGCCGAGGCCGTAGCGACCACGCAGGTCCTCGATGCGAAGCTTTTCGCCGGGCGCAAGGTGACCGAAGACGATGTCCTCGCGGATTTTGCCGTAGCCGAGCTCGACGAGGCTGCCCGGGACATCGACGTCGGGGGGGGTCGGGCGCTCCGCACCCAGGGCGGCCGGTAGCTTGCGTGCTTCAAACATCGATGTATTCCGTTACTCTCGATTACCAAGTTCCAAGGCATCGGGGGGAAGGCCTTTCGCCAAAGAGTTAAAACATCGATATTTCAAAGTTCTGTCGAGGATGAGAAGTGCTCGAGACTAGTCCAGGGACCGTGGACTTTCACACCCACTACATTGATTCGGATCTCGCCGGGTTGGAACTCGCCGGGTGCGTTCACTTCACGCGGACCGGCCCGGACGCCGGGGACCTCCACCGCGACGGCCGCCACTATCGGGCGCTCGACGCGCGAAGCTGGGATCTCGAACGCCGCATCGACGACATGGACCGTAACGGCGTCTCGCTGCAGGTCCTCTCCGCAATCCCGGTGACCCTCGGATACGATGCGCCGGCTGCCCTCGCCGCCGCGTCGGCCCGGGTGCAGAACGACGCTTTAGCCGCCGTCGTTCGTCGCCGCCCTGATCGATTCGCCGCGCTCGGGGTCGTGCCGCTTCAGGACGTCGACCTTGCGTGCGCCGAACTCGAGCGGCTCATCCAAACCTTGGGGCTCGCCGGCGTCGAGATCGGAACGACCGTCGGCGGCCGCGAGCTCGACGACCCGGCGTTGGATCCGTTCTGGGAGCGGTGCGAAGCCCTGCAGGCGCTCGTGTTCATCCATCCCGAGTCCGCCCCCGGCTTCGACCGGCTGCGCAAACGTATGCTCGTCGTTTCGACCGGCTACCCCAGCGAGACCGGGATCGCCGCTGCGGCAATCCTCACCAGCGGGCTGCTAGAGCGGCGAACGCTTCGGATCGTGCTGGCCCATGGCGGCGGGACGCTGCCATACCTTCTCCCTCGGCTCGATCGCCTCTGGGATATGTCCGAGGTTGCGAGGGCTTCGTCGTCGCGCCCGTCGACGATCGCGAAGCGCTTCTATTGCGACGCGCTGACGTTCGATCCGACCAACCTCGCGCTGGTCATCGAGCGCATCGGAGGCGACCGGGTTCTGGTCGGCAGCGACTATCCGTTTTCGATCATGGAAGATCCGCCCGGGGCGGCGACCGAAGGATTCGACGACGCAACGCGGCGCGCGCTGCGGTTCGACAACGCACGGCAGCTCTTGCGGCTCGCCGGACAGCCTGTGAGGTGACCAGTAAGATGAGTACGATCGCGAACTCGATCGGACGCGGCGCCGTCGAAGATCTGCTCTATCGCGAGGCGGCGCTGCTCGACGCCTGGGACCTCGATGCGTGGCTCGACTTGTACACCGTCGACGCGCAGTATTGCGTCCCCTCGACCGACAAGCCGGACGGCGACCCGCACCGCGATCTCGTCATCATCGACGACAATCGCGAGCGCCTCGAATCGCGCGTCGAGCGCCTCAAGAGCCGGCACGCCCATCGCGAATATCCGAGCTCCCGTACGCGCCATCTCGTCTCGAACGTCATGATCGAAAGTGAAGACGGCGAACGAAGCCGGGTTACGGCCGCGTTCATGGTCTGGCGGTTTCGCGGGAAGCGAGCGGACTACTACGTCGGCCGCTACGACTACGAGCTCGTGGGATCCGATCGCTCGCTGCGCATTCGCTCCAAACGTGCGACCTTGGACCTGGTCACGCTCGACGAAGCCGGCGCGGTGAGCATCATTCTATGAGCATCTCGATCGATGTCGCGTCGCTCGCCGACGCGCTGGAACGGGCCGAACACGAACGCCGACAGATCGCACCGCTGATCGAAGCGGGCGCATTCGACGCGACGGCGGCGTACGCGGTGCAGCGCGAAACGGCACGGCGCCGCATCGCGCGCGGCGACGTGCAGGTCGGCATGAAGGTCGGCCTCACCTCAGAGCCGATGCAGCGAATGCTCGGTGTCGACGAACCGGACTTCGGCCATCTGTTCGAGACGATGCGCGTCGCCGACGGCGGCTCGTTCCCGGTCTCCGACCTGCTGCAGCCGAAAGTCGAAGGCGAAATCGCGGTCGTCCTGCACACGGAGCTGCGCGGTCCCGGCGTCACCGACGAGGACGTTCGCGCCGCGTGCGCCTATCTCACGCCGGCGATCGAGATCATCGACAGCCGGATTCGCGACTGGAAGATCAGCCTTTCCGATACGATCGCGGACAATGGCTCGTCGGCCCGATTCGTTCTCGGCTCCGCTCGCGTCTCGCCGAACGCTCTCGACGCGGGCGGCGTCACGATGACGCTCTTCAAGAACGGTACGCCGGTCGGGAACGGCACGGGATCAGCCGTGCTTGGCGCAGGTCCGTTCCGAGCGGTGGCGTGGCTCGCAAACACGCTCGCCGCCGCGGGTTTGGTGCTTCAGCCCGGCTATGTCGTTCTCCCGGGCGCCCTTTCGGCCGCAATCGTGGTCGCCGGCGGCGATACGATCGTTGCCGAGTTCGCGGGCCTGGGCGCGGTGAGCGTTTCGTTCGTTTAGGGTGTCGCGAGTTCGCGCTGCCGGTTTTCGGCAGCACGCTCGCCGCGGGCGCGCCATGGCGTGTAGACGGCGGTCACCTTGTTCGAGTTGAAGATGTGCGTTTCCGCGAAATCCGACCAGGCGAGCGTCGTCCCGAGTTCGTGCATCGCGCCGGCGAGACAGAACCAGTTGAGCACTTCCTGTTGACCGGCTGACTCGATCGCGCTGAGCGGGACGTTGCGCCAACTCTCGAGATCGCCGCGCAGCAGCGCGTCGTACAGGACGCGATCGCTCGGCGTGTCCGGGAAGAGCCGCCACGTTTTGTCCACCAGAAACGCGTGCGACCAGCTCGACGACGCGCAGAGCGCGACGCGGTACGGGCTTCGAGCGAATGCGCGCGCGATTGCACGGCCCAGATCGAAGCAACGCTTGGGTGAGGGCGAGGGCGGATCGGCGGCGCGACCGGCGTCGGCAAAGCGGCTCAGCGAACCGCGGTAACTGATGACGCGGCGCCCGTAACAGTTCACCTGGAACGGGACGATCGGATACGGGAAGCCGGAGCGATCGGTGTCGAGATAGAGGACGGCGTTGAGAAACGCGTGCGGCAACCCTTTGAAGTGGAGTGGCTCGTAGGCGTACGCGATGTCGAAGTCGTCCTCGATCAGCGCGGCGACGAGCTCCTTCGCCGGGCCGGGCGCACCGCGCACGAGCCGAGTCGTCTCGGGCGTCTCGCCCCACACGTTCGGACGTCCGGCGAGCGGCGCCGGGACGTGTTCCCACGGCCGCAGCTCTAGCGACTCGTACGCGAACACGCAAAACGGCGGGATCACGTCCTCGCGGAAGTTTTCGTACTGATCGTCACCCCAGATCAGCACGAAATCGGGCGCGAACGCGTCGAGCGCGGCGCGCGCCCGGCGAAAACCGTGCTCGAGCTGAGCACGATGACGGGCCGCCGCGGCGGCACCGTCGTCGTCGCTCCATTCGCCGCGCATCGCTTCGGGCCAGTTCTCGGGCCGCTTAGCGTCGGCGGGGATATCGGGATCGGCGAGCGTGTATTTCAGTAATCCCGACATGTACTCGTCGGTCTGCGCGAACGGGGGATAGTGCGAGACGCCGAAGCCGAACACGTCACCCATCGGGCACTCCTTAGACGGCGACGCTTGCGCCGAGAAATTGCAGCACGAGCGCGTTGAACTCATCGCGCTTTTCGATCATCGTCCAATGACCGCATTTGCCGAAGACGTGCAGATCCGCGTTGGGCAGCAGCTCGAACAGACGCAGGCTCGTCGCGAGCGGAACGACCTTGTCTTCACGTCCGTGGATCACGAGCGTCGGCGAAACAATCGCGGCGATCGCGTCGTCCGGGGTCGCCAGCGCGTCGAGGTGGCGCTGATACGGCGCTGGGAACATGCTGCGATACGATTCTTGGAAGCCGGGCTGTTTGCTCGCCTCGTAGCGCATCTGCACAAGGTCGTCGGTCGCCAGCGACCGGTCGTAGGCGAAGTGTTCCGCGATCAGCTCGCGCATCGCCTCGAAACTCGGTTCGTAGCCCCAGACCGCCTCGAGGCCGCGCGTGACGGGGAACGTAACGCCGGCCGCGCCCATGAGCACGATGCGGTCCACCATCTTCGGTTCACGCGCCGCGAGCGCCAGCGAGAGCGCCCCACCTAAAGAGTTGCCGACCAGATGGCACCGCTCGACGCCCTTGGCCTGAAGGAACCCGATCAGGTGATCGACCCAAAAGTCGCGACCGTACTTCACGCCCTCGGGACGAGCGCTGAAGCCGAAGCCGAGCACGTCGGGCGCGAGCACGTGGAAGTGCTTCGCGAACACCGGCAGCGCGTTGCGCCAGTTGGCCCAGCCGGTGACGCCCGGGCCGGAGCCATGAATGAAGACGACCGTCTCGCCGGAGCCGGCTTCGTGGTAGTGCGTCCGGTGGCCGCCGGCGTCGATGAAGTCGCCGGCCTCGAGCGTCGGAGCGGTATGCATAAGCCTCCTCTAGAAAAATCGGTGTGGCTCAGAAATATATAGATTTATACTGCTCCCGTGGCCGCCCGGTGTCAACCCATCGTTGAACCGCCGTTGACCGACAGCACCTGGCCGGTCACGAACGAACTCTCTTCGGAGGCAAGGAAGAGGACGGCGGCCGCGACCTCGGCCGGTCGGCCGGGACGCCCCATCGGGATCACGGACGTCGCGCGCTGCAAAACGCGCGCGAATTCGGCGTCGGCGACCGGCACGGCGCGTTCGGGCGTCCCCGTGTCGACGTACGAGGGAGCGACGGTGTTGAACGTGAGCCCAACGGTTGCGAACTCGCGCGCGAAGCCGGCCGCCATCGCATGGACGCCGCCTTTGGCCGCGTTGTACACCGCGTGGTCGTCGAGCCCGTTGCGGACCGAGTCGGCGCCGATGTTCACGACCCGCCCGTAGTGCCGCTCGCGCATCGGCGGGATGCAGGCCAGCGTGCAGCGCAGCGCCGTCCAGAGGTTGTTCGCAATCGTCCGCTGGAGCGTCTCTTCCGTATGCGACAGCGACGGCAAGATGACGCCCCCGCCCGCGTTGTTCACCAGAATATCGATCTGACCGAACGCCTGGAGCGCTGCATCGCGGAGGCGTTCGGCGTTGCCGCGGGCACTGAGATCGGCGACGAACGACGCCGCCCGCGCACCCGACATTTGCAGTCGCGCGGCGAGTTCGGCGATCGGCGGCCCTTCGTTGCCGGCGATCACGACGGCCGCGCCTTCGTCCGCAAAACGAAGTGCGATCGCCCGGCCGATCCCGGTACCGGCACCCGTCACGATCGCGACGCGGCCGTCCAGGCGTCCCGCACGGTTCACGCCGGGACGGTGTCGCGGACGGTCATCATCTGCGCCCACCGGCGCCAGAACGTCCGGATCTGCAGCTCATCAACCGTCAGCGGCTCGCGATTCATCCCGCGCGAGATGTCGTTCCACTCGATGCCCTGACACGCGAACCCCGCCTGGCACGACTCCAACGCCTCGACGTCGTCCGGGGTGGCGAAGCCGCCGGGTCCGAGGAACGTAAGGAAGGCCTCGAGCCTGCGTTCGCGCGGCCCTTCGGTCTCCGAAGCCGGCGCCAGCTGCCATGAGCGGACGCACATCCGCGTCGCATCGACCGGCCAAATCGTGCGGATGACGACCGCCATGATATCGTTCACGACCAGGTTCGGGAAGATGAGCATGTTGCGGTTCATGTCGACCATTTGGCGCGCGCGCTGCTCGCCGTGCTTCTCACGCAGCCGCGCGCGGATCGCTTCGATCTCCGGCTGCGCGGCGAGCCCGAACAATGGCGACCACTTCGCGATCGGGCGTCCCCACGGCGCCTCGTACTCGATCACCGAATGACCATTGCCGAGATCGATTGCGCCGCCGAAGACGCCCTTGACGGACACGACCCCGACGCCGGTTTCCTCGGCGGCGCGCTTTTCGATGCGGGTGAGATACTTGAAATACGTTTCGTGAACGGGCAGGCCGTGGTAGCCGTCGATGCTGTTCTCGCACAGCAGCTTCCAGTTCGCGTTGAGCGCGTAGTCGTGCGCACCGCCGATTACTTCAGCGGCGCCGTCGGCGGCATCGACGATGAGATCGAGATAGTCTTTGGCGCGCGCGAGATAGCCGACGAGCGACACGACGTTCGCGTCGAAACACACGAAGACGAAGCCGCGGTACGATTCGCAGCGCGGCACCGGCGCGAGCCCCATCTCGCCGCGGTCGAAGCCGTCGCCGTAGCCAGCATCGTCCGGGAGTCCGATCAGCGCGCCGTCGAGACCGAATGTCCAGGCGTGATAGAAGCACTGAAAGGCCTTGGCGTTGCCGGCGTCCTGCCGGCAGATCGTCGCGCCGCGGTGCGGGCACGTGTTGAAGAAACTCCGCACGACGGCGTCTTTGCCGCGGACGAGAATGAGCGGCTGGCCCGCGATCGTGCGCCGCACGAAATCTCCCGGTGCTCGCACTTCCGACTCGTGACCGAGGTACAGCCAGCAGCGCTGGAAGATGCGGTCGCGCTCGGCCGCGGCGATATCGGGCGACACCATCGTCGAGCGATGGACCCGGAACACGTGGCGCTGCTCGTCGTCGAGGATGAGCGGCTTCGAGTGCTCGATCACGCCTGACCCTCCCGTCCCGGCCGCCCAATCGGCAGGCTAGGGGAAAATCGATATTATAGTGGAAAAAATCTCTGCCGTACCATTAGCGTCGATCTTGGAGGGCACCTTTTCCATGCCGCATCCGACCCGTGGCACATTCCTCGGCGGCATCGCCGCCGGCGTCGCGTTCGCTCCCTCAGCAACCCGAGCGGCGTCGCCGACCGTCGTCAAGATCGGCTACATCGAGTCGATGAGCGGTCCGTTTGCCGACGTCGCCCAACGGCAGTCCGCGGGGGTCCGGGCTGCGCTCGACGAGGCGAACAAGCGCGGTCCGATCCGCTACGAGGTCGTCATAGCGGACGACACCGCGCGCCCGGCGGAAGGCGTGACCGCGGCCCGGCGGTTGATCGAACAAGACAAGGTCGACGCGATCATGATCGGCACGCTCTCCGGAACAGCGCTCGGCGTCGGACCGATCGCCGAACAGACCGGCGTCTTCGTCTTATGCGTCCAGCCTCAGGACACGTCGATCACCGGCAAGAACGCGAACCGCGTCATGTATCGCATGGTACCGAACGTTCGCATGATGACGAGCGCCCTTTCACGGCGGCTGCTCGCGCTCGGCAAGAAATGGTACTTCCTCCAGGCCGACTTCGCATTCGGGAAAGATGGCTACGCGCGGCTCTCGACGATCTTGAAAAGCGCCGGGGGCAGCGAGTCGGGTCACGACGTTTTCCCACTCACGGCGACCGACTTCTCCTCCGAGCTCACCAAAGTACGCAACTCGGACGCCGACATTTTGATGATCTGCCACGGCGGCGTCGCGGCAGCGGCGATCTGCAAGCAGATGGTTCAATTCGGCCTTCAGAAGCGGATGCACGTCGGCGCGCTCAACATGGAGGACTACTACCACGACATCCTCCCGCTGGATGCCTTGGCGGGCGCCACATTCGGGATCATGTGGTCGCCGGCCGTCTCCGACTCCGCGCAAAAGCTCGCGCGCAAACTCTCGAGCTCGATCCGCGGACCGATCAGTCAGCGGCACTATCTCGGCTACATCGCCGCCTCGCAGCTCATCGACCGCATGAACGCCGCGGGCACCACGCGCGCCGATGCGATCGTGGACGCGTTTGCCGACCATCGCTTCGACGCGGCCAAGCTCCGTCCGTCGACCTGGCGCGCGTGCGACCATCAATGCCAGGGCGACGTCTATGCTGGAGCGCTCGTTGACTCGAAGCGCTTTGCCAAGACCGGTCTCCTGTACGACATCGCGGCCGACGTGAGCGGCGCGGAGGCGCTCGGCGCATGCTCCGAGCCCGACGCCGCGGCCGCGAGCGCGGTGATCGGCGCTCAACGCATCCCAGCCAGGCCCAACTACGACCCGAAGACAACGCGGTGACCGCCCGGCGCGAGCAGCCGTAGCCGAGTTCCGTCCATGATTTCCGTCGACGAGGAGCGTTCTGCGTACGGGTCCGCTCAGGGGCTTCTCGTAGAGATAGGCGGACCCCGCGCAAGCGGGTCCGCTGGCCGCCTTAGAGCGGTGGGGCCACGAGCGCCGACACTAGCCGGCCGCCAAGGGTAAATCCGTCAGCGACAGACGACGAGATGCCGTAGATGCCTCACCGTCGTCGCGACCTGGTCGATCCGGAAGAGTTCGAACGTTATAAAGTGCAGCGGCGCGCCGCGCGGCGCA
>JAQBPM010000327.1 GCA_028287525.1 Vulcanimicrobiota bacterium | reverse complement strand
CAAGTTCTCAACGGCTACGAATCGACGATTTGGGAGCGCTCCATCGAGCATCACCGTCGGCCCGACGGGCTTCGCGTACTCGCCCGCGAGCGTGCGTACCTCGTCGAAGTAGGCAGCTTTCTGTAATATCACGCGTGTCGTCCATCTGGTGCGCTGCTACGAGCGCCGGCCCGCCAAGTTCGTGCGGATGATGTTAACGGCCCTATAACCTCTGCCACATCCGGCCGTCGTCGAACGTCACTGACGACACCGCGCATATATCGTGGCCGCCAACCGCATCGTACGGCCCGAAGGTGTGCCCGACAGGTTTGCCGTTCAAGAACTGGCCGCGAAAGCTGATCGGTTGGGCGCCGACCAGGAAGGTGACTTCGGTTGCCGTCTGCACGGAACGATTGACGAACGCAATCTGCACGGTACCGCCGCCGGCGTGGGTCGTGAGCAGCTTGCAGGCGAGAATGCGCACCGGTTGGTCGGAAGCTGTCAAGTCCTGAGCAAGGACCGGCTGCACCGCCGCAAGCGACATCGCTGCGATCGCAAACAGGAAGATGTTCGTCACGTTGATCTCCGGTGCCCTAATCGAAATTCTTGAACTCTGTACGCCGATCGACGTCGTGCGGTTCTACGAGACGCACTCAATGCGTCCACGAGGACGGTACTCCGGCGGCGCCTGCCGGCGTATCCACCCACTGCGAATGGGCCCTTTGCGCCAGGGGTGGCACACCAGTTCCGCGGGCGCTACGCTCCCGCCATGGAAAGCGTAAAAAGTGTAAGAAGTGAATCTCTTCTCCGCCGGCCGAACGGCGGACGGCGATCAGTACGCCGGTTGCGTCGATACGCGTAATGGGGACCGCGTTTGCAACTGGTCAAGCCGCCGGGACGCGTTCGAATCGCGTTGCGCCAAGCGAGAAGGCGACGGCATGAAATGATGAGCCCTATGACGCGTAGCTCCTTGGTGGAGCGAGTGATCGAATTCATCGAAGAGAACTACCGACGCGATCAGCCTCGCGGATGTCGCCCGGGCCTTCAATTATTCCCCGTGCCACCTCACGTCACTCGTGCGCAAGGAGACGGGTCGTCCCGTGACGTCGTGGATCATCGAACGCCGGCTGCTCGCGGCACGCAAGCGTCTCTTGGCGACCGACGAGCCGGTGGCAGCGGTCGCCGAAGCTGTCGGCTTTCGGGACACCCATTACTTTGCGCGCCGGTTTGCCCGTTCCAACGCGCTCGATCGACCATCACCGTCGGCCCGACGGGCTTGGCGTACTCGCCCGCGAGCGTGCGTACCTCGTCGACGCAGGCAGCTTTCCGTAACATCGACGGCTTGCGCCTACCGGTCGGCGGTCGGTATGGTGAAGTGGAAGGCGGTGCCGTGGGGCGAGCGCGCGCTGGCCCAGAGCCGTCCGCCGTGAGACTCGATGATGGAACGGGAGATCGAGAGTCCCATGCCCATTCCGGTCGGCTTGGTGGTGAAGAAGCGTTCGAAGATGCGGTCCGCGGTCACGGGATCGAGCCCGGGTCCGGTGTCTTCAATCAAAATGAGGGCTTCACCCGATTCGGTGATCTGCCCGCTGATTTTCAGCATCTTCGCGCGATCGGTGATCGCACTCATCGCTTCAGCGGCGTTCTTGATGAGGTTGAGCACCACTTGCTGGAGCTGGACCCGATCCCCCCTGACGAACGTTTGATCGGAGAAGAGATCGGCGTGAACCGATACCTGTTGCCGCAGCAAGTCGCTGCGGTTCAGTGCGAGAATCTCTTGGATGGCATCATTGATGTCGAATGTCGCCATCTCCGGCACGGATTTCTTGACCAGTGCTCGCAGGCCCCGGATGACGTTCCCCGCACGCTTGCCCTCGTTCACCAAGCGCGTGAGCGCGCTCCGCGCCTCCTCGACGTCGGGTTCGTCCTTATTCAACCAGCGCAACCCAGCAGAGCCGTTCATCACGATCGCGGCGATGGGCTGATTGATCTCGTGAGCGATTGAGGCGGTGAGTTCACCCATCATCGTCAGCCGTGCTGTACGGGTGACTTCCGCTTGAGCCTCCCGCAGGGCCTCCTCGGCGCGCTTTTGTTCGCTCAAATCGAGCACGAAAGCGACGCCCTCGACCCCACTCCCTTCGAGCATCGCGGCGCCGACCAGGACGGGTACGCGGCTGCCGTCTTTCCGGAAGTACTCCTTTTCGTATGGTTTTGTGGTCCCGGTCGTTCTTAGCTCTGCCAAAGCCTGTCCGTGGCGTTCTTGCCATTCCGGGGGCGTCAGCTCCGTAAACCGCACGCGGCCTGAGACGACCTCTTCGCGACTGAATCCCACCATGGCGAGAAGCGCCTCATTGGCCTCGAGAATCTCGCCGTCGGTGTTGAACATGAAGACTCCAATGATATTGGCGTCGACCAAGCGCCGGATCTTGGCTTCGCGCTGCTGGAGATCGCCGTAAAGACGTGTATTTTCCAGCGAGATCGCGGCCTGCGATGCAAGCAGTTTCAGCACCGCGGTTCGGGTTGGAGTGAAGACGTGCGGGGTCAGGTTGTTTTCGAGGTAGAGCACGCCGATCAGTTTGGATTGATTGACCAAAGGCAAGCAGAGAATGGAACGGGCGTGACGCTGACCGATGTACGTATCTCCGGAAAACGGGTTCTCGGCTGAGGCATCGTCGAGAATAACGCTCTGCTGAGTCCGCGCGACATAATGGACGATCGACTCCGGCACTGCGGCCACGGACTCTTCTTGCAGACGCACGACGACTTCGTCGCTGCCGGTCGTGGCTTCTGCCGTTATCCGCAGCTCATCGCTTCGCGGAAGAATCAACAGGCCTCGCTCCGCACCCGCGTGCTCGATCGCTGTGCGCATGAGCGTGTCGATGAGTTTCTCCAGGACGATCTCACCCGAAACTGCTTGCGAAACTTTCATAACGGTAGCGAGATCCAGCTGTTCGACCGATGCCCCGATCGTGCTCGTCGGCCCGGGCACCGACTCCTCACCCCTGAGGTGGGGATAGAGCTGATTGAGCTGTCGGACCTTGCCTGCAGCACCCCAGCGAAGATAGCAGTAGCGCGCGTTCCGCAAGTACGTGTGGGCAAAGACCTCGAATCCACGCGCCGCATAGAACCGCGCGGCCAATTCGTGAGCTAATCCTTCGTTCTGGACGAACCCTTGCTCGCGCGCCAACCCGATTGCTCGTTCGTAGAGGTGCATCGCATCAAGGTCCCGCCCTTCGATGCGAGCGATCTCTGCCGCCACCAAAGCATGCTTGTCAGGAAACGTTGCCGAGCAGTTCTCCGCCCATTCTCGTAGTTGGTCCGCGTGCGCTCTCAGTTGTTCGAGCCACTCAGGCTGTCGATCGAGCGGGCCGGTATTGTAGACCGCTGCGATTGCGAGTGCGCTGTAGAAGTTGTAGTCGAGCAATTGAATGTGGGAGTCGGAGGACCAGAGCAACGCTTTCGCCTTCTCGGCCGCCGCGATGGCCGCATCATAGTTGCCGGAGAAGAATCGCGCCTGCAGCTTGATAACCCAGTACCAGCAGACCATCGTGCTCATCCGGTCATCGCCCAGGTCCGCCTCGAAGGTCTCCTCCTGAAACTCTGCATCGCTGAAGGTGGAGAAGGCCGTCGTTTCTCCCCGCATGTTTTGAATAAAGCGTTGTTGGCTCACAATGACGTCTGCAACGTCGCGAAAGTTGGCTTTGCGCACAAAATTGAGGCCGCGCTCGGTCTCGCGCCACACTTCGTCGAGTGGGTCTCCTCGCAAGAGGAGATCGGTGATGGTGTGATTGCAGCTGTAACAGGCGACGGCAAGATCCCCAGTCTCGACCCCGGCACGAAATGCTTGCCGGATGTACTGTAGAGCGGTCGTGACCGGCTGCGTCCAAAGGACGACCATCTCCATTGAGAAGTACGTCTTCGCCTTATAGGCGAGGAAGTCGCGCTTCTCGACTAGTTCGCAGGCGAGTTTTCCAAAACGGTAACCATCTGTATAGCGGTGGAACCGTTGACCGAGGATCGTTCCGAACCAGGAAAAACCGGGTGTGGAAGCGTCGGTTGTTCCATACTTCAGGCTCACGTTCACCATGTGGCAAAGATGCAGGTAGACCAGGTTGATGTCTGTGAAGAGGGCCGGTGGGTAGAGGAGCGTGAGCGTGCGCATTGCGGCCTGCATCTCTCGATCCGTCATCAGCGGCAGGTCGATCAGGCTCTCAATCGATCGCTCATCGAGGTTCTTCCAGACGTTTTCGTATTCAGCCCGAACCTGTTGGGGCGTGGGGTGCGCAGACATCTCAATGCCGAAGAGGCGCAGGCACTCGAGAGCGCTGTTGACCGCCTGGGCGTTTTCCGACTTCACGACGTGGAGGTCGACCTTAACGCGGTACGCGGCGGCCTGGTCGACTTTGGATGCACTCCTGGCGAGCAGTTCTGAGATGAGTCTTTCAGCTTCGTCGAAGTTACTGTTCAGAAACTCGCAATCCGCGCGTTCGAGCCATAGGCCGAACATGAGGTCGTACTGACTTCTCCAGTGGCTCTCGTCGAGCAGGGCCATACCGGCCGCCAGATAGACGCACGCAGACGCATAGGCCGCCGACGCCTTCGCCTTTCGCCCGGCACGCAAGTCGAGCGTTGCCACCTGCGTTTTTTCATCCCGGTCGATCAGCAGAGCCGCACCGCGATTGAACTGATTCACGATCTCGAAGAGCTTCTCTTCGAGCTCTTCCGGCGCGGTGCGCGAGACGAGGAGTCTGCCGATTGCAAGATGGGCCACGGTCCGCTCGCCGTCAGGAATAAGCGCATACGCTGCCTCCTGAACGCGATCGTGAAGGAACGTATATGTGCCGTCCACGCGAAACATCAGCCCGGTGCGGGCGGCGTCCCAGAGCGCTGTATGGAGCGCCTCTTCTGACTGATCTCGAATCATGGTCAGGGTGGCGATCTCGGCGACGTTCCCCAAACACGCGAGCAGTTTTAATGCTTCCTGGGTGTTGGAGGGCAAGCGCTTGAGCTTCCCGATCATGAGCTCGACGACATTATCGCTGTAGCCCTTGCCGCGGATCCGGGCGAGGTCCCACATCCAGGTCGCCGCGTCTACATCGAATGCGAGCAGATGTTCCTCGGCAAGCGCCGTCAAGAACTGAATCGTGAAGAACGGATTGCCGCCGGTCTTCTCATAAACCAGCTCTGCCAGAGGTTGGGCCCGCTGGCTGTGTAGGGCATCGGCAACGAGTCGGCTCACATCGTCGAGAGCAAGAGGAGACAGCACGATTTCCTGTACGCGCGCGCCGGACTTGTGGATCGCCTCGAGTGTCCGCATCAGCGGGTGCGAAGGACTGACCTCGTTGTCTCGGTAGGCTCCGACGAGAAGCAGATGTCGAACGTCAGCGTGGGTGAGTAGGTCCTCCATGAGGGCCAGAGTCGCCGCGTCCAGCCATTGCAGATCGTCGAGGAACAGTGCTAACGGATGCTCCGGCCGAGCGAACACGCCGAGGAACTGCCGGAATACCCTCTGGAAGCGCCGCTGCGCGTCCTGCGGAGGAAGATCTGCAACCAGCGGTTGTTTCTCGATGACCAGCTCGAGCTCGGGAATGAGATTCACGATAAGCTGGCCGTTGACTCCCAGCGCCTCGCGCAGAGCGTCCCGCCATTGGCTGACCTCTTCCTCGCTCTTACACAGAATTTGGCGGACGAGCGTCTGAAAGGCTTGCGAAAGGGTGGCGTACGGCACGTTTCGTTTGTATTGGTCGAACTTACCGGCCGCGAACAGGCCGCGCGGTGGGACCAGCGCCTTGTGCAGTTCGTTCACCACCGCGGACTTGCCGATCCCGGAATAACCGGACACCAACACCAGCTCGGATACACCGCCCTCGACAACCCGCTCGAAGGCGCCGAGCAGAGTCCCGAACTCGCGCTCGCGCCCGTACAGCCGCTCGGGAATGCGGAGTCGATCTGACACATCGTGCGTCCCCAGCGGAAACGGCGCGATGGCTGCTCCGGCCTCTCGTTCCGAGAGACAACGCCGCAGATCTGCTTGAGCCCCCGCGCCGGTCTGATAACGCTCCTCGGCGGTCTTTGCGAGCAGCTTCATGATGATCGCCGAGACCGGCTCGGGGATGCTTTTCACGCGCTCGCGGGGCGGTACCGGCTGACGCGCAATGTGGCAGTGGACCCACTCCAAGGGATCGGCGGCTGCAAACGGCAGCACGCCGGTCGCCATCTCGTAGAGCGTGACGCCAAGCGAATAGAGGTCGCTGCGGGCATCGATGGAGCGGTTCATGCGCCCCGTCTGCTCGGGGGCCATGTAAGCCAGCGTTCCCGCGATGAACTCCGGCGGAGAGGGCGCTTGGCGCTCGCGCGGCAGGCGGGAGGCGATGCCGAAGCCCATCAGCCGCACGGCGCCGCTCTTCGGCTCGAAAAGGATGTTGGCCGGCTTTACGTCTTTGTGAATGAGACCACACGCGTGCAAGCGCGCGAGCGCGCCCGAGAGAGCGATGGCAATGTGCAGGAATTGCGTCAGCTCCATCGGCTGCCCGAGCAGGCGATCCAAGAACTCACCACCCGGGTCGGCGAGCAGCAGCATCGGCCGGCCATCCTGATACAGGATTTGCAAAGGTTGAACCGCCCATTCCGCCGCGAGTTCGTCCTTCAACCGGTGCTCGTGTTCGAGCCGCCCAAGGCTTTCCGATCCCGGATGTTCAGAGGCAAGGGCTAACCAGAGAGCCGGAGCTCCGTCGGGTTTTAGGCCCCTATAGAGAACGGACTCCGGATCTTGCCGCACCACCTCCACTTGCGAGCCGGACGGTGGTCTTGTCGCGCCGGAATGAGAATACGTCGCCAACGGCTACCGCCTTGTGTCGTGTCCTACGACGTGCGTTAAGGGTGGTCGCTACCTTGATAGCGTAGCGGCCCCGGACTCCGTGACCGAAATCAGTATGGCATTCGCCGACCTCGCTGAGAAGGGGCCAAACATCGACCTGCTGCGCGAGATGGTGCAGTCTCGCGGTCCGGCGCGATGGACGGTTTGTGGACGCCTTCTCGCTTAGCATGCGAGCATGAAGACGATCACTGCCCTCGCACTCGCCGCCGCGTTCGTCGCCGTTACACCGCTTTGTGCGACCGCAACGGCGCGCGCGAATGCCTGCGCCCTCATCGGCCCGGCCGACGTCGTCGCCTCGACCGGCGGCCCACCGACAGGCCCGGTGCGGCCGCACGCGTACCCGAACGACCCGGCCTCCGAGTGCTACATCCTGACATCCAAGGGCACGATCAAAGCCGCGCTCTTCCCAGTTGAGGGCGCACGACAGATGTCATCGATTCGTGCCGGCTACGGTGCGCTCGAGACCGTGCACGGTATCGGCGACGAGGCCGTCTACTCCAAGCGATACGCGACGCTGGCGATTCGCCGCGGCAAGAGCACGCTGATGCTCTCCCTCGCGTCGCCCGACGACGCGCAGAACCGTCGAATCGTGCTCGCGCTAGGAAAGCGCGTCGCGCGTAAATTGCGGTGAGCTTGCGAGATATTCGCGTACCGATCGCTCCGGTGCGCGGGCGAGCCACGCCTCCACGACGAGCCGCTTCAAGCTCTTTGCCGAGGTAGCGAACAGGACGTGAGCGACTCCGCCCGGGGACCCGTCCGGCTATCGGCGGGGCGCAGCAGTGCGGAAGCGGAGCCGGAGCGCGTGCGCTGCTCGGGGCGCATCGTTTCAAGAAGTGCGTGCCGTCCCTCGCTCTGAATCGTGCCATA
>JAQBPM010000291.1 GCA_028287525.1 Vulcanimicrobiota bacterium | reverse complement strand
GAGTCGATGAAGAAGAGATGGTGTTCGGCGAGCACTGCCGCGATGTCGCGCATGACGCGATCGTCGGAGGTCGCCCGGCTGCCCTCGTGGTTGTTCACGCCGGTGGCCAGCGGAACGTCGGCGATGTCGGCGCTGACCTGCGCGGCGATCGCCGCGTCGTCCATCGCCGTCGTGATCCGCCCCGGGCCTGGATCGACCCCCGAGCGCGGTTCCATCGGCAGATGCAGCATCACGCCTTTCCCGGCGGCATGCGCGCTGCGCGCGATCTCGCCGCTGTAGCGCACCCGCGGCAGCACCGAAAGCGTCAGGGCGACGGGCAGCGCGATGAAGCCGCGCTCCGTCTCGGGCCACTGACCGCAATCGTCGATGATGAGCGCAAGCCGTGCACTCGCCGGCGGCGCGGCGAGCGGTTGCGGCGACGCCGATGCTTCCGGCGACGCCGCCGGTTCGGGAGACGCGGCTTCCGGTGCCGCGGCGGCCGGGATCGGCGTTGCAGTCGCGATCACGGCGACTCGATGCGTTCGCGACGTCGCTCGCTCGATGTGCGCGGTGTCGCGCATCGTGCGCGCGGCGAGCGCGGCGATGATGCCGATCGCAACGAACACCAAGGCGAGCGCAGGGACCGGCGAGCGGCGTCCTTTGCGGCGGCGCTTGCGCTTCATGGCCGCATCGTTTCGTGCCGAACCTCGCCGTTCAGTTCGAGGCTAGCGAGCAGACGTTCTTCGGCTACGCGTCGGGAAGTGAGAGCGTAACGGGTTCGCTGCCGTCCGCGAAGTGCAGGACGATCTCGCCGGCCGGCGTGCGCACGACGGAGACGGGAACGGTCCCCGGCGCGTGTCCGTTCGCGTACGCCGCCTTCGGTTTGCGCCGGCGCGCGAGCTGCTCGCGCAGGCCCGCGAGCGCGACGTACACGACCGGCACGACGAACAGGTTGAGCACCGTCGAGAGGATCATCCCGCCGAACACGGCGGTGCCGAGCGAGACGCGGCTGGCGGCACCCGCACCGGATGCGAACACGAGCGGGACCGTCGCGAGGATGAACGCGAGCGACGTCATCAAGATCGGCCGCAGCCGCGTCTGGGCGGCTTCGGCGACCGCGGCGGCGGCGGAGAGCCCGCTGCGCTGCCGCTGGTTCGCGAACTCGACGATCAAGATCGCGTTCTTGCTGGCCAGCGCGATCAGCATCAGATAGCCGACCTGCGCGTATAGATCGCTCGGCAGGCCGCGCATCGCGAGCGCGAGGATCGCGCCGAGGATCGCGAGCGGAACGGAGACCAAAATGATCGCCGGATCCCAGTAGTTCTCGTAGTTTGCCGCGAGCACGAGGAACACGCACAGCAGGCCCAGTCCGAAGATCACCAGCGCCTGGCTGCCGAACTCGATCTGTTCCAGCGAGATTCCGGTCCACTCGTAGGTCATGCCGGCCGGCAACCTGCTCGCGAGCGACGTCATCTCGGTCAGCGCCTGGCCCGAACCGTAACCCGCGCCGGGGACGCCGTTGATCTCGATCGACCGGAACAGGTTGTAGTGCGTGATGAGCGGTGCGACCTGGTCGACGTGCGTATGCACCAGGTTCGAGAGCGGAATCGTCGCGGCGAGCTGCGGCCCCGCGGCGTTCGCGCGCACGTAGATGCGGTCGAGGGCCGTCAGCCGGTCGCGGAACGGCGTATCGGCCTGCACGTAGACGCGATAGGACCGGTTGAGGAAGTCGAAGTCGTTGACGTACTGCGAGCCCAGGTAGATCTGCATCGCGGAGAACACGTCGGAGATCGGAATCCCCAGCGACGCAATCTTTTCGCGATCGATGTCGACGACGAGCTGCGGGCTGTCGTTGCGGAACGTCATGAGCATGTTGCTCAAGACCGGGTCGCGCCGCGCGGTCGCCATCAGCTGGTTGCCGGTCTTGAACAACGCCGGGATGCCCGCGTCGCCGGCGTCCTGGAGCTCGAACTGGAATCCCGCCAGGTTGCCGATTCCGCGGATCGCCGGCGGGTTGAAGGCCCGGACCGTCGCCTCGCGGATCGCGCCGAGCCGGGGCCGGATGCGCGAGATGACGCCGCCCGCCGATTGCGCGGTCGACTTGCGTTCGTCCCACGGCTTGAGCGAGACGAACATCATCGCCCGATTCGGCGAGTTCACGCCGAATTGCGTGCCGTTCGGTTCGAAGCTGATGGCGATCTCGGGGACGGTGTCGAGGATCCCTTCGATGCGCCGCGTGACGCGCTCCGTGTCGGCGAGCGACGCCCCTTCGGGCAGCTGCACCGTGATGTAGAAGTAGCCCAGATCTTCGTCGGGGAGGAAGCCGGTTGGGATTCCCACGTATGCGAAATACGTCGCGGCGAGGCCGGCCGCGAAGAGCCCGAGCACGAGGACGCGGAAGCGGATGAGCTGCGGGACGACGGCGTGATAGCCGCTCTTGGTCGCGTCGATCAGACGGTTCACGCCGCGGAAGAAGCCGCCGTGCTGCTTTTCCTCGCGCTCGATCAGCAGGGCCGAGAGCGCCGGCGTCAGCGTGAGCGCGGTGAACAGCGAGATCGTGATCGAGCACGCGATCGTCAGCGCGAACTGCTTGTACAATTGCCCCGTCGTTCCGGCGAAGAACGCGACCGGGATGAAGACGGCGAGCAGAACGAGCGAGCTCGCGACGACGGCGCCGACGATCTCTTTCATCGCGGCGGCGGCACCGTCGATCGGGCTCATCCCCTTGTCGTGGATGAAGCGCGCGATGTTTTCGATGACGACGATCGCGTCGTCGACGACGAGCCCGGTCGCCAGCGTGATTCCGAACAGGGTGAGCGTGTTGATCGAGAAGCCCAGCGCCTTCATCAGGGCGAACGTCCCGATCAGCGAGACGGGGATCGTGATCGCCGGGACCAGCGTCGTTCGCCAGTTCTGTAGGAACAAGAAGACGACGATGACGACCAGGATCACGGAGATCAGCAGCGTCTTGAGGACTTCGCGGATCGATTCCGACACGAACGGCGCCGCGTCGAACCCGACCTTGAAGTAGACGCCGTGCGGGAAACGCTGGGAGAGGCGGTTCATCGTCTCGAGCACGTCGTGCTCGACCTGCAGCGCGTTGGCGCTCGGCAGCGTCAGGATCCCGACCCCGACCGCGTCGGCTCCGCTCAGGCGCAGATCCTGCGCGTAGCTCTCGGCGCCGAGATCGACCCGGCCGACGTCGCGGAGGCGCACGAAGCCGCCGTCGGGGTTCGCGCGCAGGATCAGCTTGCCGAACTCAGCGGGGTCGTGCAGACGTCCGAGCGCCCGGATCGAGATCTGATACGGCTGATCGGTGCGGATCGGCGCCGATCCGATGGCGCCGGCCGGTACCTGGACGTTCTGGGCGGAGAGGGCCGTGACGACGTCGCTCGCGGTCAGCCGGCTCTGGTTGAGGCGCACGGGGTCCAGCCACAGGCGCATCGCGTAGCGCCGTTCGCCGAAGATGCGCACGTCATTGACGCCGCGAATGCGCTTGAGCACGTCGACCAGGTTCAGCGCCGCGTAGTTGCTGAGGAATACGCGGTCGTAGCGCTTGTCGGTCGAGCCGATTCCCATGCCGAGCACGAACGAGCCGTTGTTCTTCGTGACGGTCACGCCGGTCGCGCGCACTTCCGCGGGCAGGCGTCCGATGGTGTTGTTGACTTGGTTCTGCACGTCGCTTGCGGCGTTGTCGAGGTTGCGGTCGAGGAAGAACGTGCAGACGATCGTGCTCGTCCCGTCGCTGGTCGTCGTGGAGCTGATGTAGCGCAGTCCGTCGACGCCGTTGATCGCTTCTTCGAGCGGCGTCGTGACCGACGCTTCAGCCGCCTGCGCGTTCGCGCCGATGTACGTCGCCGAAACGGTGACGACCGGCGGCGCGACCTGCGGAAACTGGGCGATCGGCAAGGTCGGGATCGACACGAGACCGGCCAGGATGATGAAGAGCGCGCACACCGAGGCGAACACCGGCCGGTGCAGGAAAAACGTGATCACGAACCGCCGCGCTCCATCGCCGGGTTACTTAGGCGACGCTGCGGTAAAGACTTTTTTCGCTAGGGGCGCGGCAGCTCGGGAAGCGGGACACCCAGCCGCAGGTTGGAGATGCGCAGCCCCGGCCCGGTCGCGGGCGGGCAGGGCGCGACCCGCGTCGCGGCGACCAGCGGAGTCGAATTTCCAGGAATCGTCACGGCGATCGTGTGGGCGGTGACGCAGCGCTGTTCGCCGTTCGGGCCGCCGACGGTGTACGCGACGGCGAACGACGCGTCGTGACCGCGCAGCAACGTAAGCAGCATCGCCATCGCCGTTCGCGGCGCGACGCGCAGCGGGATCGGCGCGCCTTTCGCGTCGCGCAGCACCGCGCCGACGCCGCCGGTGAGGCGGCACGGGCCGAGGCCGACGTTCTGGATCGCGTACGTCTCGCGCGCCGACCCGGGCGTGGTGTCCGGCCCGACGTCGCGCAGCTCGAGATCTTGCGGACGGCACGACACCTTCGGCGGCTGGGGCGGCGAACTCGCGAGCGCGTCGTCCGGCGGCGAGGATCCGGGCGCAAACGAGGAGACCGCGATCTCCGTAAGGGCCGCGCACGGGGCCGCAAGGACCGGCGGTCCCTTCGCGACCGTGCCGTTGATCGCGAACGCGAGGGCGCAGCCGGGTTCGGCGGCGGGCGCGGCGGTCTCGGGGGCGGCCGGTGCCGGCGTGGTGACGTAGCGCAGGACGAACGTCGCGGTGGCCGCGGTGCCGATCGTCGCGCTTTGGGCGAGCGAGAGCCGGCTCTCGGGCAACGGCACCGGACGAGCGGTGCCGTTGACCAGGACGACCTGTGGGAAGTTCGCGACGGCACACGGGAAGCCGGTGGTGCGGGAGACCGTCACGATCGTTTGGTGCACGTTGCCGCTCACGCTCGGCTCGGCGGCTCGCACGGCGACGTCCGTCAAGCAGATCGGCCGCATAGTGTGCGGCGCCGGCTGCGCCGAGGCGGACGCGCCGAAGGCGATTCCCAGGAGCGTGGCGATCGCGAAGATACGCGGCATCACGGTGTCCATACTCGGCCAACGGTCGCTCGGACGCCTGCGTTTCGCCGGCAGATGAGCCGTTGATGAAGGGGTCGGGACCCTCGCGGCGAGTACGAAGAGCGCGGTGAAGCCGCGCCGTAGAGCTGCCGTCGCGATCGCGATCATCGCGACGCCGCCGCACGGGATCCTGTTCGTCGAACGCGCGTCGCACCTGCGCGACCACCCGGGCCAAATCGGCCTGCCCGGCGGCGGGGTCGACCCGCAAGACGGTGACGACCTCGAGCGCACGGCGCTGCGCGAGCTGCGCGAGGAGGTCGGCGTCGTCCCCGAACGAGTCCAGATCGTCGGGCGGCTGCGGCAAGTGAGCCAGCGGGTCAACACCTTCGACGTCACCCCGTTCATCGCCGTGATCGCGCCCGGTCCGTTCACCATCGACGGAAGCGAGACGGCGGGGATGTTCACGGTTCCGCTCGAGATCGTCGTCTCGGAGGCGCTTCGCAAGGGGGCGATCACTATCGCCGAGCGCATTATCGAATCGTACATCCTCGATTACGAGGGTCGCCGGGTCTGGGGCCTGACCGGCGGCATCCTGCGCCTGTTCGTCGAGGCCTGGAACGACGAGACGAGCGGCGTGCGGGCGGCCGTCGAAGCGAAGCTTCAGCCGTAGGAGGTGAAGAGTGATCGTCAGTATCGCGCGCGAACTCGGCGCGGGCGGCAGAACGGTCGGCGAAGCGGTCGCGTCCGCGATCGGCGCGACGCTGCTCGACGAGCGCTCGGTCATCACGGAACTCTCCGCGCGCGCGGGTTTCGCGCCGGAGTTTCTGGCCGAGCGGCTGGAACGACCACCGAGCGTCGGCGACCGCCTCATCGCGGACCTCGCTGCGTCCAGCGCGATGCTGTGGTTCGTGGCGCCCGCGGAGCAGCCGGACGAAATCATCATCGCGACCGTGCGTGAGATCGTGATGGAGCACGCGGGCCGCGGACACGTCGTCGTGATCGGACACGGCGGCCGCAGCATGCTTGGGTGGCGGCCCGCTGGTGTGCCCGTGCTTGCCATTCTGCTGCACGCGAGCCGCGCGTGGCGCATCGAGCAGCTCGCGCGGCGCTACGCCATCGATGCCCAGGAAGCGCGCAAGCGCATCGAGCGATCCGACGATGCGCGCGCGCGCTACCAGCAGCACTACTTCAACACGGACCCCTACGACAGCCGACAGTACGATCTCGTGCTCTCGGCCGAGTCGCTCGGCTTGCCGCTGACGATCGAGATCGCGAGGCTGGCTGCGACTTCTGTCGCACCATAGCTCCTGCAGGTTGGTTGCACGTTTGTCCGCGAACCGGGAAAGTTAGTACCGCGGCGCCCGCCAATGCGGCGCCGGATCGCGAGGTCCGCAAGTGATCGTCAACCGCCTCGAAGTCATGTTCGGAGGTCAAGCCGGTGACGGCAGTTTGACTACCGGCGATCTGATCGCGGGCGTTTTCAAACGCATGGGGCTCGAGGTCTACACGTACAAGGACTTCCCCTCGCGCATTCGCGGCGGCCACACGAACTACGTGATCCGCGCAAGCGAGAGCAGAGACTACGGCATGGCCGACGCGGTGGACGCGCTCGTCGCGTTCGACCTCGAAGCGGTGCAGGCGCACATCGACGAGATGCGGCCGGGCGGTTTCGTGATCTTCGACAACACCTCCGAGGTGGTCGACGGCGCGTTGCGGCGCGAGGACGTCACTTGGTACGAGATTCCGCTCGCCAAGATCGCCAAAACGGAGATCGGTCTCGAGCTCGTGCGCAATACGATCTGCATCGGCGTGCTCGGCGCACTGGTCGGGATGGATCCCCAGATCGTGCGCAACGACGTCACCGGCGTCTACAAACGCAAAGGCGAGAAGGTCGTCGATCTGAACATCCGCGCGATCGAAGCCGGCGAAGCGTACGTGCGCGAGCATTTCGCCGATCGTCCGAGCGGCCACGGCCTGCAGGCGAAGACCGACGGCGACCGGCTCATCATGATGGGCAACGACGCCATCGCGTACGGTGCGCTGGTCGCGGGCTGCCGCTTCATGGCGGGATACCCGATCACGCCGGCGACCGACGTGCTCGAGTGGATGTCGAAGGAACTCCCGAAGTTCGGCGGCATCGTCGTGCAGGCGGAAGACGAACTGGCCGCGATCACGATGACGCTCGGCGCGGCGTTCGCCGGCGTGCGGGCGATGACCGCGACGTCGGGGCCGGGTCAGGCGCTGATGACCGAAGCGATCGGCCTCGCCGGCGTGCTGGAGATCCCGGTCGTCGTCGTGGAATGCGCGCGCACCGGTCCCTCGACCGGGATGCCGACGAAGACCGAGCAGAGCAATCTCAACCATCTGATCTACTCGGGCCACGGCGAGATTCCGCGCGTCGTGCTGGCGCCGGGGACGATCACCGAGTCGTTCGATCTCACCGTTGCCGCGTTCAATCTCGCGGAGCGCTGGCAGCTGCCGGTGTTTCTGCTCACCGAACAGGCGCTGTGCCAGAGCAAGGCGACGCTGCGGCCGTTCGACATCGACGCGGTGCGAATCGATCGCGGCAAGCTGATCGACGACGGTGAGGTCACCTTCGGCGAGTACAAGCGCTTCGCGTTCACCGACGACGGTGTCTCGCCGCGCGTGATCCCAGGCGTTCCAGGCGGGATGCACCTGGCGGCCGGTTCGGAACACAACGACGCGGGCGTCATCACCGAGAACGCGCACAACCGCGCGCGGATGATGGAAAAACGGATGGGCAAACTGGTCGCGATGCGTGACGAGCTGCCGCGCGCGGTGCTGCACGGCGTCGCCGACGCGGACATCGGCATCATCGGGTATGGCGCGAACACCGGGCCGATCGCCGAAGCGGTCGACCGTCTCTCGGCAGCCGGCGTTCCGGTCCGTTTCCTGCAGCTGCGGACGCTCTGGCCGTTCCCCGAAGACGAGATTCGCGTCTTCATTCACGGCGCGCAGCACGTGTTCGTGGTCGAGAACAATTTCACCGGACAGCTCGACCGCCTGATCCGCACCGTGGTCGGTCCGCTCGACGTACTGCACGGCGTGCGCAAATACGACGGGCGTCCGTTCCGCCCGGTCGAGATCATTGAAGCAATACAACGCACCGCGCAGACCGGCGCCGCGCTGGAGGTCCATTAAATGGCGACCATGACCGCGAAAGACTTCGCCACCGCGACGCCGTCGTGGTGGTGCCCCGGATGCGGCGACTTCGGCGTGCTCTCCGCGCTCAAAGCGGCGTTGGCGGAACTCGGCAAGCAGCCGCACCAAGTCGCGTTCATCTCCGGGATCGGCTGCTCCGGGAAGATCTCGGGCTACGTGCACAGCTACGCCTTTCACGGCGTGCACGGACGCGCGCTGCCGGTCGCGACCGCGGTCAAGCTGGCGAATCGCGACCTCACGGTGATCGCGGCAGGCGGAGACGGCGACGGCTACGCGATCGGCGCCGGGCATTTCGTCCACGCCGTGCGGCGCAACGCCGACATCACCTACATCGTGATGGACAACCAGACGTACGGCCTCACCAAAGGCCAGGCGTCGCCGACCAGCGCGACGGGATACGTCGCGTCGGTCAGTCCGGATGGAAACCCCGATTCGCCGATCAACGGTCTGGCGCTTGCGCTGGCGGCCGGCGCGTCGTTCCTCGCGCGCGGCTTCTCAGCGCAGCCCAAGCATCTCGTACAGATGATCAAGATGGCGATCGAACACAAGGGTTTCTCGATCGTCGAGGTGATGTCTCCGTGCGTCACCTACAATAAGATCAACACCTACGCGTGGTTCAAAGAGCACCTCAGCGACGTGTCGAACAGCGAGGGGTACGCCCCCGACGACCGTTCCGCGGCCTTCAACGCGCTGACCCGCGAGGGCTCGATCCCGATGGGCCTGATCTACCAGGAGCACCGCCCGACGCTCGAGGATCGCACCGGCCTGCCCGCACTCCCGATCGCGCATCTCGATCTGGAAGCCTCGCGCGGCCAATACGCCGCAATGCTGGCCCACTACCGGTAATTCGCGCGGGCCCGCTCCGCCGTGACGGAAGGGATGTCCTCCCGTCGAGTTGGCCGCTGGGACCCGGAGCGCCGGGTGCGGCGAAGCGATAATGGGGGGCGACGGCGAAGGCAACGGAAATCAGGTCTGTGTGACGCGAGCCGGTTCCGGTGCGTTCACGGAACGAGCGGGCGGTCTCCCAGCGATCCCCCGGTCATCAACCATCCCGCCCCATCCCGAAAGGTTCTCTGCGTACATGCGTCTACGGCGTCTCGGTTTTGTCTGCGCGCTCAGTGCGAGCATCCTGGCCGCGTGCGGCACCAATAATAATCTCCTTGGCACCTCGACGACGACGCAGTCGGCGATCCGGTTCATCAACGGCTCGCCGGATCTCAACGCCTCGGGCGTGGACATCTACATCGCAGGCACCAGCGGCACCGCGTCGGCGACGGCGCTCACATATGGAACGGTGACCCCGCTGGCGATCGTGAACTCGCAGGCGTACACGGTCACCGTCACCCCGACCGGCAACAAGGCCACGACGTCGCTCTCATGCGCGACGCCCAGCCTGGCGGCGAATACCCGCTATACGATCGTCATCGCCGGCAAAGCGAACCCGGGCTCGACCGCCGGCGACGGCCTGCAGTGCCAGATCTTCGCCGAGACCATCTTCAGCCTGCCGACGGGTTCGTTCCAGCTGGCGTTCCACAACGCTTCGCCCGCCTTGAACGCGTCCCAGCCGAACGGCGCCGGTTTCGGCGTGGTCGGCCTGTCGTCGCCGCCCGTGTACAACAATTTCGCCGGTCCGCTCGCGACGTTCACCGCGCCGACGTCCGGCGTCGCCAACGGCGTCGCGGTCAACGTCCTCCCCGCAGGCGTCCTGACGGCTCCCGGAATGGGCGTCTACGTCGCGAATTCGAGCCCGAATCCGCCTCCGTCCGTTCTCGCCACGCTCCTGCCGAGCGCGCTGCAAGTCGGGTTCACCGCGGCGGTGACGGCGACGAACCCGCCGTGCCCCGACTCCGGAAATCTCTTTCCGATTCAGACCCCGTCGCCGACCCCGAGTCCAGCGAGCACCACGGCGCCGACGCCGAGCCCGACTCCCGTCCCGGTCTGCTTGGTGACGAGCAACGTGATGAGCGTGTACGCGATCGACGCCCCCACCGGCAGCGCTGCGGTCACGAAGCTCGTCGGCGTCACCGACTAGCACCCGCTTCCAAGTGCACGAAGACCGCCGGACGCACGCGCCCGGCGGTCTTCGAGCGTCTTGCGCCCTCGTTTGGGCGCGGGGGCAGTCGAGCGCCGAGCCGCCATCGCGACCGAACGCCGCGTGGCGACCGCGCACCGCGTGGCGTCCCGCTCGGCTTCGCTCGCGCGACAACGGGGGTCGCTCGACAAGCTCGCGATGACGGAGAGCGCCGGGCTATCGCACGTACGAGCCGCCGTTGAGGTCGAGGGTCGAGCCGTTGAGGTAACGCGCGAGCGGCGTGCAGAGGAAGGCGACCGCGTGCGCGACCTCTTCGACGTCGCCGATGCGGCCCAGCGGAATCTCGCCGGTGATCGCGCGGCCGTCGTGTTCCATCGACTCGGTCACCATGTCGGTGGCGACGAAGCCCGGTGCGACCGCCATCGCGACGATGCCGTCGGCGGCGCAGCCCCGGGCGATCGACTTCGTCAAGTTCACCAGCGCGGCTTTCGAGGCGCCGTAGTCGGCATACGTCATCTCTCCGCGATGCGCGGCGCGCGAGGAGACGTTCACGATCGTCCCTTCGCCGCGCTCGCGCATTCCCGACATGGCGAGAAAGGCGAGATCCGCCGCCGCGAAGAGGTTGACGTCGAAGGTGCGCCGCCAGCCGACGCGCCACGCCGCGTAATCGCCGGCGTCGAAACGATTGTCGGCGAAGATGGCGGCGTTGTTGACCAGCGCGTCGATGCGGCCGAAGCGCGCGACGCACGCGTCGATCGCGGCGGGCAGCGCGGCGGCGTCCGCAACGTCGAGCTGGTAGGGCTCGACCGCCGGACCGAGGCGGTCGCGCAGCGCCGCCGCCTCGTCGGCACGTTCGCGATAGGTGAAGAAGACGTTTGCGCCCGCGCGGTGGAGCGCGCGCACGATCGCCGCGCCGATCCCACGGCTTCCGCCGGTGACGAAGGTAACCCGCCCGCGCAGATCGATGGTGCCCGCCTCGCCGGCGTTCGTGTTGGTGATGCTGTTGTGCTGCACCCGGGCGTGATGCGACCGGAGGCGCGCGGGGTCCCGCCGAAGAGCCCTGGGTGGACGCCGTCTCGACGCAGATTTGGAGCGCGCACGACTATGCCGCGAACGCGCGCTTCGTCGCCGATTTGGCGGGTGAGGCCGTCGCGCTGCTCGCGCCGCGCGCCGGTGAACGGATCCTCGACCTCGGCTGCGGCGACGGCGCGCTGACGTCGGAATTGTCCAGGTCGGGCGCGTTCGTCGTCGGCGTAGACGCCGCGCCGGAGCTGATCGCCGCCGCGCGCGAGCGCGGTTTGGAGGTGCGCCTGCAGGACGGCGCGGCGCTGCCCTTCGAGCGCGAGTTCGACGCGGTCTTCTCGAACGCGGCCCTGCATTGGATGAAGGATCCTGCGGCGGTCATCGCCGGCGTCGCGCGCGCGCTCGTGCCGCGCGGCCGCTTCGTCGGCGAGTTCGGCGGGCACGGCAACGTCGCGGCGATCGTCGTCGCCCTGAGCGCAGTGCTCGCGCGGCGCGGGATCGACGGCGCCGCCTTGACGCCGTGGTATTTTCCGACGGCGGCAGAGTACCGCCGATTGCTGGAAGCGGGCGGCTTCGCGGTCGAATCGATCGGGCTGCACGCACGTCCGACGCACCTGCCGACCGACATGGCGGGCTGGCTGCGCACGTTCGCCAACCCGTTCTTCGCGCCGTTGGACGCGAACGATCGCGCTGCGGCGCTCGAAGAGACGCTGGCGCTGCTGCGCGGCGTGCTCTCGGACGACGGCGGACGCTGGACGGCCGATTACGTTCGTCTGCGCTTCGCCGCGCGGCTCATCTGAATGGAACGCTCTGAAGGGCATACCGATCCCGCGTACTGGAACATGGCGGGCCCGTTCGGCGGGTGGATCGCATCGCAGCTGCTCGAGCGCGTGCTCGCCGATCCGCGCCGGCGCGGCGATCCGATCGCGACGAGCACGAGCTTCGTCGGCCCGATCGAAGAGGGTCCGTTCAGCATCGACGTGCGTTTGCTGCGGGCCAATCGCTCGACCGACTTCTGGTGGGCCGAACTCCGCCAGCAGCGCGGCGGCGTGGAGCAGGTATGTGCCTACGCGACGGTTTCCTGCGCCGTGCGACCCTCGACGGCCACGCATCTCGAGCAGCCGATGCCGGAGGCTCCTCCTCCCGAGGAGCTGAGCGAACGGCGAATTCCGCTCCCGCTGCGCTGGATAACGCACTACGAAATGCGCATGGCAACCGCGGGTCCGTTCGCCGGCGAGGGCTCGGCTCGATCCCTGACCTGGGCGCGCAAGCGCGACGTCCCGCTGGATTTCGCCGCGCTCACGGAAATCTGCGACACCGCGATCCCGCGCCTGTTCTACCGCACCCGCGCGCCGATTCCGATCGCGACCGTCACGATGAACGTGTTCTTTCACGTCGGCGCGAGCGAACTGCGCGAGGTCGGCACCGACTACGTCCTGTGCGACGCGAATTGGCACGGGGCGAACGACGGGTACTTCGACGAACAGCAGATCGTGTGGAGCCGCTCGGGCCGGCTGCTGGCGACGACCGACCAATTGGTCTGGTACCGGCTGCCGAACGACGAAGGCGACGGCGAAACCAGGCGCTGACAACCCGGTTCGGGAATACGGTTTAGGTTGACGCAATACGTGTACACGATGTTTCGGGTCGGCAAAACGGTGCCCCCGAAACGTCAGATTCTCAAAGATATCTCGCTCAGTTTTCTGCCCGGCGCGAAGATCGGGATCCTCGGCCTGAACGGTGCCGGGAAGTCGACGGTGCTGCGCATCATGGCCGGCGTCGACACCGACATCGACGGCGACGCGATCCCGATGCCGAACATCACGATCGGGTATCTCGAACAAGAGCCGAAGCTCGATCCCGCCAAGACGGTGCGCGAGGTTGTGGAGGAAGGGCTGGCCTCGCTCTTCGACGCGCGCCGGCGGCTGGACGCGGTGTACGCGGCGTACGGTGAGCCCGATGCCGATTTCGAAAAGCTCGCCAACGAACAAGCGGCGCTCGAGGCGCAGCTCTTCGCGCAGGGTGCCGACGATCTGGAAGCGCAGCTCGAGATCGCGGCGGACGCGCTGCGGCTGCCGCCGTGGGACGCGCAGATCGGTCCGCTCTCCGGCGGTGAGAAGCGCCGTGTCGCGCTCTGCCGGCTGCTCCTCTCGAAGCCCGACATGCTGCTGCTCGACGAGCCGACGAACCATCTCGATGCGGAGAGCGTCGAGTGGCTCGAACAATTTCTGCAGCGCTTCCCGGGGACCGTCGTCGCGGTGACGCACGATCGCTACTTCCTCGATAACGCGGCGGAGTGGATCCTCGAGCTCGATCGCGGCCGCGGCATACCGTGGAAGGGTAACTACAGCTCCTGGCTCGATCAGAAGCAGGCGCGGCTGGCGCAGGAAGAAGCCTCGGAATCCGCCCGCCAAAAAGCGCTCAAGCGCGAGCTCGAGTGGGTGCGCGCCGGCACGAAGGGCCAGCAGACGAAGAGCAAGAGCCGCATCGCGCGGTTCGAAGAGCTCTCGACCTACGAGTACCAGAAGCGCAACGAGACGAGCGAGATCTTCATCCCGGTCGCCGACCGCCTCGGTGCTCAGGTGATCGAGTTCTCGGGCGTGCGCAAAGCCTACGGCGACCGGCTGTTGATGGACGACGTGAACTTCCGCATCCCGCCGGGTGCGATCGTCGGCATCATCGGACCGAACGGCGCCGGCAAGTCGACGCTCTTCCGAATGATCGCGGGGAAAGAACAGCCCGACGCCGGGACGATCCGGATCGGCCCGAGCGTGAAGCTCGCGGTCGTCGATCAGACCCGTGAATCGCTCGACGACACGAAGACCGTGTTCGACGACGTGACGCAAGGGCGCGACATCCTCACCATCGGCAAGTTCGAGATGCCCTCACGCGCGTATCTCGGCCGCTTCAACTTCAAAGGCGGCGATCAGCAGAAACCGGTCGGAACGCTCTCCGGCGGCGAACGCGGGCGCCTGCATCTCGCCAAGACCTTGCTCGAAGGCGGGAACGTCCTGCTGCTCGACGAGCCGTCGAACGATCTCGACGTCGAGACGCTCCGCGCGCTCGAAGATGCACTCGGCGAGTTCGCCGGAACCGTTCTCGTGATCAGTCACGACCGCTGGTTCCTCGACCGCGTCGCGACCCACATCATTTCGTTCGAAGGCGACAGCCGCGTCACGTTCTTCGAAGGCAACTACCACGAGTACGAAGCCGACAAGGTGAAGCGCCTCGGCGAGGAAGCCGCCCGCCCCCACCGCCTACGCTACCGCCCACTGACGCTCCCGTAGCGTTCCCCGTCCGTCGTCACCCCAAGCTCGCAATGACGCGGGCGTAGGCTACTCAACTGCCTGAGCCGATTCGCCCCTCACACTTGACGCTACGCTGAACTCGGCACTGCTTTGTGGGCGTCGTAACCTCGCCGTCGCTAGGAGAATCATCGCCAGGCCGAGCCATACCGGTACTTTTGAAACCACTGAAACCAGCGTCTCGGTAGTATAGGGCACGTCGGCGCGGGTGCGGACGCCATCTGCGCCGGCGGTGAATTCACGATGAGCGCCAAGTTGCCGAGCATACGCGACCGGGCTTTCCGGCCCTCGGAGGATCACGCGCGGTACGTGATGGATCGCGGACGACAGTACGAGGAATACCGCACCGGCTAGCGCTGCCGCGGTCAATCGCCGGCGCAAGAGATCGGAGCTCGCGGCAAAGAACACGAATGTCGCGACGGCGAGCGTTGATTCCAAGCGGAAGAGCCTCTCCGACGTAAAGATCAGCCAAACGGGCACCTGGAGTGCGACCCCGATCCAGATCAACGGCGAACGCGAATACGCGAGGAGCAGCAGGCCGAGGACGATCGCCACGTTCGTCTGCGTGAGGTGCACGTACGCACCGCCGAACACCGCGGCTCCTGCGGGAATGAGCGGCACGAGCTCGTTGGCCCGTAATGCGCGCGATGCCGATCGGGCGAGCCAGATCCCGATAACCGCCATGACGATGTAGGATGCGCTGCCGATTTGCAATGCGATGTGTGGCGACGCGCCGAGCGTGTAGGCAAGCCACGCCAAGCTATATTGATTGTTGGTAGGGAGTTGGGACATTGCCTGCAGCGGCAGAATCGTCCGAAAATAGGAGACGTTCATCGCTACGCCAAGCGTGAGAATGCTCACGAGCGCAAGAACGACGGCACCCGCTGCGATTGCCAGACGAGTGCGAGGCACCCACAGGAAAACTGCGATACACACCGGCACGCCGATGTTCGGTTCAAGGAGCGTCGCTACGGAAGAGATGCCGGCGAGAAGGTAGGACGTACGACGAAGCGCGTACGCGGAGGTGACGAGTGCGCCAACGACGATCGGCGGTATCTGTCCCCATACGAGATTGCCGTAATAGAGCGTCAAGGCGAGGGCCGCAAAGACGCCGAGCGGCGCAACGCCGCTCATTTCCGATATCGCGATCACCGCGAACCAGAGCGCTGCAAGCGATAGCAGAAGCCAGAGCGACGCGGCTACGTGATACGGAAAGAGCGCGAAGAAGCGAAAAAAGGCAACGTCGTACGGTGGAAGCGGCGCGGGCCATACGCCGGACCGCACGAAGCCGGGGAGCGGCTGGTTTTCCGGAACTCCGCATCGCTGGAATGGTGCTTCGAGATACGGGTTCTTGTGGGCGTTCGCGGTTGCCCCGGCGCAATAGAACGCCTTGAAGTCGCGCGCGACGTTCGCGTACTGCAGGTTTGGAGCGGCAGGCCCGCTCCAGGATTGGACCACCTGCAGCACGATAAGCAGCGTAAGTACGGCAATGACCGCGTATTGCGCCCGTGTCTGTATTTTCTGAGCAGTTGCTGCCAAGACGCTCACGAAGGCCTTCGCGGGAGCGATCTAGTGGTCCGCCGCGGCGAGGCACGTGCGCGGCGTGAATCGCGGTGCGAGGTCGCGGCGTACGAAGAGGCGCCAGCCCTCGATCTCGCCGGGGCAAACAGAAGCCGCTTCCGAGGGAACGGGCTGGTCGCCGCTGGTAAGAAGCCAGGCGTCGGCATTCGGATACGAACGTCCGCTGGTGACGCGCGCGACGAACCGGCGATTCGTGCTGCTCGCGAGTTCGTACGGCGTTCTCGTGCGGGAGTGCGCGGCCAACAAGACTCCGGGCTCCGCGTCTCCTTGGATCACCGCGCCCGGCCCGATCCCGAGTTCGATCGTTCTTGCCGTATGGGCGATGTGCTGATCCAGCGCGGTATTCGAACGTTGGACGATCGTCATGTACTGGGCGGATCGGACGGCAAAATATGCGGACAGCACGACGGCGCTTCCGTTCAACCAGCGCACCGGGCGCGGCGGGAAGACTGCGATCGCAGCGATCAGCGCCGGGATGGCCAGCAAGAAGTAGTGCCCGTAAAAGCGCGCGCTGGTCATCGCTCCTATCAGGGTGCCGATCGACCACCACAACGTCAACCTTTGCGCCGGCGTCTGCGGCCTTTGGACACGAGCGGCGAACAGCGGCAGCAGGACGCCGGCTCCCGAGGTGTAGAGACCGAGTCGAAGGCTTCGCGAGACCGATGCCCCGGCGGTCTGCCCGGGTTCGGTAACGTAGAGCACCCAGCTCTGCGCGAGGGTGCGCAACGCATCGACCCCGATGAACGCGACGGCGGCCGATATCTCGAGCACAACTGCTGCAAACGCGGCGGAGAGGAAGCGGGTGAACTGGCCAAGGTTTGCGCGCCACTGAGCGAGGACAGGCAGGACCAGCAGCCCGGCCGGCATCCAATACGAGGTCGCGGCGACGAGCGCGATGCCGCAGAGGATCGGCTTCTCTTTTTGAAGCCACAGCATCGCCAGCAGACTCAGCGGCAACGCATATCTCTCGGTCGAGTTATATTCAGACGGAAGCACGATGACGATGACGGCGAACGCGAACGTCGCCGCGGCCCAGGGACGGACGTTCATGCTCCGCAGCAGCACGGCAAAGAGAATTGCGGACAACGCCTGTATCGCAATCTCCGCGGCGATGTGCAAGCGGTACTGCTCGCCCATGATCGTCTGCCACAGCGCGTTGGTCAAGTAGATCGAGGGGAGCTTGTTGTCCCACACGTCGCGATAGAGATGAGCGCCGTGGGCCATCTGGCGTCCGACGAACTCGAAGTACGCCGAGTCGCTGGTCGGGAACGGCGTCGCCTTCAGGAAGGCGATGCCGAGGAGGGCCGCACAGGCTGCGAGCCAGAGCACGTTGGTTCGGAGCGAGGTCGAGGGACGGGTTATCGAAGGAGCTCGACCCCAATCCGGGAGCGAATAGCGTGAGAGGGCATCGCCGCCGAAGTGGTAGACAATCGCGCCGAGCGCGACCACGTTGATGAGCGACAGGCCGTGGCCGACGAGCACGGCAAGGCGGTGTAGGTGGTTCGTCGCGTTTCCGGCAGCGTGCGCGACGGGCGCTGCTGCGTGGGCAGCGTCGAACAGCACCCACGCGCAGTTGAGCGTGAACGTCACCATCATCGTCGCACCGACGGCGCGTTCCCACCGTCCCACGTACCAAAGCGTTGGCACGAGCGCGACCGCGAAGAGCAAATAGCGCTCGTGCATCCGTGTCAACAGCACGAACATCCCGGCGAGCACGATGAAGCAGGCGGTCACGAGGACCCGTTCTCGGATGGATCGATCCCGCTCGCGCGCGAGGCGAGCGGCGAGTGCGAAGGCGACGAGCGCTACGAGCGCACCGAACGCGGCCTCACCCCACGTGCGGAGCGGGACGCCGAGGACAGCCACGGTGTCGGACTGATAGAACCATCCTTTGATCGTGTAAAGGTTGAACGCTCCTACCGAGGTGTCCGGAAAGAGGTCGACGCCGACGTGCAGCAGATTCGCGACCCATGCGAAGACGGCCAACGGTTGCAGCGATGGCACGAACGGAATCGAGACGAGGTAGGTCATTACGATCGCCGCGGCGGGTCCGAGCGCGAGCCGCGGCGAGAACCCCTCTTCCCTGCCTTGCCACAGGAGCAGCAGCGGCGCGATGACGATGGGTTGCGGCTTGATCAGCACGCCCAGCGCGAGAACGATCCACCCGACGACGTACTGCTTGCGGACCATAGCGTAAAGCGCGAGCGCAACGAACACCGCGGCGAGCGAGTCGACTTGTCCCCAATAGGATGAGATGAGCCAGGTCGTTGGACTCAGCGCCGCGATCATTCCCGCGACGAGTGCGCGCCGTTGCGAAAACCAGCGGTTGACGAAGAGAAACGTGACGACGCAGATGGCCAGGTCGGCGAGCGTCGCCGGAACCTTCAAGAGCATCGCAAGGATACGATGATCCGGATCGGCGACGTGCAGCGTCTGGTAGAGGCGCGCGGTCGCCGCGAGGATGAGCGCGTAGAGCGGCGGGTAATTGACGACGTGATGGGTCACGGGGTCGGAGACCGTATAGAGTCCTTGCAGACCGGCATGCGACGCGAGCATCGCCCAGCGGGTGAACTCCGCCATATCCGAGGCGTAGCCGTCGAATGGCAATGCCGCCATACGCACCGCCAACCCGCAGAGCACGACGATGACCAACCCTCGCCAGGGACGATCGGCGCCGCTTGCGACGCGCGGCACGCGAATTGCCGTGCCCGTGCGCGGATCGTACGGACCATTGTCCTTCTGAGGGGGCCGTTGGTCCCGGGTCCACGTCTCCGGATTCCGCGAGCCGCGAAGCATTTCGATCCAATGTGCGAAATTCGCCATACTGATATCGAGCACGACCTAAGAGGCAACGATGGGGGCGCATTGTACCGGATGACGGTTGAACCGGTCAACGATCAATGACGGCCGTCAATCACATTCCGTGACGCGCTTGTACGCGGAGCTAGCGATCGTGCGCGCGATGCGCGGACCGACGATCTCTAGTGGATCTCGGGCTCGGCGAGCTCCGGTCCGGGGCCGAGTACGTCGAAGTCGCAGCCGTCGTTCGCCTGCGTCACGTGTTCGGCAAACAGCACGCCGTAGCCGCGCGTCGCGCGGCGCGGCGGCACCGTCCACGCGGCGCGCCGCCGCGCGACCTCGTCGTCCGGGACGTCGAGGTGCAGCCGCCGATTCGGGACGTCGATCTCGATGATGTCGCCGGTACGGACGAAGGCGAGCGGGCCGCCGACGTATGCCTCAGGTGCGACGTGCAGGATGCAGGCGCCGTATGACGTGCCGCTCATTCGCGCGTCGGAAATGCGTACCATGTCGCGCACGCCTTGCCGTACGAGCTTGAGGGGGATCGGAAGCATCCCCCACTCCGGCATCCCCGGGCCGCCTAGGGGCCCAGCGTTCTTCAGCACCAAGACGTGGTCGCGCGTGACGTCGAGGTCCTCGCGTTCGACGGCTGCGGCCATCTCGTCGTAGCTCTCGAAGGCGAGCGCGGGGCCGCGGTGCTGTAAGAGGCGCGGTTCGGCCGCCGACGGCTTCATCACGGCGCCGTCGGGCGCGAGGTTCCCGCGCAGTACCACCGTTCCACCGGGCGGATACACGGGGTCCTCGACGGTGCGGATCGTTTGCGGGTGATGGACGGCCGCGCCGGCGATTCCCTCGCCAAGCGTCTGACCGGAGACGGTGATGCAGGTCAGGTCGAGTTGCGATGCCAGGCGGTTCAGAAACGCGCGCAATCCGCCCGCGTAGAAGAAGTCCTCCATCAGCAAACGGCCGGAGGGCCGAACGTCGGCGATCACCGGGACGCGGCGCGAGATCTCATCGAAGCGGTCGATCGAGAGCGGAATGCCGGCACGGCGCGCGATCGCGACCAGGTGGATCAGCGCGTTCGTCGAGCCGCCCAGACCCGCGTGCGTAACGATCGCGTTGTCGAGCGAGCCGCGGGTGACGAGCTTGTTGGGCGTGAGGTCCTCCCACACCATCTCGACGATGCGCCGGCCGGATGCGGTCGCCATTCGCGCGTGCGCGGAATCGGGCGCGGGGATCGACGACGCGCCGGGCAGCGTGAAACCGAGCGCCTCGGCCATCGACATCATCGTCGCCGCGGTTCCCATCGTCATGCAGGTTCCGAACGAGCGCGCGATCCCGCCTTCGATCTCGTGCCAGTCGTCCTCGGAGATCGCGCCGGCGCGCTTCTCGTCCCAATACTTCCACGCGTCGGTTCCGGAACCGAGTACCTCGCCGCGCCAATTGCCGCGGAGCATCGTGCCCGCCGGAACGAAGATCGCTGGGACGCCCGCCGAGATCGCGCCCATCAACAGGCCCGGCGTCGTCTTGTCGCAGCCGCCGAGTAGGACGGCGCCGTCGACGGGCTGACTGCGGATCAGCTCCTCGGTCTCCATCGCGAGGAAGTTGCGATAGAGCATCGTGGTCGGTTTCATCATGTTCTCGGAGAGGCTCATCGCGGGAACCTCGAGCGGAAACCCGCCCGCCTGCCACACGCCGCGCTTCACCTCGTCGGCGCGCGCGCGCAAGTGCACGTGACAGGGGTTCATGTCGGACCACGTGTTCACGATCGCGATGACCGGTTTACCAGCGAAATCCTCGCGATCGTAGCCGATCTGGAGCAGTCGCGAACGGTGACCGAACGAACGCAGCGTAGGCGTGCCGAGCCAACGGTGACTGCGCAGATCCTCGGGACGTTTGGGCACGAAGGTTCCGATTAGGTTCCTCTGGCTCTAGCTCCCCTTGAGGTTGTGGACCTCCGGGAAGAAGTAGTCTTTCCAGCTCGCCGGCTTGTTCTTGATCGTCCCGGCGCGGTACATGAGGTCGGCGAACTTCATCGACTGCTGCGGGGCGGTGGAG
>JAQBPM010000272.1 GCA_028287525.1 Vulcanimicrobiota bacterium | reverse complement strand
GCCAGCTCGACATTGCGACCGTCCCGCTCGCGATGGTCGCCGACCAGTACCTCGCTTACATCAAGGCGATGGAGGAGCTGGATGTCGAGCTCGCTGCCGACTACCTCGTGGTCGCCGCGACGCTGGTATTCCTCAAATCGAAGGCACTGCTGCCGCCGATTCCGATCGAGTTCGCGGGCGATCCCGAGGAGTCGGCCGAAGCGGTCGAGGCGCGGCTGCGCGAGCGGCTGATCGCGTACTCGAAATATCGCGATGCCGGCGTCGACCTCAAGTCCCGCGCCGCCGAAGCGGCCGCCTACTACCTGCGCACGGACGGTGGCGACCCGAGCGCCGAGCTCGTCCAGCGCTACAAGATCGACGCGCTGAAGCTGGCGACTGCGCTCGCCGCCGCGCTCCGCGCCGCGAAGCCCGAGAAGCGGACGATCATCCGCGAACGCGTCTCGCTCGTCGAACAGATGGAACTGATCGCGCGCACGGTGCGCCGCGACGGGCGCGCGACCTTCTTCGGCCTGTGCGCCGGCCTCGACCGCGTCGCGATCATCGTGACTTTCCTCGCCGTGCTCGAACTCGTCCGCCGCATGCGCGTCCTCGTCGCGCAGGAAGAAACGTTCGGCGACATCGAGCTTCTCCCAGTGAACGAAGAGACAAGTGGACCCCGTGCAGCCTGAACTCGTCGACACCGGCAAGCTCCAGCGCGACATCGAAGCGCTGCTGTTCGTCGCGTCGGAAGCGCTCTCGATCAAACAGCTGGCCAAACTGACCGGCGCCGAGCAGAGCGAGGTCACCGTCGCGCTGCAGAAGATCGACGAAGACTTCGCGACGCGCGGCGTGGTGCTGCGCGAGATCGCCGGCGGCTATCGCTTCGCCAGCGCACCGGCCGCGCGCGAGACGGTCGAGACCTACCTGCTCCCGCCTAAGACGAACCTCTCGCCCGCCGCGCTCGAGACGCTGGCGATCTGCGCCTACATGCAGCCCGTCACCAAAGGTGAGGTCGAGGGGATCCGCGGGGTGAGCGCCGACTCGGTGATCGCCACGCTGGTCGACCGCCGGTTCCTCACCGAGTCGGGCCGCAAGGACGTCCCGGGCCGGCCGATCCTCTACAAGACGACGGACGAGTTCCTGGAAGCCTTCGGCTTGCGCTCGCTCGAAGAGCTCCCGCCGATCGACCTCGAGGGAACCTCCCCCATGGAGCTGGCCCTGCCAATCCCGACCCAGGCGGCCTTGCCGCACGAAAGCGCGTTCGAGGACGAGCCGGAGACCGACCCGGAAACCGACACGGAAACCGCCACCGACGTCGACCGGGTCGAAGAGACCGAAGAAACGGCCGCAGAGGCCGACAAAACGCACCTGGCGCCGGTCGAGACGATCGTCGCGGAACAAGAAACGGAGCCCCAGCCATCAGCGGTATAACCGCCCCGGAGCTCGACCCTGCCTCCACGTGGGCCACGGTCGACCAAAACTGCCAGCGCGTCGCGCTGGCCCACGAACTCATCCAGCCGGGCGAAACGTTCCGGCTTACCGACGACCAGCGCAAAGCGGTCGACACCATCACTGCCGGTCTCGACGACGGCACCTTCGAGTATCTGCTCAAGGCGCCGACGGGTTCCGGCAAAACCGAAGTCATGCTGCGGGTCGCGGTCGACACGATCCTCAAGACCGACGGCTACGTCGTCATCATCGCGCCGACGCGCGACCTGATCCGCCAGCACGTAACCTATTTCACCGAGCGGCTCGAGGGAACCGGGATCGGCGTCGGCCAGATTCACGGCGGCGCTTCGCCGGGCGAACGCCGCGCCGTCGAAGCGGGCATCCAGAACGGAACGATCCACGTCGTGGTCGGGTCCGCCATGATGCTGACCATCGATCGCCATTGGACGATCATCGACGAGAGCGATCTGCTTTTCGTCGACGACGTCAACGCGTTCGACGAACGCGAGCACCTGCGTCTGCTCGAAGACCTCGACTGTCCGATGCTCTTCGCCACCGCGACGCCGGACGAACTGCGGCGCTTCCTCGAGCGCATCGGCGCGCTCGCCAACCTCGTCTCGATGAAGAAGATGCCGTTCGACGTGCTGCCGACCAAGATTCACAAGGTCGAAGGCGTGTGGGGCGAACCGCCGGCGGAGCAGCTCTCGCGCGCCGACGTGCTGATTCGCGATCACCTCGCGCGCGGCTCGCGCATCTTCGTCATCGGCCGCACGCGCGGTGACGTTCCGCGCTTGGCGGACCGATTGCAGCAGACGTACGACATCGACGTCGAACAGCTGCGCGGCGACATGGCCGACACGAACGAACAGAGCAAGCGCTATCGGCGCAAGGGCGTGAAGGTCAACGAAGTCGGGACGCGCGTGGAGATGATGAACAGCTTCCGCGGCAAGGCGCCCGCCGTGCTGGCCGCGACGAATTTGATCGGTAGCGGGATCGACATCCCGGCCGCCGATCTGATCGTGATCACCGACTCCGACGCGTTCGGCGAAGCGGAGATCGAGCAGCTGATCGGCCGGGTCGGGCGGCGCGAGCGTCCCTCCGACGCGGTGCTGCTCACCGGGACGACGCTGGAGCGCAACCCTTCGCGCGCGATGCCGACCACTCGGGCCAAGAGCTTCATGCCCGCCGGAATGCGCGCCCGTCAGTTCAACTTCGGCCGCCGCCGATAACCTGCGGGAGATGCCGGGCCTGACGGAGCGCTGATGCGGATCGGATTTCACGTGCGGGTCGGCGGCGGGTACGACGCGGCCGTCGCCTACGCCGCCAAGTACGGCTGCACGTCGCTGCAGTTCTTCAGCGGCAACCCGAAGACGTACCGGGTCGGCGCGATGGACGTCCCGGCGCTCGAGCGCTTCGCCAAGGCGCGAACCGCGGTAGGGATCGCACCCGTCGCCATCCACACGTCCTACTTGATCAATTTGGCGAGCGACGACCCGAAGACGGCCGGCGGATCGCTCAAGCTGCTCAAGAACGACCTCGCGGTGGCGGCCGCGGGCGACGTCGCCTACGTCAACACGCACCTCGGTTCGTACGGAAAGCGCGATCGCGCCGATGGTTTCGCGGTCGTCGTGGCGGCGCTCGAGAACGCGCTCGACGGCATCGCCCCCGCGGTTTCGCTCGTGATGGAGAACAGCGCCGGCGCGGGTCAGCTGTGCGGCGGGACGATCGAGGAGCTGGGAGCGTTCGTGCGCGCGGTCGGCCATCCGAACTTGCGCGTGTGCATCGACACCGCCCACACCTGGGCGGCGGGCTACGCGATCGACACGCCCGACGGCGTCGCGCGTTTCTTCGATCTGGTCGAGCGCGAGATCGGCCTCGACCGGGTCGTCATGTTCCACTTCAACGATACCGAGATCGAGCTGGGCGGGCATCGCGATCGTCACTGGCACATCGGCGAGGGGCGCATCGGGATCGAAGGATTTCGCGCGATCGTCACGCATCCGGGCGTTCGCGGGAAGGTGGCGATTCTCGAGACGCCCGGCGAAGAGGACGACGACGCGCGCAACATCAGCACGCTGCGGACCGTGCTCGCGGGCACGGCCACAGGAGGTAGCGGATGACCGACGACGAGCGCCGGCGCGCGGAGCGCGTCAAGGTCAACTTGGCGGCCCGCTACCGGGCGGCCGACGATCACTCGTCGCCGCTGCGCAACGGGACGATCGACAACATCTCGCGCGGCGGGCTGCTGCTGATCGGCGGCGAGACGTTTCCGCACGGCACCCGGCTGCACATCACCTTCGACGACAAGGACGGCGCGAGCCATGAGATCGTCTGCGACGTTGTGCGCTCGCAGGCGATGGGCGGTTTCGGCGTCGCCTTCATCCACGTCGGCGAAGCGACGCTCGAGTACGTCCGCGGCGTCCTCGGCGTCACCTGACGCTCGCGGCGCGCGGCGTCGCCTTCCGATCGCATGATCGTTCATTTTGATCTCGATGCGTTTTACGCATCCGTGGCGCAGCGGGACGATCCCGCGCTGCGCGGGATTCCGCTCGCCGTGTCGGGTTCGTCGCGGCGCGCGGTCGTGCTCACCGCGTCGTATGAAGCGCGCCCGTTCGGGGTGCGCTCCGCGATGCCGCTGTATCGCGCGCTGGAGCTGTGCCCGCACCTTACCGTCGTCGCACCGGATTTTTCGCGTTACCGGTCGAGCTCGGAAGCGGTCTTCGCGATCTTCGCCGACGGTGCGCGCGCGGTCGAAGGCCTCTCCCTCGACGAAGCGTTCGTCGATGTGCCGACGGACGATCTGGAAGAGGCCGTCGCGTTCGCTCGTCGCGTGCGGGAACGGATCCGCGCCGAGGTCGGCCTGACCGCGAGCGCCGGCGTCGCTCGCACGAAGATGGTCTCGAAGATCGCGAGCGATCTCGAAAAGCCGAACGGGTTGACGGTCGTTCCGCCCGGAACCGAACAAGCGTTTCTCGCGCCGATGCCGGTCGGCCGGTTGTGGGGGATCGGTCCGAAGACGCAGCCGCGGATCGAAGCCGCCGGTATCCGCACGATCGGCGACGTCGCGGCGCTCGACGACGCGCGGCTCTTCGCGCTGTTCGGGCGGAGCGGCACGTTCTATCGCGATCTCGCGCGCGGCATCGACGAGCGCGAGGTCGACCCTTCGCGCGAACGCAAGTCGATCTCGACCGAGGAGACCTTCGAGTACGACGAACGCGACGAGGTCGCCATCCTCGCGCTGCTCCGCGTGCAGGCCGACGACCTCGCGCGCGACCTCAAAGCGAAAGGCCTGCGCGGTTCGACGGTCGGCGTGAAGATCAAGAAAGCGGATCACACGGTCACCGGGCGGCAGACCTCGCTCTCCGTCGCGACCAACGACGCGGACGTGATCCACGACGCTTCGGTGTGGTGTTGGCAGCGTACCGGGCTTGCGGGCACGCCGATTCGCCTCCTCGGCACGCGCGTCACCGCGCTGACCGAAGAACCCGAACGCGAACTGCGTCTGTTCTGAGGGCTTTGTTGGGGTGGGTGGCTTGGGGTGCGGGGCGGGGACGTGCTGTGGCGGGGACGTTCCCTCCGCGCCATCCAGGCGCTCCGGTCACTCGGTTGCTGCGTCGCTCCCGCGCCTCCAGCGCTCCGCGACTCCGCAAACGCCCCGCCGCAGCACATCACCGCGCCCAACCCCCGGCACGATTGGAGTCGGCGGTTTTCCGCACGGACGCGTGGTGGCTTTGGTGCGCATCGACTT
>JAQBPM010000239.1 GCA_028287525.1 Vulcanimicrobiota bacterium | reverse complement strand
CGCCCAGGCCCAGGACGATCGCGTCGTAGCGCACGCTCAGCGAACGAAGACCGTACCGGCCGGGCCGGCCACCACTTCGCCGACGATCGCGGCGGTGCCCAAATCGGCGAGCGCGGCGAGCGCGCGGCGCGCGTCATCCGGGGCGAGCGCCATCAAAAGGCCGCCCGACGTCTGCGCGTCGGAGAGCAGGACCCGGTACGCCTCTCCGACGTCGTCCGCGTATTCGACGAACGCGGCGTGGTCGGCCAAATTGGTCCGCGTCCCGCCGGGGACGACGTCTCGGGCGATCAGTTCCAGTACGCCGTCGAAGACCGGGACGGAACGGGCGTCGAAGGCCAGCGCGACGCCGGACGCGCGCGCCATCTCGCCCCCGTGACCGACCAAGCCAAATCCCGTGATGTCGGTCGCTGCATGCACGCCGTGGGCGAGCATCGCTGCGGAAGCCCGGTCGTTTAGCCGCGTCATCGAGTCAATCGCCGGTGCGAGACCGGCATCGTCGATGAGGTCGCGCTTGCGAGCGGTGGTGAGGATACCCGTCCCGACGGTTTTGGAGAGAAGCAAGAGGTCGCCGAGACGGGCTCCGGCGTTAGTAACTATACGTTGCGGGTGAATAGTTCCAGTCACCGCCATTCCGTATTTCGGTTCGTCCGATTTGATCGTGTGGCCGCCGAGAATGCTGACCCCTGCCGCCGCCGCGACGTGCGCGCCGCCCTCGAGAATCCGCGCCAGGATCTCGGTGCCGAGCGTCTCTACCGGAAACGCGGCGATGTTGAGCGCGCTCACCGGCACGCCGCCCATCGCGTACACGTCGCTGATCGCGTTCGCCGCGGCGATGCGACCGAAGTCGTACGGGTCGTCGACGATCGGCGTGAAAAAATCGACCGTCTGCACGATCGCGAGGTCGTCGGTCAACCGATAGACGCCGGCATCGTCGCTGGTCGCGATCCCGACCAGCACGTTCGGGTCGGTCGGCGCCGGCAACCCGCGCAGCGCGCGCGCCAACTCGGACGCGGGAACTTTGGCCGCGCAACCGGCGCACGCCGAGAGTGTCGTCAGCCTGACGGGTCCGGGGGACTCGATCATGCTCTCCGAATACCAGGTCGAACGTCCAACTTCCGCCGGAGGCTTCGTGTCCAAGAACCTGCTCTTCATCCCTGGTCCCGTCACCGTCTCAGAGGCCGTGCTCACGGCGGCTGCTCAGCCGATGATCGACCACCGCGGGCCGGAGTACAAGGCGCTCCTGGGCCGCATCAGCGAGCGGCTCAAGCCGGTGTTCGGGACGGAACGCGGTGAGATTTTAGTACTCGGGTCGTCGGGAACCGGCGGTCTCGAAGCCGCGGTCGGCAACCTGTTCGGCGAGGGCGACCGGCTTCTGGCGTGCCCGATCGGCGTGTTCGGCGAACGGCTGATCGCGATCGCGCGCACGTTCGGCTGCGACGTCGACGTCCTGGAAACGCCGTGGGGCAGTGCGGTCGACCCGGCGGCACTGCGGGCGAAGCTCGCCTCCGCCACCGGCGAAGCACGCTACACCGGCGTCCTGCTGACGCACAACGAGACCTCGACCGGCACGCAGAACGACATGGCCGCGCTGGCCGAGGCAGTTCGCGGACACGGCGCATACGTCGTCGTCGACTCGGTCAGCGGTCTGGCGGCCGGCGAGTTCCGCATGGACGAGTGGGGCTTCGACGTCGTGGTGACGGCGTCGCAGAAAGCGCTCGCGGTTCAGCCGGGTCTCGCGATGGTGGCGGTCGCACCGCGCGCGTGGGAACGGATGGACGCGAACCTGGCGCCGCGCTTCTACTTCGATTTGAAGAAGGCGCGCGACTTCGCGGCGCTCGGACAAACGCCGTGGACGCCGCCGGTGTCGATCGCATTCGCGCTCGACGTCGGACTCGCCGAATTCGAACGCGTCGGCGCGCCAAACGTCTGGGAACGTCACGCGCGCTACGCGCGCGCGATCCGCGCCTGCGCGACCGCGCTCGGGCTCGAGATGTACTCGAAGGAAGGCGCACATTCGGTCACCGTCGTCGCAATTCGCCTGCCGGCGGGGATCGACGGCGACGCGATCCGCAAAGCGCTGCGCGAAGAGCGCGGCGTCGTGATCGGCGGCGGCCAAGGAAAACTCAAGGGCCAAATTCTGCGCATCGGCACGATGGGCGACCTCACCCAAACCGACGTGCTGGGCGCGCTCGGCGCACTCGAGATCGCGCTGCTCGAAGCCGGCGTCAAAATCCAAATTGGCACCGGCGTCCAAGCCGCCCTCAAAATCTTCCTCGAAGCAGAACAGCCGGCAGCAGTGTAGTCCCCATTGTCATTGCGAGCTCGCCGCATTGTCATCGCGAGCTGGCGCATTGTCATTGCGAGCTTGTCGAGCAACCCTCGTTGTCGCGCTGAGCGCAGTCGAAGCGCGAGGCCGCATTGCGAATGCCTAGACGCGGGGTCGCACCGCGACTTCGCGCGGCGCGACGACGAGGGTTGCTCGACAAGCTCGCAATGACACGACCCTCGCAATGACACGACCCTCGTAATGACACGCGGCTCGCAATGACACGGGGCTAGAACGCTCTTCGGAAGCGGCGGTGTTCGCGTTTGGTTTTTTGCCAGGCGTTGCGCCAGGCGGATCGCGCGTCGAGGGCTGCGAGGGTTTCGAGCGCGGTGAGCTCGCCGGCGAGGAATGCCCGCTCCGCGTCGCGGGCGAGCGCGCGAAGCCGCTCGCAGGCCACGACGGCGTCGTGCTGTTTGCCGAGAATCGACTGGAGGTCGGCGACCCTGCGCGCCAGCGCGCGCGTGGGGCGGCCGATGACGGGTGCGACGGCTTCGGCGGCGTAGCGGACGCGTTTCGCGGCGATGCGGATCGCGTGGAGCTCGCGGTCGGACGGCGGACGCGTCCGCCGGCGGATGCGCTTGCGCAGCGTCGACCACACGGCCTCGACGATCCCCGGAATCGCATCGCACGCCGGCTCGTTCGCCCGTTCGTTGAATGGCGGACGCTTCGCCGCGTCCACGAGCGTCTGCAGCAGCGGGACGTAGCGTTCGTCGTGCAGCATCGCGCGCACGCCGTCGTACGCCGCGTCGCGCGCGGTGTGGAACGGCGCGAGCACGTCGTCGAGGCGACGGCGATCGGGGTCGGGCAGCGCCTCACTGCCGCGCCGTAGACCCTCGATGAGGACGTCTGCGTCGCGCGCGGTCGAGAGCCCGTCCTGCAGCCACCGCAGCCGCTGGCCCAAGTCGCACGCCCACGTCGCGTCGAACAGCGGGAGGAACGTTCGCAGATCGCTGCGCAGGCGGCGCACCGCGACGCGAGCGTCGTGGATCGCCGCTTCGTCGGCGTGCAGCCGCAGCTTCGCGTCGTAGCGCACGATGCACTCGACCGATCCGGCCAGCGCCGCGCGCACGACGTCGCCGATGCGCGCGCCGGCGTCGAGCACCGGCAACGCGATCTCGGGTTCGCGGGCTCGCTCCCCGATCGCATAGACGTCCTTGGGAACGGGATCGGGTTTCCCCGCGCCGGCGCCGCGCAGCACCGCGCCGAGTTCGTCCAAAACGGCGTCGGGAGTCCCGTCGGTCAGCTCGATCTCGACTTGGCGGAAGCGGCGCACGACATGCGTGCCGGCGACGACGCGCACGTCGTCCTCGACAACCTCCGCCAGATCGTCTCCGCCGTCGGAGAGCACGTGCCGGCTCGTGCGCAGCGTGCGCAGCTCTGCGACCGGTTCGGGCACCGCACCGCGCAGGTATGCCGTCGCGAGGTCGAGCACGGCATCGGGAATCCGCGAGCTGTCGCCCGGAAAGACGTGCTCCTCGCGAAAGAGCGCTTGCGAGGCGGTCGGGACCGGGATCTTCAGCGTCCAGCCCTCGCCGCGTCGAAAGCGCAGACTGCAGCCCCAGCGCGTCAGGCGCAGGTCTGCGCTGTCGTAGTAGACGGTGTGCAACCGCTTGAACCCCGCCGGCGCAGCGACGTAGCCGTTGAGCCGCGGCTGCAGGCGCGCGAGCGAAAACGTGTCGGGCGGTCCGAGTTTGAGTTCACGTTCCACGACGACACCGTCCATGCGTAGCCCCTCTGACTTCATGAGACTACCACGGACGAGTGGCGCGTTAGCGGGCGAGCGCCCTTCGACAAGCTCGTCCTTCGACAGGCTCAGGATGACAACGAATAGGAAGAGGCCCGCTTGGTGGGCGGGCCTCTTCGGTTGCGGCTGGCTACCGGGGGTTATTCGGTGAAGGGGACGGGGACGGGCTGGTATTTCCCCTTGTTGACGACGGCGGCGACCGAGCGGATCAGCAAGTGTCCGGTCTTTGTGACGCCGTTGATGTCCGCGATGCGGTAGGTTCCCGGCAGCGTCTTCGCGGCGTGTTCGACCTTCGCCATGATTGCGGCGGGGTCGGTGCTGTTCGCTTCCTGGATCGCCGCGGCGAAGACGTGCATCGTTTCGTAGTTCAGGCCGACTTCCGAGTTGGCCTGACGCGACGTGCCGAACTTCTGCGTGTAGCGCGGGATGAATTGACGGACGCCCGGACCGAAGTCCTTGAACGGGATGATCCCGATCGTGCCTTCGAGCTGTGCGACCGGCGCCGCATCTTCGACCTGTTCGAACTTCGCCTGGTCCATCATCGCGAAGCCGCCCTTGTAGCCTTGGTTGCGGGCCGACTTGATGACGATCCCCGTCGGCTGCGACGGGCCGCCGACGAGCATCACGTCGGGCTTGTCGTTGAGCGCCTTGGTGACGGCGCCCGAGAAGTCGGTCGTCGTGTTGTAGTCGACGCCGTAGTCGCCGGTCACCGTACCGCCGGCCGCTTCCCACGATTTGCGGAAGCCGTCGGCCCAGGCCTTGCCGTAGGCGGATGTGGTCGCGAGCAGGCCGAGCTTCTTTCCGAAGCGCTTCATCTCGGCGCCAATGAACGGCTTGAAGTACGCGTCGTACGACGGCGGGATCATCACCGTGAGGTGGTTGTCCTGTTTGAGGATCGCCGGCTCGCTGCTGTAGGCGCCGAGCACGAACTTCGGCGAGGACTTCTCGTTCATCGCCTGGATCGCCAAGATGCCGCCCGAATGCGGGCAGAACACGATGACGGCGTTGTTCTGCTGCGCGAGCTGTTTGGCGTTTGCGACCGAGTTCGGCGGGCGGTACTGGTCGTCGAGCGAGACCAGCTTGAAGGTGGCTTTTTTGCCGCCGACCTTCACGCCGCCCGCGGCGTTGATCTCATCGATTGCCATCTGCAGCCCGTGCTGAACGTCCGTGCCATATGCGGCCGCACCGCCGCTGAGCGGGCCGGTGTAACCGATCGTGATAACGTCGGGCGACGTTTGTGCGGTAGCGCCGAGCGTCGATGCCATCGCCATGATGACCGCGCCGGCGGCCGCTACCCGTAATTTGCGGAACAATGGACTCTCCTTCTCAGGCGCCGATAAACGCCTTCTTGACGAGCTCGTTCTGTTGCAGCGTGCTCGCCGAGCCTTCGAGCACCACTTTCCCGTTCGCCAATACGTAACCGCGATGCGCGATCGACAAGGCGGCGTACGCATTCTGTTCGGCCAGCAGCACCATCGTGCCGGCGCGATTGATCTCCGAGACGGCGTCCAACATCGCTTCGACCATTTTCGGTGCGAGGCCGAGCGACGGTTCGTCGAGCAGCAGCAGCTTCGGGCGCGCCATCAACGCGCGACCGATCGCCACCATCTGCTGCTGTCCTCCGCTGAGTGCGCCCGCCGGCGAGCGCAGTTTATCGCGCACGTCGGGGAACAGCGTGCAAACGCGTTCCAAGGCCGCATCGGTTCCCCGCCGGTCGCGGCGCCCGACATACGCTCCCAGGCGCAAGTTCTTCTCGACCGACAAATCGGGGAACAGCTTGCGTCCCTCGGGGCATTGCGCGATGCCGAGCGCGACGATGGCGGCCGGCCGCAGACGACCGATCTCTCGCTCTTCGAAATGGATGTGACCGGTTGAGGGAATGAGGCCGCTGAGCGCGCTGAAGAGCGACGTCTTGCCGGAACCGTTCGCGCCGAGCAGCGTGACGCACTCACCCGGCCCGACGATGAGGTTGACGCCGTCGAGGGCCGGCGAAGCGGCACCGTAGCGGACGCCGAGGTCGCGAATCTCAAGCATGCGTAGCGGCTCCGAGATAGGCTTCGATCACCGCCGGATCGGCGCTGATCTCGGCCGGCGTTCCTTCGGCGATCTTCTTGCCGTGGTGCAGCACGACGATCGAGTCGGCGAGTCCCATCACCAGGCTCATCTTGTGCTCGACGAGGCAGATCGTGTAGCCTTCGCTCGCCATGTGGCGGATCAGTTCGGCGTGCTCGCCGGTTTCTTCCGATGTCACGCCGGCGACGGGTTCGTCGAGCAGGATCAGCTTCGGCTTGGCCGCGACGGCGATCGCGATCGCGAGCCGCTTCTGCGCTTCCTGCGGAATCGAGCCCGCGATGCGGCTTGCGAGCCGCTCGATTCCGGCGAAGCTCAACGCCGCTAGCGCCGCCTCGCGTGTCTCGGCTTCCTCGCGTCGCGCGCGCGGCGTGCGCAGCAGCGCGTCGAAGAGCGTGCTCTCGACGTGCATCCGATAGCCCATCATCGCGTTGTCGAGCACGGTTTGGTGTTTGAACAAACTGGTGGTCTGAAACGTCCGCGCGATGCCGCGGCGAGCGATCGTGTGCATCGGCATGTGCGTGATGTCGGTGCCTTCGAAGTGGAGCGATCCACTCGTCGAAGGAGAGTAGCCCGAGATCAAGTTGAACAGCGTCGACTTGCCGGCGCCGTTCGGACCGATGATCGCCTGGATGTGGCCGGCGGGGTCGTCGAAGCTGTCGTCG
>JAQBPM010000236.1 GCA_028287525.1 Vulcanimicrobiota bacterium | reverse complement strand
TTCCGCGACGGTCCGCCGCTCGGCCGCGTCGGGCTCGTGCATGACGCCGATGCTCGAGACGAAGCCGGACGCGATCACGCGTTCGACGATCGGATTGACGTCGTAGGCGATCTGCAGCGCGTCGGAGACGTGCGCGATGCGGCGCTTCAGCTCCCACACGTCGAACGGCCCGCGGCTGCCGAAGCGTGTGACGTGCGCGCCGAATGACGCCGGGATCGTTCCGGCGACGAGCCCGGCGAACGTGCTCTTGCCCGCACCGTTCGCGCCGCGGATGATGGTGTGCTCGCCGCGGCGGATCGCCCAATCGATCTGCCGCAATACCGCGGTCTCGCCGCGATACACGTCCGCGCCGCGAATGGCGACGAGCACATCGTCGCGCGTCCCCGGCGCGACGGTGCGCCCGGCGGCGGCGCGCGGCCGGGAACGGCGCCGCACCGGCGGCAGACCTGCGCCGGTCGCCTCGATGCGTCCGTGCGCGATCAGCGCGTGCGCGGTGATGCCCGCCGGCAGCTCCTCGGCGCGATGCGACGCGCAGATGACCTGCGTATCGTGCGCGACGGCCTCGAGAAAATCGAACAGCTCGGCGCGCGAGCGATGGTCCAAGCCGTTCGCGCACTCGTCGAGCACGAGAACGCGCGGATCGCGCACGAGCGCTCGCGCGATCAGCAGCATGCGCAGCTGGCCGAACGAGAGCGCGTTGATCGGGCGGCCGGCGAGGTCGTGCAGAGCGAAGCGCTCGACGACCGCATCGACGTGCGCGAGCTCCTGCGGGCTCAGCGGGCCGGGCAGGTAGATCGTGTCGTGCAGCCCGCTCGCGATGAGGGTTCGTCCGGGCACGTTCAGGTCGAGCCGCGTGTAGCGCTCCTGCAGCTCGGGGGAGACGTACCCGATCCGCGGCGCGGCCGCGCCGACCGCTTGCGGCACGCCGTCGAGCGCGTAGCTCCGCACGCCGCCGTCGTGATCGATCCAGAGGTCGCCGCGGATGACCCGCAGCAGCGTGCTCTTCCCCGATCCGTTCGGCCCGACGATCGCCCACTGGTCGCCGGCCTCGAGGCGCCACGACACGTCATGGAGCAAGTGGCGACCGCCGAGGTGGACGTTGATGCATTCGAGGGAGATGAGCGGCAGTCGTGCGGGCGAGGCGGTGCGATCCATGCTGTGGACCGAAGCTTTCCGCGTGAAGACGCTGCTGGTCCCCTATCATCATGCAGAGCCGTTGCCGACACTTGGCCAAGCCTACCCGGCCGATGATGCCGTGGTTGTGTCGAGGGGTCCGGCCGGCGCGATGGTGACGCGGCTGTACCAGCTCGTCGCCGATCGCGTCGCCGCGAGCGACGAGCCGCTCGCGGTCGTGAGCGGCGATTGCACGACGTCGCTCGCCACCGTTGCCGGACTGCAACGGCGCGGACTCACGCCCGGCGTGATCTGGCTCGATGCGCACGCCGACTTTCACACACCGCGCACGACGCGCAGCGGGTATCTCGGCGGGATGGCGCTCGCGATGCTCGTCGGGCGCGCCGGCGCGGCCCTGACGGGCGCGATCGGCTTGCGCGCGATCGCCGAGAACGTCTGTGTCCTCGCCGGCGCGCGCGACGTGGAGCCGGGGGAACGCGAAGCGCTCGAAGCCTCGGCGGTCCGCCGGCTCGGCGTCGAGGGCCTCGCAACCGCGGAGCTGCCGCCGACGCCCTGGTACGTTCACCTCGACGTCGACGTCGTCGATCCGAGCGACCTGCCCGGATTGCGGTTCCCTGCGCCGGACGGTCCCGGGCTCGCGACGGTCGGCGATGCGCTGCGCGCTCTGGCGGCGCGCGGCGCGATCGCGGCGCTCGGCGTGGCGTGCACCCTGACGCCGGCGGCCCTGGCGGACCCCGCCATCCTGGCGCCGATCCGCCGGCTCGTTGCGGAGTCGATCGCCGAGAGGTCGCGCTAAGCGCCGGAGCGGGAACGGGCGGCCAGGTCGCGGAGCACCAGCGCCTCGTAGCCTTCGACGGCCGAGCGCAGTGCGGCGCCCGCGCGTACGGCGCTCTCGCCGCCGGCGAGGAGCGCGGCGAACGTCCCGTCGGCGTTCGCGCGCAAGTTGAGGCCCCAGAAGAACGCGATCGTCGCTTGCGACCACGTCGCGACGTCGGCGGCGCTCGCGCCGGGGGCGGCGGCGGCGAACAAACGCCGGAACACCCACGTCCACGACGCAAGCGCTTCCTCGAGGGCGGCGCCGATCGCCGCGTGACGCCGCGCGCGGACCGCGACCTCGGCCAGGACGACGAACAGCGCCGGCGCGGCGATCATGTTGTCGCGAATGCTCGCCAGGTGCATCCCGAGGCCGGACGGGCTGTCGAGATCGAGCCCGCGCTCGACGCCCAGGGCGCGAAAGCGCGTGATGATCTCACCGACGACCTCGACGATCAAGGCCTCCTTGCTGCGGACGTGATACACGAGCGTCGCGGAGTTGATCCCGACCGCATCGGCCACGTCGCGCAGCCGCAGGCCCTCGAAGCCGCGCTCGACCACGATCGCGATCGTCGCATCGAGGATCTCCCGCCGGCGCGGTGCGCAGGGGAGCGCGGCGCTCACGACGGCTTGGCGATCATCAACCAGAGGATCGACGCCCAGATCACCGCGCCAAGCGCACTCGCGATCGCCGGAACGCGCTCGCTGCGGATGGCCGCGTACGAGGCATCATCGGCGGCTGCGAGGCGCTCGGCCCAGCGGCCGTCGATGGCGATGCCCAGGACGGCTCCGAGGACGGTAAGCGCGTAAGCGCCGATCAGCCACGGCGCCAGGTAGCCGTGGTTTCGTGCGAGGACGAGGCCGGTCACGATGCCGACCCCGACGCAGATTCCGCCGAGTCGAAAGAGCGGCTCGGTCACCGCGACGGCGGTTCGCAGGACAATGGCGTCGCCGCGAACGGCGAGCAGCCGGATCGTCGTGCCGCACCCGACGAAGACCGCGACCGCAGCAACCATCGCCGCAACGTGAAGCCACACCAACACCAACACCAGCATCATCATCCTCCATCAAGCAGTTGCTTGAGGACAATGTTTCGCCGGTTTTGCCTTGGCGCACCTGCCTCGGCACTGGGCGCAACCCGGCGCGGGTTATGAGGAGCGCCATGTCCGCACACCTCACCCAGACCCCTCGCTCGCTCGCCCGCGTCATCCCGTCCACCGCCACGCTCGAGGGCGGCGGATTTCTGGTCCATCGCCCGATCCCGGCCCGAGGGCTCGATCAGGTCGACCCCTTCCTGCTGATCGACGAGCTGGGCCCGATGGAGCACGCGCCCGGCACGGCCGTCGGCGCTCCGGACCATCCGCACAAGGGGTTCGAGCTGATCACCTACCTCCTCGCCGGCGAGATGGAACATCTCGATTCGCACGGCAATCACGGCGTGCTCCGCCCGGGCGACGCGCAGTACATGCTCGGCGGAACGGGCCTGGTGCATTCGGAGATGCCGACCGACGCGTTCAAGCGCGCGGGCGGACGGCGCCATGGCTTTCAGATCTGGGTCAACCTGCGCGCCTCGGACAAAGCGCTCGCACCCGCCTACAAGGACGTCACCGCCGCCGAGATTCCGGTCGTCACGCCGTCAGCGGGTGCGACGGCTCGAGTGCTCGCGGGCGAGGCGTTCGGGGTGCGCGGGCCGGTGCACACAGTGACGCCGTGGACCTACGTGCACGTGAGCTTGCAGCCCGGCGCATCGATCGTGCAGGCCGTGCCGCGCGGCTGGACCGGGACGATCTACGTGTTCGAAGGAACCGCGCACAGCGGCGCGCGCGAGCTCGCCCGCGGCGACTACGCCGTCTTCGCCGATGACGGTGACACGATCGCGCTTTCGAACGACGGTACGTCGCCCGTCGAGGCGCTGTTGCTGAGCGCGCAGCCGATCCGTGAGCCGATGGTGCGCTACGGTCCGTTCGTGATGAACAGCGTCGACGAGATCGAACGCGCTTTCGCCGACTTCCAGGCCGGCCGCTTCGGCGCGATCAAGGCGAAGATCGCGCAGTAAACCTCGACACCCGAGCCGCCTCGTGAGCGGCTCGGGTGCCGGACGGCGGGCTACTTCGCCGGTTGGTACAACGCCGCGTAGCTCGGGATCTTCTTCTGAAGGTCGTCGCGCAGGTTCAGCGCGGCCGCGTAGTACTTGCGCTCGTCGTTCGCGCTCGGAGCGTCGTTCTTGAACGCGTAGACGATCAAGCCGATGTTCGCACCCGCCGCATCGCGCAGCGGCATGAGGACGACGAACTTCTTTGCCACGTCGTTCGTGCGGTGCCAGCGCGGATCGACGATGGTGATCCCCTTGACGCTGACGTCGATGTCGTCGGGATCGTCCGCGTTGCCGATGCGTTCCGGGAACGAACCCGCGAACATCGTGTAGACCTTGCTCATCCCCGGCGGCACGCCGTGGAAGGTGACGCTGAGCAGTTCCGGATGCGCCGCCATCGTCTGGTCGGACAGCGTCTGGGCGTAGATCTTCGCGGTCGGGGCGGTCCAGTTCTTGTCGGCCGCGACGGCCTTCGACGCGCTTAGCGCGACGACGGACGCCAGCGCGATCGCGAACACGGTCTTCGGAAAGGATTGCATTACGATGATTCTCCCTAGTCCAGCTTCTTCAGTTCTTCTTGAACGACGTCGGGCTGCAGCGGAATGTACACGCCCTCCTTCGCGACGACATCTTGACCTTCACGGCTGAGCACGCACTTCAAGAACTCTTTGATCTTCGGCTCGAGCGGTTTTCCCGGCGGCCGGTTCACGTAGATGTACACGTAGCGGCTCAGCGGGTACTTGTGCGCGTAGACGTTTTCGACCGTCGGCATGTAGGACGGGCCGCCGTCGTTCTCGGAAAGCGGGATCACCTTCACGTTGGGCGTGACGTTCGCGAGCAGCGCGTACGTCAAGCCGCCCGGATGCGTCGCCATGTCTTCCGCCGCGACGTTGAACGCGTGCGTGAAGCCCTTGCCCTTGGTGAACTGGATGTTCGTCTTGTAGTCGCCGCCGAGCATCACGCGCTCCTTGATGAACAATTCGATCCCGTTCGGCGATTTGAGGCCGTAGAGATGAATGGGCTTGTCTTTCCACGCGCCGGTCAAGCCGAGATCGCCCCACGTGTTCACGTCGGCATGCCCGCGCTTGTGTGTGGTCGAGTAAATCGCGTCGAGCTGCGCGAGCGAGAGACTTTTGATGGGATTGTCTTTGTCGACCAGGACGATCGAGGCGGCCGTCTTGCCGAGCGACGCCGCACTGCCCGTCGCCACGCGCACCGCGAACGGCGGGTAACCGAACTTTTCGGTGAACGCTTGTACTTCTTTCGGCATCATCTCGCGGCCGACCGGAGCGAGGTCGCCCTTCCCCGAGATCAGACCCGGTGCGCCGGCGCCCGACGCCTTCGCTTCGATGGTCACGCTCAGCCGCGGATAGGCCTTGCGGTAGAGCTTAGCCCAGCCAAGCGTGATTTCGTCCATGACGTCCGCGCCGACCAGCGAGACTTCTTCCTCCGGAACCGATACGACCGGTCCGGGCTTCCAGCTCGGGATCGACGGATCGACCTGAAGGTGATGTTCGACGGCCGCGTATTTGAGCGCATCCGCCGTCGGCGTCATGAGCAAAAGCGCACTCGCACATGCGGCGACGGCAACGAGAGAAGAGTTTCTCGACACAGGGGAACCTCCGGCGTAATTTCGTTGCACTCTAACGGGTCCAACCTTTCAGCAACCTTTCGGACCAGGCGACTCGGTAAAACTTTTCTTCATGCCCGTCCTGTGAAAGGTTGCAGAAAGGTTGCGTCTCGCATACTGCCGGGAACACGACCGACCCCAAATGGAGATCACCGCTTGCGCCTCCGGAACCTTGCGCTGCTGCCAGCCATCCTCACCTTCGCCCTGACGACGTCGACGTGCGCCCAGGCCGCCGACCGCATTCGCATCATGGTCGGCGGGGTGGAGAAGCAAATTTACCTCCCGGCGAAGCTGGCCGAACAGCTCGGCTACTTCAAGGACGAGGGCCTCGACGTCGAGCTCTTGACCGAACCGGCCGGCGTCAACGCCGAGGACGAGCTCCTCGCCGGTGCCGTTCAGGGCTGCGTCGGATTCTACGACCACACGATCGACCTGCAGTCGAAGGGCAAGTTCGTCGAGTCCGTCGTGCAGCTTAGTCAAGCGCCCGGTGAGGTCGAGCTGATCGCCACCAAGCAGCTCGGCTCGATCAAAACGCCCGCCGACTGGAAGGGGAAGACGCTCGGCGTCACCGGCCTCGGCTCGTCGACGAACTTCCTCACCCAGTACATCGCGGTCAAGTACGGGCTGAAGCCGGGCGACGTCACGTCGCTCCCGGTCGGCGCCGGCAACACGTTCATCGCCGCGCTGATGCAAGGAAAGATCGACGGCGGCATGACGACCGAGCCGACCGTCTCGCGCCTGCTCAAGACCGGCCAAGCGAAGGTGTTCATCGACATGCGCACCGTCGCCGCGACGAAGAAGGTTCTCGGCGGCACGTACCCCGCGGCGTCGTTCTACATGCAGACCGCATGGGTCGACAGCCACCGTGAAGAGACGCAGAAGCTCGCCAACGCGTTCGTGCGGACCCTGCACTTCATCGCGACCCATTCGGCCGCGGAGATCGCCGACAAGATGCCGGCCGATTACTGGGCCGGCGACAAACCGATGTACGTCAAGGCGCTCAACGACGGCAAGGGGATGTTCACCACCGACGGCCGGATGCCGGCGGGCGGACCGAAGACCGTGCTCGCCGTTCTCGCCGCGTTCAGCCGCAGCGTGAAGGGAAAAGCGATCGACCTCTCGCGCACCTACACCTCCGAGTTCGTCGTCGCGGCGAACAAGACCGCGGCCAAGTAGCATGTCCGCGTTGGTCACCGAGTCTCCCGCCATCGAGTTGATCGACGTCAGCCTGCGCTTCATCTCACCGACCGGCGCGTCCCTGACGGCGCTGCGCAACTTCACCATGACGGTGCGCCGCGGCGAATTCGTCGCGATTGTCGGCCCGACCGGATGCGGCAAGTCGACGACGCTCAACCTCATCACCGGAATCAACAAAGCGAACAGCGGCCAGGTCAAGGTGATGGGGAAACCCGTTACCGGAAGCGATCCCGGGATCGGCTTCGTCTTCCAGACCGACGCGCTCTTTCCGTGGCGCAGCGTGCTGCGCAACGTCGCGGCCGGCCCGCTCTTTCGCGGCCTGCCCAAAGAGGCCGCATATACGAAAGCGCGCGAGTGGATCAAGCGCGTCGGGCTGGTCGGGTTCGAGAACCACTACCCGCATCAGCTCTCGGGCGGAATGCGCAAGCGCGTGACGCTCGCGCAGACGTTCATCAACAACCCGCAGATCCTGCTGATGGACGAGCCGTTCAGCGCGCTCGACGTGCAGACGCGCATCGTGATGCAGGACGAACTGCTCGACATGTGGTCGTCGTCCAACGCGTCGGTCGTCTTCGTGACGCACGACCTCGAAGAGGCGATCGCGCTCGCCGATCGCGTGTACGTGCTCACCGCCGGCCCCGCGACGGTGAAGGCGGCGTACGACATCCCGCTGCCCCGGCCGCGGGTGACGTCGGAGATCCGCTATCAGCCGGAGTTCATCGAGATCTCCCGGCAGATCTGGGAAGACCTGCGCGAGGAAGTCCAGATCAGTTACGCTCGCACCCAGCTCGCCACGGCGTGAGGCTCCACCGATGACGATCGATACTCCCATCTCGGCGAATGGCGCCGTGCACGACGCGGCGGAACGCGCCGCCGCGGCGGCGCCGCGCAAGCGCCGCCAGCTCATCCTCGCGCTGCGGCTCGCGATCCTGGTCGTCATCGTCGGCGGCTGGGAACTCGCGTCGCGCACGCACGTGATCGATCCGTTCTTCTTCGCGATGCCATCCACGATCGTGCAGCAGCTGTGGACCTGGATCATCGAAGGCACCTCGCAGGGTCCGCTCTGGGGCGAGGTCCTCGTGACGCTCGAGGAGACGGTGCTCGGTTTTCTCATCGGCGCCGTGCTCGGCATCGTCTGCGGCATCGTGCTGGGGCGCGACAAGCTGCTGGCCGACGTCTTCAGCATCTACATCAAGGTTGCGAACTCGATCCCGCGCATCGTGCTCGGCTCGATCTTCGTGATCGCCTTGGGACTCGGGATGCAGTCGAAGGTCGCGCTCGCGGTGGTCATGGTGTTCTTCGTCGTGTTCGCCAACGCGTTCCAAGGCGTACGCGAAGCGGACCGCTCGCTCATCGCGAACGCGCGGATCCTCGGCGCCTCGCCGCTGCAGATCACCACCGCGGTCATCGTGCCGGCGGCGATGAGCTGGATCTTGGCGAGCCTGCACGTGAGCTTCGGCTTCGCGCTGGTCGGCGCCGTCGTCGGCGAGTTCCTCGGCTCGCGGCACGGCATCGGCCTCTTGATCTCGACGGAACAGGGCCTCTTCAGCCCGGCCGGCGTGTTCGCGGCGATGATCGTCCTGGCCGTGGTCGCGCTCGCTGCCGACTATCTGCTAACGTGGGCCGAGAACCGGCTCCTCAAGTGGCGGCCGCCCTCCTTCGCCGACGTCCGCGGCTGAAGAACCGCTCTCGACGACCCCGGGCAGGCGTACCTCGACGACCAGCCCGGGGCCGTCGGGACGATCGAGCAGCACGATCGTCCCGCGATGCGCATCGACGATCTCCTTGACGATCGCGAGGCCGAGGCCGCTGCCCTCGGTGTCCCCGCCCGGTATACGGTAGAAGCGCTCGAACACCAGCGCTCGCTGTCCGGCGGCGATTCCCGGACCCGTGTCTTCGACCCGCAAGACGCAGCCCTCCGGCTCGCGCCCAACCGTCACGGTCACCTGACCGCCCGCCGGCGTGTACTGGACGGCGTTGTCGACGAGGTTGACGATCAGGTCGCGCAGCATCGTCGGGTCGCCGAGCACGATCGCGCGCTCCACCGGCGCGGCGACGTCGAACGCGAGATCGACGTGCCGGTCGACGGCGAGCCGGCCGTGCTCGACCAGAATGTCGCGGGTCGTTGCGACGAAATCGATCGGATCGCGGCGCGGCTGCTGACCGTGCGGTTCCGCCTTCGCGAGGCTCAAGAGCTGATTGGCCAGCCGCGTGATCTGCTGCGTCGTGGCGAGGATCGCGCGCGTCGCCTCGAAGCGTTCCGCTTCGCCGGTGCCGCGCAGCGCGTATGACGCCTGCGTGCGCAGCAGCGTGAGGGGCGTGCGCAGCTGATGCGCCGCGTTCGCCGTGAATCGCCGCTGCGCGTCCAGCTGCGCGCCCAGGCGCATCATGTAGTCGTTGAGGGCCCGTACCAGCGGATCGAGCTCGGCTTGCACCGCGGCGACGGTAAAGGGCCGGAAGTCGTCCGGCTTTCGCCCTTCCACCTCCGTGCCCAGGCGTAAGAGCGGTCCGAGGACGCGGCGCAACGCGAACCACGCGAGCGCGCACGCGATCGCGATCAGCAGCGACTGCTGCAGCGCGCTCCCGATCCACAACTCGCGCGACATCGCGATGCGGCCGTTGAGCGTCTCCGCGACGATGACGGTCGCCGGCTGCACGCCGGCCGCGAACGACACGGGCTGTGTGAGGGCGATCAAGCGAATCGCTTCGTCGCGATAGTGCCCGTCATAATTCTGCGGCTGCGAACCGGAGCCGTGCGCGGGCGGACCGGCAAGGTCCGGATAGCCGGCGAGCAGACGCCCATCCGAGCGCGTCACGCGATAGTACACCGTGTCGCCGTAGCCGAGGTCGAACATCCCCAGCGCCGCGGGCGGCACCGTCACGTCGGCGCCTGCGTCGTAGCCGATGTGCTCGGCGATCGAACGGGCCGAGGCGAGCAGGATGCGGTCGGTCACCGCCCGCGCCGTCACCTCGGCGTTCCGGTACGCGACGGAGAATTGCACCAGCGCGACGATCCCCAGCGGAATCAGCAGCCCCGCCAGGAGCTGAAAGCGAAGGCTTCTAGTCCGCATTGACAGCTTTGAGCACGTAGCCCAGCCCGCGCAGCGTGACGATCGAGATGTCGCTTCCCACCAGCTTCTTGCGCACGCGATGCACGTAGATCTCGATCGCGTTCGGGTTCGCTTCGTCGTCGAAGCCGAACACCGTGGTCGTCAGCGATGCCTTGCTGACCGTCGATCCGGCCCGCAGGATCAGTGCTTCGAGCACCGCGTGCTCGCGCGCGGTGAGCGCGAGCGGCTCGCCGGCGAGCGTGAACTGCCTGCCGTTGCTGTCGAAGACCAGCGCGCCGCACTCGACGACGGTCGGCTGATGGAAATTCGCGCGCCGCAGATGCGCCCGGATCCGTGCCTCGAGCTCGGTCATCTCGAACGGTTTCGCGAGGTAGTCGTCGGCGCCGCTATTGAGTCCGGCGACGCGGGCGTCGATCGTGTCGTTCGCGGTCAGGATGATGACCGGGACCGTGCTGCGCCGTCCCCGGAGCTTGCGCAGGATCTCCAAGCCGCCCAGCTTCGGCAGCGCGAGGTCGAGGATGACCAGCGAGTAGTCCTCGGTGCGCAATACGTGATCGGCGTCGTCTCCGCTATACACGCAGTCGACGGTGTACTTCTCGCTCCGCAGCGTCTTCGCGACCCAGTCGGAGAGCTGACGGTTGTCCTCCACGAGCAGCAGCCGCATCGCGGCGAAACGTTCCGCGCGGGTTGCCGGTCCCCCGCCCGGCGGGCCGCCGGGTCAGCGGCGAGCGCGGAACCGCACGCAGATCGCGAGCAGCTCGTCCACGCCGATCGCCGGAGCGGCCGGAAGCTTGGCGGCGTCGTCCCAGCGCCGCAGCGCGACGGCGCCCCGCACTGCGAGACCGCCTCGGTGACGAACGCTCCGACAACGTACTCGTGGAGCGTCGTGCGCGTGCGCCGTGGGCTACGATCTCCGTTCGCGAACGCGCCGCTCGAAGACGCGCAGTGCTTCGTCGAACCGCTTTTCGAAGGCGCCGGCTCCCTCGCGCCGCATGAAGTCGCGGATCGCATCGAGATCGACCGGCACTTCGAGGGCGACCCCGACGGCCGCGCTCAGCGCCGAAAAATCGTCCCAGGCGGCGTATTTGTTCAGCCGGTCGCGCACGACGTCGGTCGCGCTCACGACGTGCAAGACGCGGTCGCCCTCGCGTATCGTCTCGGTCTTCGTCACGATATCGTTGCCGATCGCGAGCGGTCCACGCGGAAACTCGACCGTGAAATGCGAGGCTTCGTGGAAGAACATCCCGTTTTCAAAACGATAGCCGAGCGACTCGAGCGCTTTGCGCGTCGCCGCGCCGTCTTCCGATCCGAACGTCAGCACGAAATCGAGATCTTCGGATTGATAGACCTGCGGCGCATAGAACGTCGCCGCGCTGCCGCCGCAGAGGACCGCGTGCACACCCTCCCGGTCGAGCGCCGTGCCGACCGTGAAGGCGACCTCACGCAGCGTCGCGTCCGGAGCGATCACGAGGTTTCCCGGCGCGCCGCGGACGCCGCCGTTCGCCGTCGATAGCGGCGCGCAGGTCCGGCATGTCTTCGAGGAGGCGCAAGGCGAGCGCGCGGAGTTCGTCTGCGGCAATCCATTCTGCATTCACCGTCACGCGCCGCTGGTTCCCCGACAAGCGGGAGACGACGATACCCTGCCGCTCGAGCTCGTCGACGATGCGCTGAACGGTGACGAGCGGGACGGCGGTCAGGCGCGCAACCTCGCGCGGGTACGTCTCACGCAGCGCGAGGGTCGCCACCATGACCCGGGTCCGAGCCACGCTCCCAAAGACCTTGAGACCGTCATCCATAGCCGAAGCATGCCACAACGGCCCGCACGAAGGCAACATTTTCGTAGTCAAATGACCTGTTTTGATAGTCATTCGACCCTCTTATCTAGTCGCATCCTCCCGCGTCATTCCGAGCTCGTCGAGGAACCCCCGTGGTCGCTGGAGCGCAGGCCGAGAGCGACGCCGCCATCGCGCCTCTGACAGGGGTAATCGAACATACGTTCGCGTATGCTCGGGGTCCCGATGCCCACGCCGCCCGAGTACGCCGAGCTCCACTGCTGGTCCAACTTCAGCTTCCTCGAAGGGTCGTCGCACCCCGAGGAGCTGGTGGAGCACGGCCGGCGGCTGGGGCTGCGCGGGATCGCGCTGACCGATCGGGACGGGCTCTACGGTGCGGTCCGCTTCGCCAAGGCCGCCGCCGGAACGCCGTTCGACGCCGTCTGCGGGGCCGAGCTGACCCTCGAGACCGACGCCCCCGAGCCGATCCGGGCCAGCCGCCCGGCCCGCCCTTCGAAAGAGGTCCCGACCGACACGCCACGCCTGGTGCTGCTCGCCGCGGATAAAACGGGCTTCGGAAACCTCGCCCGGTTGATCTCGACTGCCCAACTGCGCGGCCGCAAGCGCGACGCGCGCCTGCGACTCGACGACCTCGACGGCCGTACCGACGGCATCATCGCGCTCTCCGGCGGCCGCAACGGGATCGTCGAGAAGGCGCTGCTGCGGCGCGACGGCGAGGCGGCGGTCGCGCTGGGCGCGCGGCTGCGCGATCTCTTCCCCGGCCGCTTCTACCTCGAGCTGCAGCACCACGTGCGGCCCGAAGATCCGGCGCTGCTGCGCGCGATGGTGCGCCTGGCGCAGCAGCTCGACGTGCCGTACGTCGCGACCAACGGCGTCGCCTACGCGACGCGCGACGACGGGCTCTTGTGCGACGTGCTGACCTGCGTGAAATACGGCGCGCCGCTGCAGACCGCCGGCAACCTGCTGCGCCCCAACCACGAGTATCACCTCAAGACGCCGGCGCAGATGGCGCGCTTGTTCGCCGAGTTTCCGCTGGCGATCCGCAACACGCTCGCCATCGCCGAGCGCTGCGCGTTTCGCCTCGACAAACTCGGCGGTGAGTTTCCGCTCTTTCCGATCCCCGCCGACGAGACGTCGGCGCAGTCGTACTTGCGCACGCTGGTGTACCGCGGCGCGCGCGAACGCTACGCGTGGCCGCTCGATCCGAAAGTCGAACGTCAGCTCGAGTACGAGCTCGGCATCATCGCGCGGATGGATCTGGCCGGCTATTTCCTCGTGGTGTGGGACATCTCGCACGCCGCGGCGCGGCTCGGCGTGCTCGCCCAAGGGCGCGGCTCGGCGGCCAACTCGGCGGTGTGCTATGTCCTCGGTATCACGGCGATCGATCCGATCGCCAGCGGTTTGCTGTTCGAGCGGTTCCTCAGCGAAGAGCGCGGCGAAGTCCCCGACATCGACATCGACTTCGCGCATCAGGATCGCGAGAAGGTGATCCAGTACGTCTACGACCGCTACGGACGCGAGCACGCGGCGATGGCGGCCGAGGTCATCACGTACCGCACGCGCTCGGCGATTCGCGACGTCGGCAAAGCGCTCGGACTCACGCTCGGTCAAGTCGATCAGATCGTGCGCGAGTACGACGCGCGCGAATCGCTCGCCGGCGCGGTCGGCGCGCCGCAGGCAAGCGAGACGGCGATGCCCGACTCGGTCGCGAAGCGGCGCGATCTCGACGCCGCCTCGAACGTGTTCCATTCCCG
>JAQBPM010000226.1 GCA_028287525.1 Vulcanimicrobiota bacterium | reverse complement strand
AGAAGCTGGTCGAGCTCGACGTGCCGGCGATGATCCACGTCAGCGGAAGCTGCAATCCCGCCCTGCACACGACCGGTTCGTACTACCTCAACGCCGACACGATGGCGTTCATGCAGCTCATCATGTCGGATCTCTTCCGCGACTTTCCGACGCTCCGGGTGATCCTGCCGCACGGCGGCGGCGCGGCGCCGTTCCACTGGGGCCGTTTTCGCGGAATCGCGCTGCAGAACGGCCGGCCCGAGCTCGACGAGATCGTGGCGCAGAACATCTTCTTCGACACGTGCGTCTACCATCAGCCGGGTATCGAGCTGTTGACCCAGGTGGTACCGCTCGACAACATTCTCTTCGCCTCGGAGATGCTCGGCGCGGTGAAAGGCGTCGACCCGATCACGGGCCACTATTTCGACGATACGAAGCGCTACCTCGAGAACGTCGCGTCGCTCACGCGGGACGACAAACGCAAACTCTTCGAAGGAAACGCGCGACGGGTCTTTCCGCGGCTGCAGGTTCGCGCCGCGGCTGGGAACGGGTAGCCGTCCGTGCCGACCGCGATCGTCGACGGCATCGAAACGCGATACGAGGTGATAGGCTCGGGGCCGCCGCTGTTGATGTACGCTCCGGGCGGGTTCGACGCCGCGATCGAAAAGTGGCGCACGCAAGGCGTGTACGCCTCGATCAAGCTGCTCGATCACCTCCCCGAGCGTTACACCTGCATCGTGTTCGACCGGCGCGAGGCGGGGCAGTCCGGCGGACGCGTCGAGCGCGTGTCGTGGACCCACTACGCGGTGCAGGGCAAAGGACTGCTCGACCATTTGCAGATCGATCGCGCGCATGTCATGGGCGCCTGCATGGGAGTGAGCGCGGCGATCGCGTTCGCGACGGCGTACCCGCACGTTGCCCGCAGTCTGATCCTGTATTGGCCTGTTGGCGGCGCCAAATACCGCATGAACGCTCAGCTGCGGTTCGCCGAGCATCTCACCTTCGTCGAGCGGAACGGCCTCGCGGCGGTCGTCGACCTCATCGGCACGGACGGCAAGGCATTCGGCGCCGATCCGCGCGGAGGTCCGTGGGCCTCGGTGCTCAAGCGCGATCCCGAATTCGCGGAGGCCTATGCGCGGCAACCCGTCGAGGCGTACAAGCTGATCGTCACCGGCATGGTGCGTACGTTGTTCGACCGCGACACGGCGCCCGGTGCGGAGCCCGAGGACCTGCTGCGGCTCGACGTTCCGGTGCTGGTCGTACCCGGCCGCGACGCTTCGCACGCCACGTCCGCCGCGCGGTACCTCGAAGAATGTTTGCCGCGCGCGCACTACTGGGACGCACCCGTCGCCGATCAGACCGAAGCGACGGCTCCGGCGCGCCTCTTGGAGTTTCTGAACGCGTCGTAGCACCGGCGTTTGGCAAAGCACATCACCCGAACTTTTCTTTGGAGACAATCAGTGGCAGAAACAGTGCTCGCGGCCGTCAAGGTAGCGCCGGGGCAAATGGAGATCCGCGAATTCCCGATGCCGGAAATTCCGGACGACGGCGCGCTCGTCAAGGTCGAGGTCGCCGGCATTTGTGGAAGCGACGTCAAGATGTACGGGAAGCCGCTGCCCGGCAATTTCGTCATCATGGGTCACGAAAACGTCGGCGTCATCGCGAAGGCCGGCCGGAAGTTCGTCGAGCGCAAAGGCGTTAAGGAAGGCGACCGGGTGTTCCTCGAGCACTACCTGCCGTGCATGCAGTGCGAGTGGTGCCATCTCGGCGAGTACCGGCACTGCGAAGCGACCGACTGGCACCACAATCCCGCCGCGATCCGCTACGGCTACACGTCGGCGGAGAGCGCTCCGTATCTGTGGGGCGGCTTCGGCCAATATCTGTACCTGCCGTGGAACGCCGTCGTGCACAAGGTACCGGAGGGCGTCACCGCCGAGCTGGCCGGCATCGGAACGCCGCTCGCGAACGGCATTCAATGGTCGCTGTTCGACGCGAACATCGGGTACGGCGCGAAAGTGCTCATTCAGGGACCCGGTCAGCAAGGGCTCTCGCAGGTCGTCGCCGCGAAGCAGGCCGGCGCCGATCTCATCATCATCACGGGCACGACCAAAGACGCGAGGCGGCTCGAAGTCGCCAAGGCATTGGGCGCCGACTACGCCATCGACGTGCAGAAAGAAGACCCGCTCGAACGCATCATGGAGATCACCAGCCGCAAGGGGATGGACTTCTCCATCGATTGCACGGCTCGCGCCGGAACCGCGGCGCTGATGCTCGGCGTCGAGGCGCTCAAGCGTAAAGGCGGGACGCTCGTCGTGCAAGGCAACGAGATGCCGACGATCCCCGATTTCCCGATCGAGCGCATTACGCTCAAGTACGTCACGATCAAGAGCGCGCGCGGACACAGCTATCGCGCGGTCGAGCTCGCCCTGCAGCAGCTGGCGTCGCACCGTTTCCCGCTGGAGCTGGTGACGACGCATACCTTCGGGCTGAACGACGTCGACTACGCCATCAAGTCGGTCGGCGGGCAAGGTGCAAAGGACGTCATCCACGTCTCGGTGCTGCCATGGAAAGAAGGCGTTGGAGGCCCCGGAACGCCATCCGTCTAAATTCACTATAGCCAATTATGCTGAAGCCTGAAGACAACGACCGGATTACTCGCGTCGGCCCGGGGACGCCGATGGGCGAACTGCAGCGCCGCTATTGGATCCCGGCCGCGCTCTCGAGCGAGCTGCCGGAGAACGACGGCGCGCCGATCCGCGTCCGGCTGCTCGGTGAGGATCTCGTCGCATTCCGGGATAGCGACGGCAAGGTCGGCCTCATGGAGGCGTTCTGCCCGCATCGCCGCGCGCCGCTGTTCTTCGGCCGCAACGAAGAGAGCGGGTTGCGCTGCGTCTATCACGGCTGGAAGTTCGACCGCGACGGGCAGTGCGTCGACATGCCGTCGGAGCCGCCCGATTCGATGTTCAAGTCGAAGGTGACGATCAAGGCGTATCCGACCTGGGAAGGCGGCGGCCTGGT
>JAQBPM010000177.1 GCA_028287525.1 Vulcanimicrobiota bacterium | reverse complement strand
GTCGTTCGTATACGGCGCTGTCGGGCAAGCCGCCGTCGTGTACGATACGGGAGCGAACGCACCTGCGAACTGGGCGGGTAAGCTCGGCGATCCCGAGACCGCGCACATTATTCTTACGTTCTACGCGGGCGACACGGCGGTGCTCGACGTCGCGCTCGCCTATTGGACCGCGAAATTCCCGGCCTACGGCCTCGAGCTCGCGTACACGATCGACGCCAACGCCCTGCCGAACGACGGCGTGCATTTCGGTTTTCGCGACAGCATCGCGCAGCCGACGATCGCCGGCGCGCCGGTGCGCAAACACGACCGTCCCGACGACCAGCCGGTCGCGCCGACCGGCGAGTTCTTGATGGGCTATCCGAGTCAAATGCCGGGCATCACCTACTCCGTGCGCCCCTCGCAGCTCACGCTCAACAGCAGCTTCGGCGCGTTCCGCATCCTCGAGCAGGACTCCGCCGGCTTCGAGACGTTTCTGCGAACGGCCGCGGCCGCGACGAAGCTCGACCCCGAGCTCATCGCCGCGAAGGTCTGCGGACGCTGGCGGAACGGATCGCCGCTGGTACTCGCGCCGGATAGCGCGACGCCGCCGGTTCCCGACGATCAGCTCAATAACTTCACGTACGGCTCGGCAAACACCGATGCCGCCGACCCGCTCGGGATCCGCTGTCCGGTCGGCTCGCATATCCGCCGCTCGAACCCGCGCGATCAAAACGTCGTCGCGTCGCCCACGAGCGGACACCTGCACCGCATCGTCCGCCATGCTATGCCGTACGGCCCGCCCTACACCGGCAGCGGCGAGGACGACGGGGCGAAGCGCGGTCTCGTTGGATATTTCATCAACGCCGATCTCTCGAACCAATTCGAGTTCATCATGAACTCATGGATCAACACTGACGGCTTCGTAAAATCCGTCTGGCTGCCGACCGGCGGTCCCTACGAAGGCAACCCGACCAACAACATCGACGGCAGCGACGTGTTCCTCGGCGAAGGCCCGGGCACGCTGACGGTCACGCAAGCACCAAAGCAAAGCGGCGGAATGGTGACCAACACGATCTTTCCGGCCGCCAAGCAGCTGATCATGACCAAGGGCGGCGCCTACTGCTTGCTGCCGAGCATTACGGCGCTGAAATATCTCGCGACCGGCGGGGCTTCCACGCCCTAAGGCCGCGACCGCTCCGCTTCGCTTTCGGCGTACACCCAGAGGTCGCGCGAGATCGGCGCGCGACTCTCTTCGAGCAGGTGGCCGACGAGACCGACGCTGCGCGCAATGACGCCGAGTCCGCGCGCGACCTGTGCGGGAATTCCGAGTTCGCACGCGAGCGCGCCGATTGCACCGGTAGCGTTTAGCGGCAACGGCTTCCCGTACGCGACCGCCGCCCGGCGCGCGACCGCGCGCATCAGCGCGACGTATCGCCCGTCAAACCCGTGCGCTTGTGCGAGCGCGAACAAACGGGTGGTACGAGGGTCAGCCTCGCGATGAATCGGATGACCGAGTCCCGGAATCGGCGCGCGTCGCGCGCGGAAGTCGGCGACGATCGCGTCGGCCATTGCGTCGAGCTCGGCCTCTGTCGCGATCGGTGCGTTACTCGTACCGTACGCAGCGTCGAGCATGTGCGCCGAGCCCTCGATCGTGCCGACGAACGTCGAGCCGAGGCCGAGCAGACCTGCGGCGACCGCGCCCTGTAACGATTCGGGCGCGCCGTACGCGGTGACGCGTGCTGCGATGACGCTCGGCGTGATCCCGTGCTCGACGAGTGCGACGAGCATCGCGTTGAACACGATTGCTTCGCCCGGTTCCGGCCGGCGTCCGACGATCTCGAGAAACGCCATCCCGCCGAGGTCGAGATGGCCCATTAAGTCTTGTGCGAGATCGAATCCACGGACGTACACATGGTCGGCGTCGCTGCGCCCAAGTTCGCTCCGAATCACGGCGTGTTCACCTCAAAGAAGTCTTGACCGCCATTAGGCAGTCGTGGTAAAAGTCATTTTACTACATGACAGAACATTTCGTGCAGTGAAATGGCCCGAGCCGTTGAACGGGCGTTGCGCTTGCTGATGGCGATCGCGGAACCGGCGAACGAGGAGTCCAGCGGGCTCCGCCACCTCGCGGCAGCTGCCGACGTCGACAAGGCGACGGCGTTGCGCCTTCTGCGAACGCTCCAGGCGACGCGGATGGTTGAACAGCGCGCCGACGGCAGTTACGCGCTCGGGAGCTCGACGTTGCGGCTCGCGCGTGCCGCGTTCGCGCGCGCCGGCATCGTGGGGCGTGCGATCCCGATCATGCACGAGCTCGCAGAGGCGACGACCGAGACGATCAGTCTGGGCGAACGGCACGGCGACGCCAACGTCACGATCTACGAAGTCGAGAGCCGGCACGCGGTGCGCTACGCCAACACGATTGGTGCATCGGCGCCGCTGCACCTCGGTGCGGGCGGCCGCGCGACGCTCGCCTTCAGCGAGCCGGAATTCCAGGAGCGCATCCTCGCCTCTTCGCTCGAACGACGCACGGACAACTCGATCACCGCGGCCGATGCGTTGCGCGCCGCGCTCGCCGAGACGCGCGCTCGGGGGTACGCGATGAGCTGGGGCGAGCGGACGCCGTCGACGTACTCCGTCGCCGCGCCGATCCTGGACGCGTCGGGCAAAGCGACCGCGTCGATCAGCATCTTGTGGCCTTCGCGCGGCGAGGCAATTGATCGCGAGCGTCTGGCGACCTGGCCCGTGCTGCTGCTCGCCGCGACGCAGCGGCTCAACGGAGATCGTTAGTGCTCGAAGGCGTTCGCATCCTCGATCTTACGTGGGTGCTCGGCGGTCCGTACGGATCGCAGCTGCTCGCGCAGCTCGGGGCGGAGGTGATCAAGATCGAACCGCTCGCGGGCGATCTCGCACGAACGATTCCCCCCTATTTCGTCGACGGCGATTCGTCGTTCTTTCTCTCCGTCAATCGGGGCAAGCGAAGTCTCGCCCTCGATCTCAAGACGTCCGCAGGGATGGAGGTGCTGCACGATCTCGTACGCGCTTCCGACGCGATGGTCTACAACTTCGCGCCTGGCGTCCCGGTGCGTCTAGGGATCGACCACGCCGCGCTCCTGCGGATCAACCCGCGCTTCTCCGTCGGTGAATTGATCGGGCTGCACGACGAAGGAGAATACCGTAACGCCCCGGCGTTCGACGTCGTGATCCAGGCGCTCGCGGGGACGATGGACATCACCGGCGACCATGACGGGAGCCCGTCGCGCGTCGGTTTTCAGATCGCCGACCTCGCCGGCGGACTGTTCATGGCGCTGGGACTCGCGGGCGCGCTCCTGCGCGCGTACCGAACCGGCGCCGGACAGTACGTGCAGGTCTCGCTGCTCGACGCCCAACTCGCCTTGCTGACGTGGCAGGCCCAGAACTATCTCGTTTCGGGAAACGTTCCGGTGCGCACCGGGGCCCGTCACCCCATGATCGCACCGAGCGACGCGTTCACCGGCTCCGACGGCGCGTATTTCGTCATCTCGCCGACCGGCGAGGCGTTCTGGCAGAAATTTTGCACCGCGATCGATCGCGACGATCTCGCGGCCGACGAACGCTTCGCGACTGCCGGCGCGCGCATCGCGAACGTCGACGCGCTCGGCGAAGAGCTCGCCGCATTGTTCCGCACGAAACCGGCGGCCGCATGGCTAGAGCTGCTCGAAGGGCATCGCGTTCCGGCGGCCCCGATAAATACCGTCGCCGAGGCGCTCGCGCACCCGCTCGTCGCGCTGCGCGGGATGCTCGAGCGAGTTCCGCGCGCAGGCGGCGCCGCCGTTCCGTTCCTCGGCAACCCGTTCAAATTCGCCGGCGCACCGGATCTCGCGTATCCACCGCACGTCGGCGAGCACACTACTGCGATCCTGCGCGACGTTTGTGGTTACGACGACGCCCGTATCGCCCGACTCGCGTCGGAAGGCGCGATTTCCGAAGGAGTTCCAGCATGACCCGACCTAGTGACGTCAAACCCCGCGAAGGGGAGCAACCCGGAACGCCGTCGTCGGCGATCGACGCCGGTTCTCTGCTGCCGGAGATGCGCTTTACGATTTCGCCCGAGATCGTCGAGGAGTACCTGGCGTCCATTGACGCAGATCGTTCGCTCTACTCGCTCGACGGCCGCGCCATCGCGCCGCCGAACGTGCTGTTCGTCTACCAGCTCGCGGTGCTCTACCGCAAGTATCCGCCGATTCAGGGAATCATCCTCACTGAGCAGACGTGGGATTTCCACGCGCCGATCTGGGCGGACGAGACGACCGAAATCGTCGCCGACGGAAAAATCGTCGAGCGCTTCGAGAAACGCGGCAAGCAGTTCATGCGGTGGTCGGCGGACTTCCGCTCATCCAACGGCACGAAACTCGCCACGTCCACCAACACGATGTACCTGCCGGAGTAATGCCAGTGCAAGCAACGGAACACCACCTTCAGCGCAACGTCTCGCAGGAGACGATCGACCGCTACGGCCGTATCAACGGCGACAACGACATCATTCACTACGATCAGGACTACGCGCTCAAGCGCGGCTTCCGCGGTACGCTCGCGCACGGGTTGATGGTCATGGGCTACGCATGCGAACTCGCGGCGCAGGCGCACGGTGAGCGTTGGTTCCGGGGCGGTTCGATCCACGTGAAATGGGTCGATCCGGTCTGTCCCGGCGACGTGGTGGCGGTAGACCTCGACGGCGAGGGCAACGTGCGCGCGGCGGTCGGTGAGGAGTTGGTCCTCGTCGGGACGGCGCGTGGCCGCGCTTAGCGACCAACGGATCGCGAAACAGCGCATCCTCTTCGGTTCGCGTGCGGAGGCGTTCGCAAAGCTCGCGCTCGCGGGGCCGCTGCTCGTGCTCGGATCCAAACGCAGCCTCGCCGAACTCGACGGGATCGCGCTCGGTGACGGCGAGGCGCATCGCTTCGCCGGCGTCACGGTCCACAACCCGCAGCGCGTCGTCGACGCAGCGCGGGCTGAGGCCGCTCGCATTCTGCCGGCGAGCATCGTCGCAATCGGGAGCTCGAGCGCCATCGATCTGGGCAAAGCGGTAGCGTTCGGCCGCACCGCGACGCTCGTCTCGGTGCCGACCGCGCTTGGCGGCGCCGAGATGACTCGCGGTTTCGGCGTCTTGCAGCCCGACGGTGAGAAGGCCGGAAATGCGCTCGGCGCCCCGAGCGACGTCGTGATCTACGATCCGGCGCTACTCGCGTCGCTGGGTGCGCGCGAGCTCGGCTCGATCGGGATCAACGCCTTCGCCCACACCATCGAAGCGGCGTACGCGCGCTACGCGCAGCCGCTCGGCGTTGCCGGCGCGGTGCGAGCGGGCCGAATGCTGGCCGCCGCGCTGCCGCGCGCGGCGCTCGAGCGCAGCGCGGAGAACGATCGCGAGCTGTTCGAGGGCGCATATCTCGCGGGCTTCGCGCTCAACGCCTGCGGGATGGGCTTCCACCACGCGGCCTGTCACGTGCTCGGCGGCCTCAGCGGCGTTCCGCACGGAATCGTCAACGCCGTCGTTCTGCCGCACGCGGTGCGGGCGAACGTGCGGGTCGCGCCGGCCGCGGTCGCTGCGGTCGCCGATGCGTTCTGCATCGCCGATCTCGCCGCGCACGCGGACGCGATCGCGCGAAGCTTCGGTCTGCCGGCGACGCTGGCCGAGCTCGGCGTCGATGCCGGTATCGTAACGCAGGCACCGCCGTTGATCGCCGCCGCGCACCAGATGAAGAACAATCCCGCACCGGTCGGACCGGACCTGATCGAACTTGTCGTGCGCCTCGCGTACGGGGGCTAAGGTATCACCATGCGGCTGAAACAAACGTTCGCACTCCTCACGCTGATCGCACTCGGCACCAGCACCGCCTCGGCCGAGCCGCCAGCGCCGCCGCCCATCAAGGTCGGCGTGTTGCTGCCGCTTTCGGGGCGCTACGCCTCAGCCGGTCAGTCGAACCGGCGCGGGATCGAGCTCGTCGTCAACAAGACGAACCTCGGCGGCGGCATCGCGTCGCTGCACGGTGCGAAGATCCAGCTCGTCTTCGCGGACGACGCATCGAACCAGGAGACGGCTTCGCAAGAAGCACGGCGTCTGATGACGACCGAGAACGTCGCGTTCATCCTCGGCCCGTATTCGACTCCCGAAACGCAGGCCGTGGTCCCGGTCACCGAGCGCGGCGGCGTCGGATTGATCTCGACGCAGGGTTCCTTCGACGGGATGTTCACGCACGGTTACAAGGGTCTGTTCACCGTCTCGATGACGTCTTCGCAATTCGGCGAGAGTTACGACACGTTCCTGAAGACGCTCGCGAGCGTGCACAAGGCCGCGATCAAAACGGTCGCGATTACCTATCCCAACAACGACTACGGCCAAACCGCCGCGCAGGCGGCGCAAGCGCGGCTCAAGGCGCGTGGCATCAACGTCGTCGGAACGTTCGAATTCCCGCCGACGGTCACCGACCTCACGCCGATCGTGCAGCGCGTCAAGGAGCTCAAGCCCGATGCGGTGATCTCGATCGGCTACCTCGAAGACGGGTTGCTGCTCGACAAGGCGCGCGTCGCGCAGAACGCGACCGGCCCCCTCGTGTGGGTAGGCGGCTCGGACAGCTTCAGCAACGACCGGTTGTGGTCGCTGCTCGGCGACGGCGTCGCCAAGGTCGCGCTCGGCGGTCACACGTTTGGCCTCTCGCAGTTCGACAACACGGTCCGCACGCCGGGCGTCGAATGGCTCGTCCGTTCCACGCGCGTCGCATACCCCGGCGCGATCGTCGATCAGGGGATGGCTGCCGGTGCACAGGCCGCGTGGATACTCGTCGAAGCGCTCGAACGCAGCGGCAAGACGTCGCCCGCGGATCTGATCGCGGCGGTGCACGCCGTGCATCTTCCGGCGAACAGCATTCGCACCACGATGCCGCAGTTCGTCCACGGGGTCGCCTTCGCGGCCGATGGGCGTCCGCGCGACCCGGTGGCGCTCTTCGTCCATTGGGACAACGGCCGCAAGAGCGTCGTCTCGCCGGACCAGCTTGCAACCGCGAAAGTACCGTGGTGAGCGGCGCGTGCTGGAACGCTACGCCGTCCTCGAAGCGGCCGCGGTCTCGAAGCGCTACGGAGGCGTCCTCGCAGTCGACGACGTGACGCTCGCGCTGGGTGGCGAGCGCATTCAGGGAATCATCGGCCCCAACGGTGCGGGGAAGAGTACGCTGTTTAACGTGCTCGCGGGTTTCACCGCGCCGTCCAAGGGGACGGTCCGTCTCGACGGTCGGCCTCTCGGCGGTTGTTCGCCGGCGCAGCGCGCGCGACTCGGGATCGTGCGGACGTTCCAAGAGCTCGAGGTCTTTCCGCAACTCACGGTCGGCGAAGTGCTCACCGCGGCGGCGCTGCTGCGGCATCCATTCCGGGGCGCGCGCGAACGCGCGAGTGCGATGGCGGTGGAACTCGATTTGCCGTGGGACGAATCGTCGCGGTCGCTCGGGCCGGGCGTACTTCGGCGTCTCGAACTCGGCCGTTGTCTCGTTGCCGAACCGAGCATCGTCCTGTTCGACGAAGTCATGGCCGGTCTGACGCCGGCTGAGAGCGCATTCATGATCGAGGCGATCGAGCGGCTCCACGCCTTCGGCGTCTCGGTGGTGATCGTGGAGCATATGATGGACGTGGTGCAGCGGTTGTGCGCGGAGGTCGTCGTACTCGCGCAGGGACGCGTGATCGCAACAGGTCCGACGAGCCGCGTGACCGCGGATCCGATCGTGATCGAAGCATACCTCGGCCGGCGTGGGACGCCGGCCGTGCCGCGTGCTTGAACTGCGCGCGCTCGGCGCGGGCTACGGCAAAGTACCGGTGCTCTTCGACGTGTCGCTGCGTGTCGAGCGTGGCGAAGCCGTCGCGCTGCTCGGTTCCAACAACGCCGGCAAGACGACGCTGCTGCGCGCGATATCGGGACTCGTCCGCACAACTTCCGGCGCGATTCTGCTCGACGGTGCGGACATCACGGGGTTCGCGTACGAGCGCATCGTACGGCTCGGTGTCGCGCACATCCCCGAAGGGAGGCACGTGTTCCCCGAGATGACCGTCGAAGACAACCTGCTCGTCGGTGCGACCCGGCTTGCCGGCGGCGACCGGCGCCGCCGCCTGCGTGAAATCTTCGAGCAGTTTCCGCTGCTCGAGCAGCTCCGCCGGCGCGCCGCAGGTTCGCTCTCCGGCGGACAGCAGCAGACGATGGTGATCGCGCGCGCACTGATGAGCAGGCCGGCGCTGCTGCTCGCCGACGAACCCAGCGTGGGGCTGAGCCCGGTGGCGATCGATGCCCTCTTCGACGTGTTCGCGGCGCTGCGCCGCGACGGGACGACGATCGTCTTGGCAGAGCAGAACGCCGCATTCAGCCTGGACCTTTGCGATCGCGGCTACGTGTTGCAACGCGGCAGGATCACGCTTGCCGACGACGGCGCGCAGTTGCGTTCCGCCGCCGGAGCCCTCCACGAGGCGTACCTCGCGTGACGCTCGTCTTGTCCGGCCTCGTTCAAGGGATCGTGCTCGGCACCGTGCTCGCCCTGCTCACGAGCGGGATGACGCTGATCTATCGCACTTCGCGGATCGTGAACTTCGCGCACGGCTCGCTGCTCGCGCTCGCGATGTACGCGACGTATGATCTGCACCAGCGCTTCGGGCTCGACGCGCTCTGGTTTCCGCTCGTCGTCGCGCCGTCAATGTTCCTGCTCGGCCTCGCGCTGTACTGGGGTTGCATCCGGCCGATCCGTTCGGCGCACCATCTCGCGGCGATCCAGTTGCTGCTAGGATTGTCCATCGCGATCGATGCGCTGCTCTTGATGCGGTACGGGGCCGACCTGCACACCGTCGACAACGCCTTTTCCGCGCGCTTCGTGACCGTGCTCGGAACGGGATACTCTCTTGCGAACCTGGTCGCGTTCGGCGTCGCGGTCACTGCCCTGACGGCGCTCGCGTTCGCGCTGCGCTTCACCGCGTGGGGGCGCCGGCTGCGCGCCGTCGCGCAGGACGAATTGGCCGCGAAGCTGTGCGGCGTGTCGGTCCTGAACGTCGAGGCGATAACGTGGGCGCTCGGGATCGCGCTGCTGGGTGCGATCGCGCCGCTGCTGGGCGGGATCATCACGCTGACGCCGGACATGGGGCTGCGGTATACGGTGCTTGCGCTCGTGATCCTGATCGTCGGCGGGACCGATTCCCTGGTGGGAACGATCGTCGCCGGGATACTGATCGGCGTCGTCCAGACGCTCGGTTTGCTCTTGCTCCCGGGCTCGTACGGTTCGCTGCTGCCGTACGTGTTGCTCGTCGTCGTGCTGGTGTTCCGTCCCGGTGGCGTGTCGGCATTGCTGCGGCGGCCGGCGTGACGCGCGCGCGAGATCTCGTCTTGCTGGGCGGAAGCGGCCTTGTGTGCGCCGCGGTCGCGCTGCGCGGCGGTGCGTACTGGAACGACGTTCTCGTGTTGCTGCTCGTCTACGCGGGCGTCGCGACGGCGTGGAACCTCGCAGCCGGCCTGTCTGGCACGTCGTCGTTCGGCCACGGATTGTTCTTCGGCGCCGGTGCGTACACCGCGACGATGCTGTACGGTTCCGCCGGCGTCTCGCCGTGGCTCGGACTGCTCGTCGGCGCGGCCGTCGGCGGCGCGCTCGGTGCCGGCGCCGCGTGGCTGGGGACGCGCTATCAGATCGGCGGACTCTCGTTCGCGGTGCTCACGCTGGCGCTCGCGGAGATCGCGCAGCTTTTCGTCGGTTCGTTCGAACCGCTCGGCGCGAGCCGCGGCCTGACGATCGCGCCGGCGGCGAACGGTCCGGCGAACCTGCAGTTCGCCTCAACCGCGGCGTTCGTCGCCACCGCGTTCGCGTTCTTTGCCGCGTGCATGCTCGCGACGATCGCGATCGCCCACGGGGCGACGGGGCTGCGTTACCGCTCCGTGCGAGAGAACCCGGCCGCCGCAGCCGCAATGGGGATCGAACCGCTGCGCGTGCGCGTTTCGGCGCTGGCGATCAGCGGTGCGCTCACTGCAATCGGAGGCGTCGTCTACGCGCAGTACCTGCTCTTCGTGAACCCGTCCATCTTCGGGCCGGGCGTGACCATCAACGTCATCCTGTTCACCTTGATCGGCGGCATAGGAACCGTGTGGGGACCCGCCCTCGGAACGCTCGTCGTCTATCCGATCGGCGCGTGGCTGCGCGGCACGTTCGGAGGCTCGCTGCCCGGCGTGGATTCCCTCGTGTACGGCGTGCTTGTCGTCGCCTGCATCCTCGGATTCCCGCGCGGAATCGTTGGGCTGTTTCGCGCCCTGCGGCGTTAAAAGTGACGGAACGCTTAGGCGCGACCCGTGTAACAGGAAAACCCGCGAGGCCTAGAGCGACGCGGGTTTTTTTTACCTGGTGGGCCATCCTGGGTTCGAACCAGGGACCTCATGCTTATCAAGCATGCGCTCTAACCAACTGAGCTAATGGCCCGGAGCGGGGGACGACTTAGTGTATTGGAGCCCCGGGCCCTTGTCAACGT
>JAQBPM010000172.1 GCA_028287525.1 Vulcanimicrobiota bacterium | reverse complement strand
CTAGTGCCGCTCTTGCGCAATACGACCACCGGCCGCATTTTGGCCACCCGGATCGACCGGCTCTCCTCCTTCCTCCACCGCGCGGTCGGCCTGCTCGCGCGCACGACGATCCGGCCCGACGAGGGTGTGTGGATCACGTCGTGCCGCGCGATTCACACCATCGGGATGCGTGTCGCGATCGACGTCATCTTCGTCGACGGCGAGAGCCGCGTGCTGCGCGTCGTCTCGAACGTGCGGCCGAACCGGCTAGCGTTGAGCTGCCGCGGCGCTGAAGCGGTCGTCGAGCTCGGCAGCGGCGCGCTCCGCGACCTCGACCTCATGCCCGGCGATCGCCTCGAACTCGTCTAGCGTTCGGGGCGTTCGGCGTGCGCTAACGCGCGGTCGACGCGATGACGGTGCGCACGACGGTTTCTTCACCGCCGTTGTGCGAGTAGTGCAGCACGAGGAAATACTTCGTCCGCTGCGTCGCGGCCGGAAGCGGCAGCGAGGCGCGAGTCGCTCCCGGCTCGATCGCGCTCTCCGCGAGCGTCTCACCGGCATCGTCTTGAAGTTCGACGTGCATCGAAGCGGCGTTGGGCATCACGCGCAGGTCCAGCGGGTGTCCCGCGACGGCGCGTCCCTCCACGGCGATGATGCCGCCGCGGTTCCCTGAGGCGGAATCGAGCGGCGTGACGGCTTCGGGCACGTCCTGCTCGGGCGTCGCTACGGAGGCACGAACTGCCTTATCGGTACCGGGCGGATACGGGACGGCGTTCGGCGCAACCGCGACGCTCGCGGTCGCATTCGTCGCACCGCGATGCACGGTGAGCTGCGCGACCAGCGCCGCCAGGCGCAGCGCGGGCGGAACGGCGATGCGTGTCGTGCCGCGGCGCGTGAACGGCGCTGACGCGACGACCTTGCCCGCGGTGTCGATCAGCGCGACCGTGCCGGCGTCGCCGAGAACGAGGTACGATGCCAGCACCGTCTCCCCGCCGATCGTCGCATCGCGCCGCGCCGCGAACGAGAGGACGCGTGCGACGCCGGAGCGGCCCGCCTCGACCTGGGGTGCAACGACCGCGAACGACGCGCTGCGCGTCGCCGCGCCGAGCGGGCCGCGCAAAGATAGCGCGACAAAGACGCGATGCGACGCCGCCGCTGCGGGAACCGCGAAGCCGATTTCGCCGCTCGGCGCATCAAGCGGGCCGCCCGCGACGATCGCACCGTCCTCGGTCGTGGCGCTATACTCGATGGTCCCGTAGCCGCGGGTCGCGTACGGCAACCGCGCCCGTGCACCCGCGATCACCGACGACGGCGCGCCGAGCAAGGGCGCACGCGGCACCGCCAGCGCGACGAGCTCGCCGCAGACCGCGACGGCCGCGCCGACCGCGATGAAGATCACGCCGTTCTTGAGCGTCGCGAGGCCGAGCCGCGGCGGCGGTTTGGGCGCTTCGACGCGCAGCAGCACGTGCTCCGAGCGGATTTCCAAGAACATCGATTCGAAGGCCGTCGTTCGCGGCGTCGTCACCGCGAAGTGCGCGCTGCCGATCGAACCCGACGCAACGGCGAGACCGCCGAGATCGACGATCTCGCCGCCGCGCAGCACGCCGAGCAGCCGGCCCGTCACGTCCGAATCGGTCGAAGCGAGCCGCACCGCGTACCAGCTCGAGCGGTTGCGGCGGTCGACGCGATCGATCCGCACGTCGGCAGCGACGCCTTGCGTTGCAAATTGGACGACGTTAACCGCGCCGCGCTTCACCTCGCGGCGTTGATACGGGACGATCGCGGTCATGCCGTCTCCGCCGGATCGACCGCGATAATGCCGCGCAGCGCGCGCCGGATCGCTTCCTCGGTATTGCACGCCATCAGGGTGCGCGCCGCCTCGCGGGCAACCTCGAAGTCGCCGGTCGCGGCGTGCAGCTCGGTGATCCGCGTGAGCACTTCGACGTAGAGCGCCTCGAGCTGTTCGGCCCGCCGCTCGAGGCAGGGCTCCGGCGCTTCGGCCACGAGCAGGCGATCGGCATAGATGCGCCGCGCGATACGATAGTGGTGCTTCGCGCCGTCGACTGCTCCGCGCGCGTCGTCCAAACGGCCTTGTTCGAGATGATCGATGAAGCGGTGGACGTCAACCGCGACCGTCCGTGCGTCGACGCGCACTTCACCCGCCGTGCGGAAATAGCGCTCCGGATCCGTCCCCGGCGCGGCCTGCGCGATCGCGCGCCGAATGTGGCTCAGCGTGGTGCGCAGCCCTTGCGACGCGACGGCGTGGCTGAGCCCGGGCCAAAACGCCTCGAGCAGATGCTCGCGGCTCGCGCGCCGGTCCGGTGCGAGCGCGACGTAGGTGAACACCTGCTGATCCCGCCGGCGGGAGAATGTCACCGGACGTCCCCCGATCTCGCACCGGAAGCGGCCGAACGCGTTGAGCGTCATCAGCACCGGGACAGGCTTGGTCGGGTGTTCGATTTGGGCAGCGCCGCTCGTCGCGCTCGCGGCGAGGCGCGATAGGATGCGGTACGGACGCAGGCCGCTGCGCGTGCGGACGAACGGCAGGCCGAGCTGTTCGAGGCGTTCGGCCTCGTGCTGCGCGTCGTCCCAGCCGCCGGCCAGCGCTCGGCGAAATTCGCGCAGTGCGTCGGCGTCCTCGGCGCCTTCGCGCTCGACGAACTCGAGCAGCAGGTGTCCGTTGCGTTCGCGCCAGTGTACGAACGCATCGCGCAGCGAGCGCCGGTTTTCGGACGCGTCGCGCACGAGCCACGCCACCGCGAGCGGCCAGCCGTCGGTATCGTGCAGCACCTGCGCGATGTCTTCGCTATCGTACTCGACGCCGTGCGACGCGGCGAGAAGTTCGATCTCATCGGCTTCGAAGCGCAGGGCAGCGAGGTCGCACACGCGACCGAAACCACGCGCGAGCAGCGTTTCGGCCCGCAGGCGGCGGCGCGAGCGGCCGACCAGGACGAGCTTGCGCGCGATCTCTCCGAACTCGATCGCCTCGACCAGCGCCGAGTAGGCCGCAGCACTCGCGAGATCCACCTCGTCGAGCACCAGCACCTCGGCCGAGGCGTGGCATTCCATCGCCGCCCACAGTTGCGCCGCATCGGCACCGGCGGGGATCCGCACGTACGCGGCCCGGTCGCCGGCGTCGTGGATCATCTGACGGACCGCAAAGGTCTTCCCCGAGCCGATCGGGCCGCAGACGATCCGCGCCGCCACGTCGCCGCTCGCCTCGAACCACGCCGCTACCCGGCTGCGCTGCACCCCGTGTGGAGCGTAGGCAGGACGCGTGGACAAAGCGACGTCCGGGCGACTCATGGGTTACCTCAGGGGAATCCGGCTGATTCACCATCGTCTCGTTCGCGCGCTCGATTGAGCTTTCGTACGTCGCTGGTAGGATGGTGTGTCGCGAGTCACGTCGCTTGGTAAGGAGAGCGTGCGCTCCCTCCGCGCATCGGTCGCGCGGCTTCGAACGCGTCGCGTAACGCTGCGAGGACGAGCGGCTGGATCGCTCGCGCGATCGCGCTCGAACGCGCGTCGTCGGCTTTCATCGACGCTGCGGCGAGGCGGGCGGCATCGGGTATGAGATCGCGATCGCAGCGCTCGCCTTCCAGTCGCGCTTCGGCGGTCGTCGCCCGGCGCACAACGCCGTCGACGTCGACGAAGATGCGGACCTGCTCGAAGCGTGCGAGCGGCGAGACGCGCAGCGCCGCCGTGATGCCGAGCGAGAACGACGCGCTGCCGTCGTTGGTCGCGCGCCGGCGTTCGGCGATCCCCAGCCCCTCGCGAATCGCGGGGACGTCGATCGTCGCCGGTAGTTCGTACGCTGCGACGGTCAGCTGCTCGATCGCCGCAGTTCGCGTGCGGCCGAGCCCATATACCGTCACGCGCGCGCCGTGGAGGGCCAAGCGCAGACGCACGCTCGCGGGCGCCGCATCGGGCGGAACGAGGACCGGGAGCACCGCGCTCAGCTCTGCGAGCGAAACGAACGCGCCGATCGTGGCGGCGCCGTTCGGCGAGGTCGCGATGGCTCGCAATTCCGCAAGGCCCGCGACGTCGATCGCGACGCCGTCGCCAGGCGCGGGATCGAGCGCGATGCCCAGCAGCGCGCTGGCGCCGGCTCGAAACCGCGCCCGTTCGCGATGGAGGAACGCCGCGTTGTTGACGTCGCGCAAGTTCACTACAGCGAGACCGCTCCGGCGTAGCCGGTGAGCTCGACGTATCCGACGCCGCGATGGCGGCCCGTCGCCGTGTCGTTCACGTCGACCGCACCTTCCCAGTAGGACACGCCGCCGGTCGTGTTCGCGAGTTCTTGGTCCAACACGGTCGGCACGAGCGTCACGTCCACACCCGCCGACGGAACGCGCATCCGCCAGCCGCTCGGATAGAGGCCGCCGGTGTGCGGGCTCTTCCACGAACCGGTCGCTTCGACGAGGACCGCGTCGCGCGGGAGGTAGCGCACCGCACCGCGCGCATCGATGAGCGAACCGCTCGACTCGGGCGTGAGCGTTCCGTCCTTTTGGCGCAAGCGATAGTCCATGATCTCCCGCCGGTCGTCGAGCTGCAGGGAAAACCAATCCCAGCCGGACTGATCGCGCTGCAATTCGTCCGACCCGAACTCGTGATCCATCCACGACAGACCTTCGACGCGCATGCGCTCGCCGCCGTAGACGAGCGTGCCCGCCGTCCGCAGGCGGGTCATCGAATAGTAGTGCGACGCGCACGTCGAGCACGCCGCCTTGAGCGACATGCCGTCGTGGCCGTGCACCGCCGGCGGCTTCTCCGCCGTCTGCGTGAGATCCAGCGTGACGCGCTCGGTCGCGGCGTGCAGGCGGAACGGGGAACTCCCCTGCAAGTGCCAATCGCCGGCCGCGACGTCGAGCGCGCGTTCCGACGCACGTCCCATCCCGAGCGCTTCGCGCGCGAACCGCTCGTCGTACACGAACCGCGCGCCGCGCTCGTCGGTGAGCGCGAGGTGCGCGGGGTAGACTTGATTTCCGCGCCAGCGCGACGCTCCGGGCGGCGGCGGCGGATCGCCCGGCCGTAGGCCGTAGCGGAAAAACGTCAGCTCGTACCCGAATCGGCGTCCGTCCGCGGTTCGCAGGTGCCCGGTGTAGTACCACCACTCGCTGGCGAAGGCGACGTGCGCTGCATGATCGCGCGGGAACGCGAACCGCCACGGGATCCGCGCGTTCAGAAAGCCGCCGGCAGTGGTGCCCGGCGGCTGTGCGCTCGCCCCCGAACCGAACGAGAAGACGAGCGCGGCGGCGAGCAGGGCGATCGCGTGCGTCATTCGGTGCGCACCGCGTCGGCGGTGCGGATTCGCGCCGCAACGCGGGCCGGAAAGATCCCCGCCAGAATTGCCGCCGCGACGACCAGCACGACGGTCTCGACCAAGAAGGCCCAGGGGACGTGCAGCTCGATCAGCCACCCGAACGCCTGCCGGTTGATGACGAAGATCAGGAGCAGCGCCAGCAGCATCCCGACGGCGATGCCGAGCGCCGCGCCGAGCAGTCCGATCCCGGCCGCCTCGGTGAGCACGGTCGCGCGCACGCCGGCGGTGCTGACGCCGAGATACCGCAAGAGTCCGAATTCGAGCCGCCGTTCCAGCACCAGCGCGAAGAGCGTCGAAACGACGCCCAGCACGGCGATCGTGATCGCGATGACGTCGAGCGCGTACGTGATCGCGAAGGTCCGGTCAAAGATCTGCACGACCAGCGCGCGCAGCTCGCGGTTGCTCTCGACATCGACCTTCAACGGAGCGGCAGCCCGCACGACGGCGGAGCGCAGCCGATTGAGGTCGGTACCCGGCGCTGCGTAGATCGCGATCGAATTGATCGAGTCGTCGCGAAAGAGCCGCCGGAAGGTTCGCTCGTCGACGATCGCCACGCCGGCGTCGGAAGAGTAATCGTTGTAGACCGCCGCGACGGTGAACGTGGTGGGACCCGCCGGCGTCGGCAGCACGATCGCGTCGCCCGCGGCGACGCCGAACTTCGAGGCGAACGGTTCGGAGACGAGCACGTGCGTCGAACCGGGCAGCACGCGGGCCAGCGTGCGCGCATCGGCGCCGTCGAGCAGACGCAGGGACCCGCGCGCGGCAAGGCCGCGCAGATCCGTTGCGGCGAGCGTCGTCAGCCGGCCGCGAAACGGAACGTCGACCGCCCGCAGCGTCTCGACCGACCCGACGCCGGGAACCGCCGCGATGCGTTCCGCGACGTGCGGAGAGAACCGCGCGGCGGTCGACGCATCCCCCAGGCCCAGCGGGCGCACGAAGAGGTCGGCCTTGAGCGTCTCGTCCGCCCAGGCGACGATCGTCGTGCGGAACGAGATCACCAGCACGGCGACGGCGACCATCATGCCGATCGCGATCATCAGCGACGCGACCGCTACTGCCGTCCGCACCGGCGCGGCGCCCAGATTCGCCGCCGCCAACCCGAGCGTCGGACGCCGCGCGGCGAGCGACGTGCCCGCGCCGGCCAGCACACCGACGGCGAGCGGCGCGCACAGCGACCCGCCGATGATGATCAGCAGCCCGGCCGCGTAGCCGAACAGCGGGACGCCGTCGATCGCCGGGAAGCGCGTGCACGCCCACGCGAGCGCAAAACATCCCAGGCCCGCGAGCGCCGCACGCGGCGCGAAGCGCGGCCGGCGGCGCTCGAAGCCCTGCGCGCGCATCGTGATCGCCGGCGGCGTCGCGGCGGCATCGAGTGCGGGGAACGCGGCCGCGGCGATCGACGCGACGACGCCCAGCAGAAACGCTTTCGCGAACGGCAGCGCGCTGAACGCGACGGCGTCGGCGTGCGACGCGGCGTAGAGCGTGTCGACCGTGCGCGACACCGCGGCGACCGAGAACGTCGCGAGCAGCGCTCCCAGACCCAAGCCGAGCAGCGATCCCGTCGTGCCGACCAGCAAACCTTCCGCGACGAACGCCCGGAAGACCGCGCCGCGCGTTGCGCCCAGCGCGCGCACCGTGCCCACTTCGGGACGCCGCTGCACGACCGAGATCGCGACGGTGTTGTAGATCAGATACATCCCGACGAGCAGCGCGACGTAGGCGAGCGCTTCGAGGTTGAGCCGGAAGCTCTGCAGCATCCGGGCGATCTCGTCGGTGCGCGTTTTCGGGCGGATCGCGCGCGCACCGGGCGGGACGATCGAGGGGAGCGCGCGTTCGACCGCGGTCAGCCGGGCCGGGTCCACCACCAGATCGATCCGGTCGAGCAATCCAACCTTGCCGAAGAGTTCCTGGGCGGTTGCGACGTCGACGAACACGACGCTCGAATCGATTCCGACCGTCCCCGGCGGGATGATCCCCGCGATCCGCAGCGTCACCTCGCGATCTCCGGCCAGCGCGCGGACGTTCTGCCCGGCGTGCCAACCCGAACGCTGCGCGAGCCGCGCACCGACGAACGCGCCGTGGCCGTTCACCAGCGTCCACAGATCGGCACCCTGCTGCCCGAACGCGCCGGGCGCGTATCCCGCGCCGGCGGTGCGCCCCGGCAGCGAACGCAGCAGATCGACGCCGAGCACGCGCAAGACCTCGCCCGAGAACGCCGCGCCGGACCGCGCGCCGATGGTGAGCGTGTCTTCGATCGTCGGACCGGCGTACTCGACCCCCGGCACGGCTTGGACGCGCAGGAGCGCGCGTTCGTCGAACCCGTTGCCGATCCCGAGCACCTGCAAGTTCACTCGGTTGGACACGACGTTGACGCTCGAGGCGAACGACGCGACCGCGGTGGCGTTGGCGAGATCGATCGCCAAGCCGATCGCGACGCCGAGCGCGAC
>JAQBPM010000169.1 GCA_028287525.1 Vulcanimicrobiota bacterium | reverse complement strand
GCATCGACGCGGCCGGCCTCACCGTCGACCGTCCGCAATACGGTCCCGGTGCCACCGCGCGCGGCACGCTCGGCGACGGCACGGCACATCTCTCGCTCTCCACGATCAACGGCTCGATCGCGGTGCGCCGCCCGTCCTAACCTCCTAACAGGGGCTAGATCCAGGGGTCGTCCGGGCCGGCGTAGGTGTTGCCGTGCAGGGATGCTGCGTCCGGGTACGGCTCGGCTTCGACGCTGTCGGTGGCGTGGTTCACCGTCTCGGCAATCTCGCGTTTGAGCACTTTGAGCTCGTCGGGCGTCACGACGCGGTGTTCGAGCGCGTACTTCTCGAACCGCGGGACGGGATCGTTCGAGCGCTGTTCGGCGACTTCGTCGCGGGTGCGATACGTGCGGTCGTCGTCGTCGGTCGTGTGTGAGAGGAAGCGGTAGCAGTGCGACTCGACGAGCACGGGCCCCGCGCCTGACGCGGCGCGCTCGCGCGCTTCGCTTACCGCCGCGTACACCGCGATCGGATCGAATCCGTCCGCGGTGATCGCGTGGATGGCGTACCCGGCGGCGTGCGCGGCGATGTTCGGAACGCGCATCTGTTTGGAGATGTGCGTCGAGATCGCCCATTTGTTATTTTCGCACAAGAACACGACCGGCAGCGCGTGGACGGCGGCAAAATTCATCGCTTCGTGCCACTCGCCTTGCGAGGTCGCGCCTTCGCCGAACTGACAGAAGACGACGCGGTCTTTCGCACCGCTGCGTTTGATCGACCATGCCGCGCCGACCGCGTGCGTGCACTGCGCCGCGATGATCGAGGAAATCGACGCGATGCCGAGCTTGCGCGCCGTGACGTGGTTGATGATCGATCGGCCGCCGGTCGTGTCTTTGGCCCGCGCGAGCTGCGAGCGGAACAGATCGATGAGCGGAAAGCCGCACGCCAGAATCAGTCCCGTGTTGCGATAATACGGATAGAGCAGGTCGCGGCCGCGCTGGAACGCGAGGCCCGTCCCGGCTTGGACCGCTTCGTGCCCTTCCGAGCCCATCGCGATCCCGATCTTCCCTTGGCGGTTGAGCTGAAAGCCGCGCGTGTCGACGGCGCGCTGGGTCAGCATGTCGTGCAGCAGCGTCCGCAGCTGCTCGCGGGTGAGGGTCGCTGTGGTCGAACTTCCCGTCTGGGTGCTTGCCGTCGACATCGCCATCGCCTCCGACCGTTCTCCGCGCGAGCTGATTGCTCCCTACCAAACGTTTGGGCGGGGGAGCGTGTTCCCTTCTCGCCAAGCACGGTAGCGATGCGTACCAGCCGTCTTCTTGCTGCCGCGGCCTTCTTGGCAGCGGGGCTCTCCAGTTCGTTCTGCCCTGCCTCCGCCGCACCCACGCGTGCCGCCGAGCCCCACCCCACCGCTACGCCCGCCCCCGATACGGCCGGCCTCAAGTTCCGGGCGATCGGACCAGCCGCCTCAGGCGGCCGCGTGACGGCAGTCGCGGGGAGCGACGCCGATCCGGCGCTGTACTACGTCGGCGGTGCCGGCGGCGGCGTCTTCAAGTCGACCGACGGCGGCGTCTCGTTCGCTTCCGCGTGGGAGGGTCCGCCGTTCGGAGCGATCGGCGCTCTCGCGGTCGCGCCGAGCGCGCCCAACGTCGTGTGGGCAGGGACGGGCGAATCCAACCCGCGCAACGACGTCTCGTTCGGCGACGGCGTGTGGGTCTCGCGCGACGGCGCGAAACATTGGACGCACGCCGGTCTCGCCGACACCTCGCAGGTCGCGAAGATCCTGGTCGACCCGCGCGATCCGCGGCGTGCGATCGTCGCCGCGCTCGGCGACCCGTGGAAGGACAGCGCGGCGCGCGGCGTCTATCGCACCGTCGACGGCGGCAAGACGTGGGCGCACACGCTGTACGTCGGCCCGTCGAGCGGCGCTGCCGATCTCGCCTGGAACCCGCACAATCCGCGCCTGATCTTCGCGTCGATCTGGCAATTCCGCCGCCAGCCGTGGATCGCGACGAGCGGCGGCCCGGCCGACGGCTTGTATCGCTCGCGCGACGGCGGCGTCACGTGGACGAAAGTGCACGGACACGGGTTCCCGACCGACATGCTGGGGCGCATCGGCGTCGCCGTCGCGCCGAGCGACGGGCGGCGCGTGTACGCGGTCGTGCAATCACGACAGGGAACGGTCTGGCGTTCGGACGACGGCGGCGATACGTGGCGCAAGACCTCCGACGACACGCGGCCCGAACAGCGCCCGTTCTATTTCAGTCATCTCGCCGTCGATCCGCAGGATCGCAATCGGGTCATCTCCGTCTCGATGTATCTGACCGTCTCGAAAGACGGCGGGTCGACCTGGAAGCACCTGGTTCCGTCGGTGCACGTCGACAACCACGCGATCTGGTGGTCGGCCGACGGCCGGCGCCTCATCGAAGGAAACGACGGCGGCGTGATCCTCAGCCGTAACCGCGGCGCCGGCTGGTCGTTCGCCAACACGCTCCCGCTCGCGCAGATCTACCACGTCGGTTTCGACAACGGGAAACCGTACACGCTGTGCGGCGGCCTGCAGGACAACAGTTCCTGGTGCGCGCCGATCACCTCGCGCAACGGAATCGGCCTGATCGATCGCGATTGGTTCGCGATCGCCGGCGGCGACGGGATGTATGCGATCCCCGATCCCCTCGATTCGTCGCTGATCTGGACCAACACGCAGGACGGCGTGCTGGGCATCTACGATACCAAGGCGCACCACAGCGTCGACGTCTCGCCGTATCCGCGCGACCCGTTCACCTCGCTGCAGGGGCTCGCGCAGATGACGTACCGCTTCAATTGGAACGCGCCGCTCGCATTCTCGCCTCAGGACGGGCACGTCGCGTACTTCGGCGGCAACGTCGTGTTCAAGACGACCGATCGCGGCCGCCACTGGAGCGCGATCAGCCCGGATCTCACCCGCAACGAAAAGGAGCACCAGCGCGAGTCCGGCGGCCCGGTGTCGCTCGACGTCTCCGGCGCCGAGACGTACGATACGACGCTGGCCATCGCGCCGTCGCCGAAGGATGCCGGAACGATCTGGGTCGGAACCGACGACGGTCTGTTGCACCTCACGCGCGACGAGGGCGCGCACTGGTCGAACGTGACGCCGAAGGGATGGCCGCGCTACGGCCGCGTCGAGACGATCGAGGCCAGCCCCTACGCCGCCGGGACGGCGTTCGCGATCCTCGATCGTCACGATCTGGGCGACCGGCGGCCGTACGCGTACGTCACCGACGACTTCGGCGCCACCTGGCGTTCGATTGCGGCGAACTTGCCGCTCGACGCGCCTGTGCGCGTCCTGCGCCAAGACCCGCACGTGCAAACGCTGCTGTACGCCGGAACCGAGAACGGGTTGTGGATCTCGGCCGATCGCGGCGCGCGCTGGGAGCGCGTCCACGCCAACCTGCCGCGCGTCGCGGTCTACGACGTCCAAGTCCACCCCGTCACGAACGACCTGCTGCTCGCGACGCACGGCCGTGGTTTCTACGTCCTCGACGATGCGGCGCCGCTGCAGCAGCTCGCCGCCGCGCGCGCCGCGGGAACGCTGTTCTTCCCGGTGCGCGAGGCGACGGTCTGGTCGGGCTGGCCGTCGATCGAAACCGGCGACGGCAACGCGCTTCCGGCGAACTTCTATGTCGGGCCCAACGCGCCGAGCGGCGCGGTGCTGACCTTCTATCAGAAGACGAAGGCCAAGGTGCGGCCGTGGATCGAGATCCTCGACGCGCAGGGGAAAGCCGTGCGCACGCTGCGCGGCTCGTACCGGACCGATGAGGGGAAGAAATTCTACGTGACCAACGAGGCCGGGATCAACCGCATCGTGTGGGACGGAAACGAAGACGGTCCGACGCGCTGGAACGGCACCTCCCTTCCGAACGCGGGCCCGCTGACCGGCGCCGAGGCGATGCCCGGCACGTACACGGCGCGGCTGCACGTCGACCGGTACGTCGCGGAGCAGACGTTCCGGCTGACCGACGACCCGCAAGTCACTTGGACTGCCGACGAGCGCGCGGCGCGCCACGCGTTTTTGGCGACGCTGTTCCGCTGGTACGACGGGATCGACCGCGCGCTCAACGCGATCGACGCACGGATGAAGAAGGCCTCGCCGGCCGACCGGGTGCGCCTCGTCGCACTGCGCGCCGAACTGACCTCGAACGCGAAATACGACGAGGACTCGATCGGCATGCCCAACCGCATCCGCGAACGGGTGGGTGGAATGACGGGGACGATCGGGGGAGCGCTGCAGCCGCCGTTCGAGCAGCATCGCGACGCGCTGCGCGCGCTCGTCCCCGACGTCACCGCCGCGTATCGCGACATCGACGCGGTACTTGGCGCGGGCTTCGTGACGGTCGGCGTTCCAGCGCCGTGAGCGGCGAGGCGCGCAAGCCGTACGACATCGACACGCTCACGGACATCGCGCTGCGCGTCTTCGCCGAGCGTGGGTATGACGGTGCGTCGATGGACGACGTCGCGCGCGCGGCCGGAATCACGAAGGCGTCGATCTATCACCACGTCAGCGGCAAGGAAGCGCTGCTCGATCGGGGACTGACCCGCGCCCTCGACGCGCTCTTCGCGATCCTGGACGAACCGCAGTCGCTGGAGGGCTCCGCGCTCTCCCGGCTGCGGCACATCACGGGCCGGGTCGCGGAGATCACGCTTCTCATGCTGCCGGAATTGACCGTGCTCGTGCGCGTCAGCGGCAGTTCCAAGAGCGAGCGCGCGGCGCTCGAGCGGCGGCGCTCGTTCGACCGGACCTTCTCTGAGCTGATCGCAGAGGCCCAGCGCAGCGGCGCGGTGCGGACCGATCTGGATGCGCGGCTGATTGCGCGGTTGATCTTCGGGATGTCGAACTCGGTCGTCGAGTGGTACCGGCACGGTTCCTCGATCGCGGAGGGAGCGGTCGTTCGCGCGGTCGTTGCGATCGGGTTCGACGGGATCGTGCGCCCGCAGTAACCCGCAGTAGCGGTCCCGTCGCTAGCGCGCGCGAAGCAGTGTTCATGCGGATGGGGCTCGCGCGATTTCTCCTCGGCGTCGTCATCGGTGCGATGCTGGCCGTCTCGCTTGTCGATCTCTTCCTGGGCCATCACGTCGCGGCGTACGATGCCGACATTACCGCGGTCATCGGCCAACGCGACACCTTTACGGTCCGGCGCGTGCAAGACTCGACCAGCGGCTTGCGCGTCGGCGAGCGCGTGACGTTGCTCGGAGCGCAGCCAGGAGCGCGGCTCGGTGCTCAAATGCCGGGGGCGCCGCTGCGCGTTCGCGGTGACGATGGCAGCGTCGTCACGCTCCATCCCCACAACGCGACCCCTTCGCTTCTCGGTCACCTTTGGGACCTGACTCGTGTCTTGGTGCTCGTCCTGGCGCTGGCGATCTTGTTCTTGCGCGGCACGACCGCCGCTGGTTTTGCGCTGGCCGTATTCCTCTCGCTCACCGCGTTCTTCTCCGTCTCGGTGTCCGATCCGCAGATCGGGAGCTGGTTCCGAACGGCCTACGTCGCGGCGCAAGGGCCGCTCGGCGAGATCCAGACGCTCGCACTCCTCGTGCTGATCGACGCGCTGGGATCCTCGTCGCCGCTGCGCCGCCGGATCTTGCGGATCGGCATTTGGCTTTGCCTCGCCGCGGCGCTGTATCAAGCGGTCGGCGTCGCGCTGCTCGGCGCGACGGGACTGCTGCTGCCGTTCATCGACAGCGTCACTACCGGCGGGGTGATCGACATCGCTCTGCTGTTCTACGCGATCTTCTCGCTCATCGTGAGCTTGTTGACCACCCGCGGCGCGGACCGCCGGCAACTCGCGATCGTCGGGTGCGCGCTCGTCATCGGCGAGTTCACGACGTTTTACAACGTGCTCACGACCGGAAGTTTCGGCATTTACGGGACGGCGGAGCAGATCATCGGCGAGGCGTCGCTTGCGATCATGGCGATCGGGCTTGCCTACGCGATCCTGGTCGAGCGTTTGTTCGACATCGGGTTCGTCATCAACCGCGCCGTCGTGTACGCCGTGATCTCGACGATCGTCGTCACGGTGTTCGCCGCCGTCGAATGGGCGGTCGAACGCTGGGCGGGCGAGATCGGCCACGTCCGCGGCCAGATCATCGAGATGCTGGTCGCCGTAGCGATCGGACTCTCGCTGCGTCCGCTGCACGCGTGGGTCGACCGCTTCGTCGACGCCGTCTTGTTCGCCCAGCGCCACCGCGCCGCGAACGAATTGGCGCGCTTCGCGCGCGAAGCGCACCTCGTCGGCGAGCCGCGCAAGCTGTTCGAGGCGACGCGCTGGACCTTGCGCACGTTCGCGCGCGCGAGCGACTGCGACATCCTCCTGCGCGAGGACGACCGCACGTTCCGCTCCGTGTTCGAAAGCGCTCGCCGATTCCACGAGGACGACGTGCTGGTGCTGCGGCTGCGCGCTGCCGCGGAGCCCGTCCTGCGCACGGCGTTTCCGGGCTTGCGCGACGCCGACGTGGCGTTTCCGATGGTCGTGCGCGGCACGCTCACCGGGATCGTGCTCGTCTCGCTGCCTCCGCGCGCCGAGCCGTATTCGCCGGAGGAGGTGCACGCGCTGGAACGCGTCGGGCGCGAGGTCGCGTTCGCCCTGGTCGCCCTCGACGCCGCCGAAGCGAAGCGGCTCCGCGAGGAGAACGCCGAGCTGCGCGCCCGACTGCTCATTTCGTAGGGCAGAGCAGGAGCGGCGGCCGCCTGCGACGATGTAGAAGTATGCGGAACAGAGCGTGGACGACGATCCTGCTGGCGCTCGTCGTCGTGGTGTCTTCCCCTGCGGCTGCTCAATCGACCGGGCGTGACGCGACGCGCGAGAGTCTGAGCACCCTGCTCGCTTCGGCGGGCCAGCGCGCCGACGTCAACGTCGCGTTCCGGCGCAGCACGAAGAATCCGTACAACTTCACCGGAACGATGACTGGCCTGACGAACGCCGACAACTTGGAGATCGTCATCAGCGTCACGAAATCCGACACGATCGGCTTTCGCGTGTACCCGCATTATAGCGGCGGCTACATCAACATCGGCAAGGCGAAGGACGCCACGGCGCTCATGCGGGAGCTGTTGTACTTGAGCGACCAGAATTTTCTCTTCTGGGGCGCGGACGATACCGGCGACGTCTTTTGCGGCTACACGGTCACGCTCGAGTCCGGCTTCCCGAGGGATGCGATCGTGATCGTCTTGCGCAGCATTCACAACACCGATAAGTTCGTCGGCCAGCTCCGACCCTTCATCGACGGTACCTCGGCGAGATAGGCCGCGCACGCTTGACGGACGCCCGGGCGGTGATCGCTGGGGCGGGCGGGTATCACGGTTCGGATGCGCGACGAGCGGCACGAATTGTGCGTGATCGGTGCCGGGACGGCGGGTTTTGCCGCCGCTGAGGCCGTGCGGGCCGAAGGGCGCGACGTCGTGCTCGTCACAGGCGAGGACGAACTCGGCGGAACGTGCATCCTCCGCGGCTGCATGCCGGCGAAGACGCTGCTCGCGGCAACGCAATCGGAAGGCGAGATCAAGCGGGCGCACGACGTCGGCGTCGAGACCGGCCCGGTCCACGTCGATCTTCCCGCGATCGTCCGGCGCAAGCGGGCCCTGGTCGACTACTTCGCCGCCGACCGCGTGCACGAGTTGGCATCGTATCCGCTGGCGCGCGGCGACGCGCGCTTCGTCGCGTCGGATACGGTCGTCGTGGGCGAGCGGCGTATCGCTGCGGAGCGGTTCGTCATCGCGACGGGCGCGAAGACGGTGCTGCCGCGCATCGACGGATTAGCTGACGTGCCGACGATCACGAGCGCCGACGTTCTCGAGATGACCCGCGCGCCGCGGAGCATCGGCGTGCTCGGCGGCGGCCCCATCGGCTGCGCGTTCGCGCAGTTCTTCGCCCGGCTCGGAACGCGGGTCACGCTGTTCCAGGATGCGCCCGAGCTGCTGCGCGCCGACGATCCGGACGTCGGGAGCGCCGTGCGCGCATCGCTGCTGCGCGACGGTGTCGACGTCGTGACGGCGGCCGACGTTCGGCGCGTCTTCCGCGACGGGGACGTGACGGTGATCCTCGCCGACACGCCGCAGGGCGCGCACGGCGCGCGCTGCGAGACCGTGCTCATCGCCACCAACCGCCGGCCGAACGTCGATGGCCTCGACCTTGCAGCAGGTGGGATCGACGGCGACCGCGCGCGCGGAATCGTCGTCGACGAAATGCTGCGCAGCCGCTCGAACCCGCGGGTCTTCGCGGCCGGCGACGTCCTGGGCCGGCGCAACATGGTGCACACGGCCGAGTACGGCGGACGCCTCGCCGCGCGCAACGCCTTCGCGCGCGAGCCGGTCGCCGCGCAGTGGGATCGCTGGGAGGCGCACGCGATCTACGCGCAGCCGCAAGTCGCGATCGTGGGAATGACCGAACGGGTGTGCCGTGCGCGCGGCATCGACGTGAGGGTCGCGACGCTTCCGGCGAGCGAAGTCGGCGAGGCGCTGGTCTCGGGCGAGAGCGAGGGCTTCGTGAAGATGCTGGCTCGGCGGGGTGACGGCCGGGTCCTCGGGATTGCGCTGGTGATCGACGATGCGATCGACCTCGCCGGCGAGGCGATTGCCCTCACCGACCGGGGAGCGACGGCCCGCGAGATCGCCGAAATGCCGCACCTGCACCCCACCATGAGCGAACTGCTGGCTCGGGTCGCCGAAAAATTGCTGGCTTAGGACGGGGGCGCCATTGCCGTCCCCAGCCTCGGCGGGTATACTCATCCTGACCAACCATTCGGTAGGGAGAGTCCGACGCACATGGCCATGACCACGCACGCGAACCCGCAGCTCGTCGTCCCGAGCGCCGGCTTCACCCCGTATCCGGAAGTCCCGCAGCCCAACATCTTCCCGATGGAGTGGCGGGTCGAGACCCCCAAGCTCGCCGAGCTGTACGAGCGCTCGAAGCGGCATGTGTGGAATCCGTCGGACTTCGCTTGGGACACGCTGCGCGCCGAGGACTTCACCGAAGAGCAGCGGCTGGGGATCATGTACTGGTACGCGGTGCTGGCGAACTTCGACGGCTCGGGACCCGCGGTGTTCGCCAAGGCGACGATCCACGCGTTCGAGACGCATCAGGAAGATCCGATCCGCAAGTGCTTCTTCTCGATCACGCACGACGAGATGAACCACGAGGAAGTCTGTCAGCGCGCGATTCAGGCGCTGGTTCCCGGCGGGCCGATGGACTTCACCGCGACGAGCGATCTCGCGCGCGCCGCGCAGAACAACATCGGCTGGCTCTACCACAACGGCGGCCGCTATTGGAGCGGCTACAGCGCGTCGCTTGCGAAGTATCCGCTCAGCGTACTGTTCACGTCGTTCATGATGGGCGAGGTCGCGTCGTCGACGCTGTTCTTCGGAATGTCGAAGAAGGCCACGCACCCGCTCTTCAAGGAGATCTTCAAGAAGGTCGGTCAGGACGAAGCGCGTCACCTCGCCATCTGTCTGACGGTGCTGGAACGCGATTGGCCGGGCCTCACCGACGAGTACAAACACATGATCACGAAGCAGCTGCGCGCAGGCTTCGTGTTCCTGAGCATGATCCTGTGGGAGCCGCCGAATCAGTTCTGGGACATCCCCGACTACTTCTTGCCGAACCATCGCGTGCTGGTGCAGCACGCCCGCGACGCGGGCCTCGGCGTGCTGACGTTCGACGAGCAGGCCGAGAACTGGCGCACGTCGCTGGCACGCGTGCGCGCGATCGTCGGCGAGTGGGGGATCGAATTCCCCGCGATCCCCGAACTCGACCTCGACGGCGTCGACGTCGGCCACATCGGCCCAGAGGACATCATCCCGGTCTTCTAACGTTGTCGCAGTGAGATAATCGCGCTGTCACCCTGAGCTTGTCGAAGGGCCCCCGTCACCACCCGTGCCACGCGATCCACGTTGAACGCGAGGCACCATCGGTGACGGGGGCCCTTCGACAAGCTCAGGGTGACACGACAAGCTCAGGGTGACGCGGTCGTCGGCGCGACGGAGAATCCGTGCCGGCCTAACGGCTCGGCGTCGCGGCGGTCGATGTGCTCGACGCGCGCGTAGCGGGGCGGGTGTTCGAGGACGTCGTCGAGGAACGCGCGCACGTCGTCGTCGTCGCCCTCGACGTCGATTTCGAGCCGCTCGCCGTCGCGCACGTTGCGTACCGTGCCGGCGACGTCATAGCGCGCCGCGATGCGCTGGACCGCGTCGCGGAAGCCGACGTTCTGCACGCGGCCGCTGAACGTGGCGATCGTGCGGGTCACAGCGTTTGGGTGATCGCGAGCGCGAGCGTGATCGCGATCGTGGCCAGAACCGGAAAGAACGTCAGCAGTATGCGCGTCGGTGCGATCCGATGCGTCATCCCGCGCGCGAGCTCGATCTGGCGATCGATGGTCCAGCCGACGAACCACGCGACCTCGGCGATGACCAGAAAGACGAACAGCAGCGTCACGTGCGTCTCGACCGGCGGCGGAGTGAGGGTCATCTCCGCGCAGAGAATCGCGATCAGCACCGCCACGAGCGCGGGCGAGAGCCACAGCCAGCGTTTCGATGCGAGCGCGCGCGGCCGGCCGTCGAAGCGGAGGCCGAGCGGGACGCGTTTGGGGATCGCGGCGTACTTCCGCCGCAGGTGCCAGGCGAGGAGCGCGGTCTGCACGATCGCGATCGCGGCACCGATCCAGGCGACCGAGAACGGCAACGAAAGCATATCGGGTATGCTGTTCGAGATGAGCGCCGCACGTTTCCCTGCCGTGACCGGCGAGGCGGTCGACGGAACGCCGTTCGCGGCCGGCGATCTGGCCGGGCTGCGGACGATCGGGTTCGCGGGCTTCGGCATCGAGCATCGGGCCGAGGTCGAAAGCTGGGTTTCCTTCCTCGACCCGCTCCTGCGATCGCGCTCCGACCTGCGCGGACGCCTGTTCGCGGTGCTGCGTCCGAAGCCGAAAGTCGTGCGCGCAATGCTGCTCGCGGCGCTGCGCAAAGCGGTCAAAGCGCCGGAACAGCGCGCCTCGACGATCGTGCTGTTTACGGACGTCGACGCGTTTTGCGGCGCGCTCGGCATCGCGGACCGCACGCATCTCGCGGTCTTCCTTCTCGACGAGACGGGACGAGTCGCGTGGCAGGCGGCCGGGGCGTTCTCGGCCGAGTCGGGCGCCTCGCTGACGGACGCGCTCGCGCGCTGAGCGCGGCTTCGCCGGCTATGCGCCGCTCAGGACGATCTCGGGCAGCGCGATGCGGCCTTGCGCCGGATCCATCATCCCCGCGACGCGGTACTCGCACGGGTCGCCAGCGGTCTCGCCGGCCAGCGTCAGCCGCGCCATCGGGGCCTCCACCGGCGCGATCGAGGCGATGAGTTCGAAGTACTTGGGGACGCCCGCTTCGCCCGGACCGGCTTCGTGCACCAGTTCGATCGACTGTTCGAAGTGCGACCCTTCGCCGAGCTGGAGCACGAGCGCGCTGACCCCGACAATGCTGTGGTCGGCCGCGCTGAGCGTGCAGCGCAGCCGGAGCGCCTTATCGACCTGCGGCAGCGACCGTCCGGCGAGGCGGGCGACGAACCGATACGACCGCGGCATGGACGAGCGGCGGGAGAAGAGCATCACCGAACGGACGCTACAGCCCGTCGCTTACGCGCGGCTTACGGCGCCGGCACGACGCTTCCGCGGGACGCTTGGCGGCGAGGGCGCGGAGAGGGGGCGCCGAAGCGGCTGATATGACGACGACCCTGTCTTCCGGCGCCGACCTCTTCGAGCGCCACCGCGAAACGCTCGATCGGGCGCGCGAGGCGATCCGCAGCCGCGCCTACTACAGCGCGTTTCCCGAGAGCGCGCGGGCCTACGGCGAAAGCGCGATGGCCGAGGGGAAAGCCGCGTTCGATGCGCGGCTCGGCAAGCCGTTCGCGCTCCAGCAGCCGTCGAACGGAGCGAGCGTCGCGACCGAACGCTCGCCGTACGGGATCGAGCTGGGCGTACGGTATTCGACGGCTGACGCCGAGGCGCTGGTCGCCGCCGCGACGCAGGCCGGCGAGGCCTGGGGCGCCGCTCCGTTCGAGACGCGCGTCGGCGTCGCGCTCGAAGCGCTCGCGCGCATCAATGCGCGCTCTTTCGAGCTGGCGCACGCGGTGATGCACACGACCGGTCAAGCCTACATGATGGCGTTTCAGGCGGGAGGCCCGCACGCGCAAGACCGCGCGCTCGAAGCAGTCGCTTACGCGTACGACGAGATGTCGCGCATCCCGGCGCACGTCGTCTGGGAGAAGCCGGCGAAGCCCGAGCCGTTGCGCATCGAGAAGACGTTTCGCATCGTCCCGCGCGGCGTCGATCTGACGATCGGCTGCTCGACGTTCCCGACCTGGAACGCGTATCCGGGGATTTTCGCGAGCCTGGTGACCGGCAACGCCGTCGTCGTCAAGCCGCATCCGCTCGCCGTCCTGCCGCTCGCGATCACCGTCGAAGTGCTGCAGGCGACGCTGCGAGACGCGGGCTTCGATCCGCAGGTCGTTGTGCTCGCCGTCGACGCGCCGGGGCAGCCGCTCGCGAAAGTGCTCGCGCAGCGCCCCGAGATTGCGCTGATCGACTACACCGGTTCGAGCGAGTTCGGGACGTGGCTCGAGCGCAACGCTGGCGCCCTGGTGTATACGGAGAAGGCCGGCGTCAACAGCGTCGTGATCGACTCGACAGCTGACCTTGCCGGGATGGTCCGCAATCTCGCGATGTCGCTGACTTTGTATTCCGGACAGATGTGCACGACGCCGCAGAACCTGTTCGTCCCGGCCGGCGGGATCACCGCGGGCGGCGAGCACGTCGCATTCGATGACGTCGTCCTGGCGCTGGTCGCGGCGCTCGACGCGTTCACCGCGGCGCCGGAAAAAGCGGTCGAAATCCTCGGCGCGATCGCGAGCGACGCGACGCTGGCGCGCATCGATGAGGAAAACGCCAAGCCGGGCGTCGTGCGGCCGAGCGCGGCGCTCGAGCATCCCAAGTTCCCCGGCGCGCGGATCCGCACGCCGCTGGTCGCGACGGTCGACGCGAGCGAGCGCGAGCGGTTCTCGCGCGAGGCGTTCGGTCCGATCGCGTTCGTGGTGAAAACGGCCGGCACGGACGAGTCGCTGCGTCTCGCGACCGAGGAAGCGAAGAGCAAAGGCGCGATCACGGCAATCGTCCACTCGACCGATCCCGCGGTGCTCGAAAAGGCGCAGCGCTGGGCGCGCGACGCGAAGGTAAGCCTTGCGGTGAACCTCACCGGCTCGCTGCTGGTGAACCAGTCGGCCGCATTCAGCGACTATCACGTGACCGGCGGCAACCCGGCCGGGAACGCATCGCTCACCGACGCGGCGTTCGTTGCGAACCGGTTCCGCATCGTCGAAACCCGTACGCCGCTCTCGTGAGCGTCGGGGAACGCAGCGAGGCCGAACTCGCGAAGGCCTGCGCGGCGCGGATGCTCGAGCGCGACGCCGCGTCGCAGGCGCTCGGCATGGTGCTCGAGGACGCACGTCCGGGTTGGGCGCGCGTCTCGCTTACCATCACCGAGACGATGGTGAACGGTCATGCGATCGCGCACGGCGGCGTGACGTTCACGCTCGCGGACTCCGCGTTCGCCTTCGCCTGCAACTCGCGCAACGAGCCCAACGTCGCGCTGCAGGCATCGATCTCGTTCATCGGTGCCGTGCAGCTCGGCGACCGGCTCGTCGCCGAAGCGGAAGAACAGTCGTCGAAGGGACGCACCGGCGTGTACGACGTCCGCGTGACCCGCGGCGACGATGACGAGCTCGTCGCGCTGTTCCGCGGGGTGTGCTACCGCATCAAGGGAACCGTGCTCGACGGCGCGGTCACCTGAACCCGGCGCTGCTCGCCGGCGTGAACGTCGGCGGGACGTCGACGAGCGTCGTGCTCGGCACGCCCGACGGTACGATCCTCGAGCGGCGGGCGTGGCCGACCCAGGCGCGCGACGGTGAGGCGCTCTATGCGGCGATCGTCTCTGCGTTGCGGGAGATCGGGGCCGACGCTCGCGCGATCGGCGTGGCGATCGGCGGTCCGATGGACGCGCATCGCGGCGTCGTGCTCTCCGCGCCGCACCTGCCCGGGATGCACGGGTTTCCCCTCCGCGAGAGGCTGCGCGCCGACTTCGGGCGCCCGGTCAGCGTGCACCACGACGCCGCTGCGTGCGCGCTGGCCGAAGTGCGTTGGGGCGCGGACCGCGACGTCGCCGGGCTCGCGTACCTGACGTGCGGAACGGGGTTCGGCTCGGGGATCGTGATCGACGGCCGCGCCCGCTACGGTTCGCGCGGCTTTTCGCCCGAGATCGGTCACGTGCGGTATCGCGACGACGGTCCCGACGTGTTCGGCAAGCCCGGCTCGTTCGAGTCGTACGGCGCGGCGAGCGCGCTGCCGAAAATCGCGCGTCGCTACGACCCCACGTACGACGCGGAATCGGGAGCCGACGTCGCGCGGCGTGCCGCCGCCGGCGACTCGATCGCGCAAACAGCGATCGACGACAACGCTGGCGCCGTCGGCGCCGCTTGCGCGCTGCTCGCCGACCTCCTGGTACTCGACGTGATCGTCCTGGGCAGCCTCGCGACGTACCTCGGCGAGCCGTGGATGGCCCGTGTCCGCATGACCTTCGTCCGCGAAGCGCTCCCCGATCACGCCGCATCGTGCACGCTCCGCGCGCCGTCGTTGCACGACGTCCAGGACCTCAGCGGGCTGGCAGCCGCGCTGGCAACCGCTGACATCGGTCATCGACGGGCGTTTATCTAAAGAAACCCTGTGTCTCGCGGCGAGCGTCCGCGAGTAGGTGTGGGTCGAGCGCCTGACGTAGCGCAATGCATGATGTACGACGTTCGAATCGGCATCGTAGCGACGTTGGCGTTCGCGGCCGGCGTTGCCGTCGCACGCTTGCCGTTACCCGCCCAAGGCGCGGCCGCCGCGCTCCAGCCGCAGACCATCGACTTCGCCGCGATGACCGCCGACAGCTATCCGCCGCCGTCACCTGCGCTCCCGAAGCTTCTCTCGAAAACCGTCGTCGTTGCGGATGGGATGACGGCCGCGATCCAAACCGGAAGCGCGCCCAAGCATTTTCACGCCAACGCCAACGAGGTCCAGATCATTCTGGAAGGCACGGGGACCGAATGGCTCGGTGACCACCAGGTGAACCTCAAGCCCGGGATGATGGTGGTGATTCCGCAAGGAACCGCGCACGCCGGGTTCACGGAGACGGCCGGCCATCTGAAGTGGGTTTCCCTCAAGACGCCGCCGCAAGATCCGGCCGACGTTCACCCGATGTAAAAAAAGGAGACTCAACGTGCCGATCGTGTATCGTACTCCGACGGTCACTTCCATCGGGGGACGCGATGGGAGCGTTCGCAGCGCGGACGGTCTCGTCGATCTGCAAGTGGCGCTTCCGAAAGAGCTCGGTGGCCCAGGCGGCAAAACGAATCCCGAAGAGCTCTTTGCGGCGGGCTATGCCGCGTGCTTCCACAGTGCCCTGAAGCGCGTCGCGGCCGAGAAGAAGGTCGCGATCGGCAACTCGACGGTCGAAGCGCAGGTCGGGCTCGGCCCCAATGACGACGGCCCTGGTTTCATGCTGGCCGCCGAACTACACGTGATCCTGCCGGGAGCGGACGTCGAGAACGCAAAGGACGTGGTGCGTGGGGCCCACCTGGTGTGTCCCTATTCGAATGCGACGCGCAACAACATCGAGGTGAAGCTGAGTGTCACGCCGGCCGACGGAAGGGAGTACGACGTCGCCTCAGGCGATAGGCACCGGCGTCAGGAAGCGTACGTGAGCAATCTGGATTTAGACTAGTACCGCCCGAGGATGCGCTGTTCGCCGCCGATCGCGGCGAGCGCGGATGCGAGGCGCGTGTCGTCGACGTTAGCGAGCTCGACGAAGAAGCGGTAGCGGAACGGGACTCGCCGGTCCGGTCGCGCGATGAGAAAGCGCAAGTCGATGCTGCGGTCGGCGAACGCGCTCAGCGCGTCGCGCAGCGAGCCGGGGCGGTCCTGCACCGCGATCCCGACGCAGGCGCGGTCGCCAATCTCGCCGGCCGTTGCGGCGTGCGCTGCCGCGACGCCGGCGCGTGCGACGAGGAAGAAGCGCGTGTAGTTTTCGGGTTCGTCCTGGATGCCGCGCGCGAGGATCGTGCCGCCGTAGATCTCCGCGGCGAGCGCCGGGCCGACCGCCGCGATCGACGGATCGGCCAATGCCACGATCTCGCGCACCGCTCCGGCAGTATCGGTTGTTGTCGAGCGCGTCCAGCGGCGGGCTTCGGCATACCGATGGACCTGCTCGAGCGCGACCGGATGCGAGCGGATCTCGCGGATCGCGGCGGCGTCGGCGCCGGGTGGGCCGACCAGGCACATCTCGACCGCGAGCGTCGTCTCGCCGCAGATGCGCAGTTCCGGGCGTTCCCAGAGCAGCTCGTAGTTGCGGGGCACCGGTCCGGCGATCGCGTTCTCCACGGGGAGCACGCCGAAGTCCGTCTCGCCGGCATCGAGGGCCTGGGCGACCGCGTCGAACGACGGGTAGCCGCGCGTCGTCGCACCCGGTACGAGCTCGCGCGCCGCGACGTCGCTGAACGCGCCTTCGTGCCCCTGGTACGCGACGGTCGCCATCTACACGTGCGCGTTCGCGGCGGCGCCGAGCCGGTAGGCCGCGACGTAGGCTTTGAAGACTACGCGATAGTCGTCGTGTACGAAGCGCACGCTGCGCCCGCCGGTCCGCTCGAAGCCGGGGATCATCTCGACGAAGTCGGCGTTGTGCGTCCATATCAGGTCGAGTTCCAGTTTGATCGGCGGCTCGAAGACGAACGGCTTTGCCTCGGCGATCCGCCCGATCGCCTCCTTCGCGCCGGCGCGGATCAGTTCGCGCGCGCGGGCCGGAGAGACGGAATTCGTCGCGTAGCGGCCGATCGAGTCTTTCACGACGACGCCGGTGATCCACG
>JAQBPM010000167.1 GCA_028287525.1 Vulcanimicrobiota bacterium | reverse complement strand
TCCCATGCAGGTACCACGTGCCCAGCGCATACGTCGCCCTGGCATCACCAGATGCATGAGCTTGCCTCAAGAGCTCATGAGCCCGGCGAACATCTGGCGCGTTGCCTTCCATCTCTTGAAGAGCGCTGTCATATGCCGGATCGACTACTGTACGGGCCGGAGCCTCGCTATCGTCTTGCATGTTGCTACTACCAAACTATTCAGAAGGTGCCGAGGGCTGGGGTTGTTCAGAAGAGGGCTTTTGCTTTCCCGGCGGCGCCGGCCAGGGTCCCTTGGTTCCGGGCGTTACGACGGCGCACACCTGGACGGATTACGTCGGCCACCGCCTTGATGGTATTCTGCCTCGCCTGTCCATATTGATGTTGTTCCTCGGATGACGGCCGAGCGCCCGTCCTATGTTCCTCGAAATTCGCGGGCAATCCGATTCCTGGATTCTGCGCATCGATACCAGCCGACTTCCCAATGACATCCATCGTGCCTCTTCTGATCGCACCACCGTGAGCTTGTAGCTCGTGCCCCCACGCAACGGCACCACCAGCGATCAGCAAATAGCCCAGGAATTCTAGCGCTGCACTGACCGCGAGAGGCGCGCCAGCTATAGCGGCAGCACTGTATTCGCTCGGATCTTCATAGTCAACGGCGTTTCCGCGGTTCCACATGGAGCGTTGCTGCGAAGCGGGATCTCGAACGTCACCATCATTTGCATCGGGCGTTGTCCACGTTCCTAGTTTCGGTTTTGTGTGCCCGAACTCATTGATCTGCACCGGTAGCAGCGAGAACCCGTCAGGCCGCACATACGTCAGATAGGGCATTGACGGTGCCGCGAAACCCCCTCCGCGGGCGAGCAGCGCGCCGCTACGGGGCGTCGCATTCTTTTGCGGCTCATACAACTAACTCGCACAAGTAGCGTCGGCTCTGGACCCGGCGGGACCGGCCGTCCACAATGAGGACCTGCGATCTCGCTAAGGAGCAACCCGATGCTACGACAAGGTTCATCGCTGAGCCGCGCGATGGGCGGCACGTCCCTGGCCGTGGCAATCGCGCTGGTGACGTTCGCCTCGGGAGCCGGCGCGGCGACGCCGGTCCCGTCGATGCGCGTAGAGCCCGTCGCGCGGCCTGCGCTCGACACCAAACGACTCGTCACGCAGCAGATGGCGGCGCTGGCCGAGCTTCGCCCGCGGACGATCAAAGCGTTGCAGGCTGCGACGAGGCCGGTGGCGCCCCAGGACGTGCGCGTCGCCGGACGCGTCGGCGGCACGGTCACCCGTCCCCTCGACTACTGCGCCCAGCACCCGCCTGAGATCGACCGGGTCAGCGGCACCGTAACGCCGGGCGGAACGCTCACGATCGGCGGCCAGTGTTTCGGAACGTCGGGGACCGCGGCCATCACGGGCAATTTTCCCCTTGAACCGAGGGGCGTCAATTTGCTGATCGAGTCGTGGACGGATACGTCGGTGACGGCCCGGCTGTTCGGCAACCCGCGCGGGGGCTCGTGGGACGTCTCGACGGACAGCTTCACGCGCGCGCCGGATCAAGCGGTGGCGCTGAGCGTCGCGACCCACCGCACCGCGGGCGGCATCGCCGTCGTCGGACCGAGCGTCGTCTCCCCTCCGGTGCGCCTGAACTTCACCGCCAGACGGCTCACCATCCAGGGCTGGCCGACCGTCTCCTCGTGCGCCGCCGGCGACCTGCTCGATCCGCTACGGCCGGACATCTGCCAAGGCATCGGATGGGGCTTCACGTACCATTGCGGGCAACTCTCGTGTTCGCCCGGGGTGCACCTTCGCAAGGTGCCGGACTCAGGCGAAGACGTGTACGCGTTCAACCTCCACAACGGCTACGCGCTAAACGATATCACGATGTATGGTGACGCCGCCGATCTTTCCATCGATCCGTCGCTCGATCCGTCGCACGTGACGTTCCGCGTCCGGTGGCGGACCGTGCCCAAGAACGACCTCGCAATGGTACGGATGGGCCACCCGCAGTATGCCAACTACCATGATGGATCGTATATGTTTTACGCGAGGATCACCGGGCCGGACGGGGCTTCGCCGTGACGCGGTAGCCGCCGAGAGGCCGACTGCGCGCCGCCATCCATGAGCGTTCACGCACGGAGGATTTCGCGCAGCGTCTCGGCGTTTCGGGGAGCGTACGCGTTGCGGTCGTTGTTGAAGTAGACGAACGTCGCGTCCGCCTACGGGGCGAGCGCGCGGATCGCGGCGGCCCACTCCTCCAGGCGCGCCCGGCTGTACGAGCCGGTGTAGGCGCGCACGGGGCCATGAAGGCGCACGTACAAGACCGGGCCGGTGACGACTAGCGGCGCTGCGCTGCCCTTGAGGTCGTGCACGCACAACGAGACGCCGCGCTCGCGCAGCAATGCGTAGACGGCGTCGTCGTACCACGACGGGTCGCGAAACTCCACGACGTAGCGGTGGTGCGGCGGCAGGGTGTCGAGGAAACCACGCAGCGCGTCGTCGTCGCGCGCGAACCACGGCGGAAACTGCGCGAGGACGTTCGCGATGTGGGGTTCGAGCGGCGCGATCGCGCGCATGTAGTTGTCGACGAACGCGCGCGGTTCGCCGGGCCGCTTGCGGTGCGTGATGAGCCGGCTGAGCTTCACCGAGTAGACGAAGCCTGGCGGGACCGCCGACCAGCGCGCGTGATCGCTCTCCTTCGGCAGCCGGTACGTCGTGGCGTTCAGCTCCACCGTCGGGAACCGCTGCGCGTAGCACGACAGCCATTCTCGCTGCGGCAGCTTTTGCGGATAGAACCGCGCGCGCCTATCGCGGTACGTCCACCCGCTCGTTCCGATGAGGATGGGGCCCATGCGCCCCGTGTTCCCACCGGGCGATGGCGTTCGAGCCCTAACTGCGCGGCGGGAACGCCCCGTTTATGCAGATGATGAACGTCACGTTGAGCACGGCGAGGCCGGCTGGCCGCCAGTCGACTCGGTTGCGGTAGCCGCGGTTTGCCCCGGTAGGAACGAGCAGCCCTGACCTTGGCCGGACCCGACTGCGCCGCGGGCTCGCAAGTCCCGCAGCGCGAACGACGTCTCGTCGTTGCCGCCGTACCAGTTTTCCGATCACCGCGTAAAGTTCTTCGTTCGGCCCCGCGATACGGAGTTCGGCCGCCGTCACAAAGCGCCCACCCTACGGGCGCGTAGTTACCGCTGAACATCCGGATCTCGCCATCGTTGTGCGTGCCCTCACGCCGCGTCCTGCGAAGTGAGCGGGGTCCTCGCCCGCGGTAGCTCGCTCATGCGCTGCAACTCAGCGCGTCGCCGAATCTCCAGCGCCGCCGCCACGTCGGCGTGGCAAGTCCAGCCACACGCAACGCACCGAAAGCGCCTTCTCCGGCGACTCTTCGCGTCGACCTGCAAGCAACGCCCGCACGTCCGACTCGAATATCTGGTATCTACGACAATGACCTCGCGAACGGCCCATGCTGCCTTTATGTGTATACTGTCAGTAACCTCGCTTGGCTCACCATTCTGCTGCCTTCGTGGCCTCGAGAAGACACGCCGGCGAGGCCAACCCGACGACCGTCGCTTTGGCTGGAAAGACGGATGCGGTCCACGCTCGATAAAGGTTCGCCGGCCGATGGTCGCCATTAGAGTCAAAACGGAGGCGGGATGAGGGATGTCTTCGCCGGGGTTGATTGCCACAAGACGATTCACGCGGTTGTCTTCGTCGACTCGATCGGCTCCGAGCTTCAGGCCGTAGTGATAGCAAACGATAGCGCTGGGTTTGAAACAGCTCTTAGCGCTGCGCAAAGCTTTGGGTGCCAAGTCGTGTGGGGTCTTGAGGGAGCTGGAGGGTATGGTCGGAGGTTCGCCGACTTTTTGGTCGGCAAGAACGCGACCGTTTTCGAGGTTCCTGGCAACGTCACGAAGCGACATCGCAAGAATGCGACGCGCCCGGGAAAGACCGATACAATCGACGCGAAGGCGATCGCCGAGGCCTTGATTCGAGAGCAGGACAGGCTTCCTCGCTACCGTCAATCTGAGGAGCTCCTCGCACTTCGTCTGCGATACGATCAGCGCGACAGGCTCGTGCGGCAGCGCACGGTAGAAGTCAATCGCCTCAAGGCCGCGGCTAGCATGATCGATCTGAAGCTTGAGGACGACTGCACCAAAAGCTCGGCTTTGGGAGCGGTCCGCGCGGCAGCGATCGCCAGGCAGGGACAACGGCATTCCGTAGACGCCTACGTAGACGAGATTCTTATCGCGCTCGAAGCGATCGAGCGCATCAACGTACACGTCGCGCGCATCGAGAGGGCGCTGATCCCTTTCGTGGAGGCGCTGGCTCCAGAACTTCTTGAAGTTCGTGGGGTCGGTGCAGTGACGGCCGCGGGCCTCCTCGGACACGCCGGCGACGTGCGCAACCTCCGCAACGCCGACGCCTTCGCCGCGAAATGCGGCACGGCGCCGGTGCCTTGTTCGAGCGGCAAGACTTCCGCGGTGCGCGTAAATACCGGTGGTAATCGCAAGCTGAATCGCCTCTTGTATACCATCGCAACGACGCAGGTCCGGACGGACAAGCACGCCGGAAGGATCTACTATGAGCGCAAACGTTCCGAAGGCCACAACAGTCGGGCTGCACTGCGCGCCCTCAAGCGTCAGCTGACGAAAGTTGTGTACCGACAGTTGGTTAAGGTTCACACTCGGCTCCAGGCCTTACCAACCAATCATGCAGCGTAGCGTTTGACAAAGACGGTCTGCTCGCGTATCAGCGTCGCCAATTTTCCAAAACCTGCATCGAGCAACGCTCGATTCAGGCCGCTCTTCGCCGCAACGTTACGGCCGGGCGCGGTGAGCGTACCCTTGGCGCTGCGCGTCATGGCTCCGACGTCGAGCGCTTCCAGGACGATCACGTCAGCCGAACGCACGATGCGATTGGCCGCTTTGTGCAACCCGTCGAGCCGAGCGTTGGCTTCCCGTTCCTTCGCTCGCGCCAGCCGCTGAACTGCCGCGATTCGCGCTGGATCGTGCCGGTTCAAACAGCGTCCGCGAGTATCTTTGACGCCGACCGCATCCAATGCTCGCTGGTGCCTGCGGACGATGCGGTGGAGTCGCTCGCCGTGTTTGCCATTGCGGAGCAACTCGCCGTCGCTCGTGGCCGCCAGAACGTGAACACCCCGGTCGATCCCCACGATTCGACCAGTGAGGGGCAGCGCCTCAGGTTCACGCTCGCACTCGAAGATCGCCCACCAACGGCCATTCCGCTCGGCCAAGAATGCCCGGCCGAAGGCTGGGATGGCGCGACCTTTGCGCAGAGGCACCGTGCCGACGCCGGGGATCCGGACGCGTTTCTGAGCCGCGTCCAATTTGAGCGCGCGGTCGCCGTGCGAAAATTCCAACTGCTTCCAACGCCCGGCGGACCTAAATCGCGGATAGCCAGCCTTTTCACCGCGCTTGATGCGCCGAAAGAACGCCGCAAACGCCAGATCGAGCCGGTGCAGCACCGCATCCTGACACTCGCGATACACGCTCGCGAATCGGGCGTCTTCGGCACGCAGCGCCGTGATCTCGGCGTATTGCATCTTCGCCGTGATGTTGATGCCGCGGGCTTTCCAGGCGTAGCGACGCTCATCGAGCAGCGCGTTGTACGTCTGCCGGGTTACGTCCAGCATGGACTGTAGCCGCTCGACCTGAGTGGCTTTCGGATACAAGCGAACGCGGTGCATCCAGCGCATCTCATTGAGATTACCGCCTCACTATGCCATACGCATGGCACGTTTCAGGGCGAGGATGGCACGCTATTCTTAAATCGAGCGCTCCGAGCAGCGTACGCGCTTCAGCTGCGTCTCCGCACTGCTGCGCCCGCCGATAGCGGACGGGTTCCCGGGCGGCGTCGCTCACGTCCTGCTCCCTACCGAGGAACGGCTGGCCAGAGAATACCGCAAGCAGGAGATAGGTTGGTTAAGCACCCATAACGCGATCCCCCGCATCGGTTTTGGGCGATCTGTGCTACGCCGCGACGGAGTGTCCCGCATCGTTCGAGGAGAAGCACCAAGAGTGGGCGATGCACAGCAGACCGAGGGGATGAACGCGCTGCGCGCGCGCGTGCATGCGGACTTCGCGCTCGCACGGCGCCTGGCTCGGGTTGAACCCCAGCACTTCGTATCAGCGCTCGTCGAAGCCGCCGGCGAACTCGATATCGACGTGACGGCCGAGGACGTCGAGGCGGCCGTCACGCGTGGCCGCGTCGAGTGGCTGCAGCGATGGCTGCGGTAGACCTCGCCGGCTGGACGCCGGTCCGGGTCTGCGCGAATCGCGGCGAGCCGGTCGTCGAGTGGGCGCTCGTCGACGGACCGTTCGCGGACCCGTTCTTCGAGCAGACGGCGAACCGCGCGATGCAGCAGCCCTTCAACGCCGTTTTCGCTCGTCGCACGCCGGTCGCTGCGCTCGAAGATCAGTATCGAAACGCGCCCGGTCTCGCGCCGGCGGGCTTCATCTTCCACATGTCGCGCTGCGGTTCGACGCTCATCGCCCAGACGCTCGCGCAACTGTCCGCGACGATCGTCCTCTCTGAGCCTCAGCCGCTCGACGCAATCCTCCGTCTGCGGGGTGCGACCCCGACGGTATCGGACGAAACGCTCGTCGGGTGGCTGAAGGCGATGATGAGCGCGCTCGGCCTGCCGCGCGACGCCGAGCAGCGCCTCTTCGTGAAGTTCAACGCCTGGCACGTGCGCGAATTGCCGCTGATCGCGCGAGCGTTCCCCGGCGTCCCCTGGATCTTCCTGTTCCGCGAGCCCCGCGACGTCGTGCGCTCGCAGCGGCGCAATCCCGGCGCCGAGTTGATGGACCCGGCACTCGCCGGACTGGACGCACGGGACCTGCACGGGCTCTCGCCCGACGAGTACGGCGTCCGCGCCTTGGCGGTATTCTGCGACGCCGCGCTCAGTGCAAAAGACATCGGCCGCGGAGCGTTTGTGGACTACGCCGACGTGCCCGACGCGGCGCTCTCCGTCGTGCCGGCGTTCTTCGGCATCTCACCGACACCGGTCGAG
>JAQBPM010000137.1 GCA_028287525.1 Vulcanimicrobiota bacterium | reverse complement strand
CGAGAACGTCGCCGCGGTGAGCTCCGCCGTGCACGTCGACGTTGCGATCGACGAGGGCGCGAAGTCCGCGGCGACGCCGGAGACGGTGGTCGTCTCCGTCACGCAGTGAGCGCGTTCGCCTAGGGCGGCGGCAACGCAGGGTGATGGTCGGGGAACGCGGGCTGCTGAAATGACGGCGCCGGATGCGCCGCGAGCAGCTGGAGCGCCTTGCGGACCGCGGCTTCGAGCTGCGGATCGTGTCCTTCGCGCGCCGCCTTCGGATCCTGCGCGACCTCGATGTCGGGCGCGACGCCGTGTCCTTCCACTTCCCACTGCCCGTGCAGTCCGCCGATCGCGCCCTCCGGCGACGTCACGCTGCCGCCGTCCATCAGCGAAGGGTACTCGCCGATCCCGACCAGACCGCCCCACGTGCGCTCGCCGACGAGCGGCCCGAGCCCGGCTTTGCGGAAGTACCACGGCAACGCATCGCCGCCCGAACCGGCGAACTCGTTGATGATCATGACCTTCGGGCCGTAGATTGCGAGCGGCGGGTCGATCGTCGTCTTGCCTTCGCGCGTGACGACCATGCCCATCGGTTTGCGGCTCAGCAGATCGACGATGTAGTCGGCGATCTGTCCGCCGTGGTTGAAGCGCTCGTCGATGATGACGCCGGCTTTCCCCACCTGCGAGAAGAAGTAGCGGTTGAAGTTCGTGAACCCGCCGTTCGCCGTGTCGGGAAGATAGACGTACGCGAGCTTTCCACCGCTGAGCTGATCGACTTTCCGGCGATTGCCCTCGATCCAGGCGAGGTTGCGCAGCCGAGCTTCGCTCGGAATCGGCACGACGAGGACGTCGCGCGCACCGCTGCCGTCGGCATTCGGGCCGACGCGAATCGTCGTCTGCTTGCCGGCGGTCTCCTCGAAGAAGCTGTACACGTTGGCGGCAGCGCTGATGGAGCGGCCGTTCACCGCCAAGAGATAGTCGCCGGTCTTGACGTTCGTCCCCGGCCGCGTCAACGGTGCCTGGACGCTCGGGTTCCAGTTCTCACCGTCGTAGATCTTCGCGATCCGGTAGCGGCCGTTCTCGATGCGGTAGTCCGCGCCGAGGAGGCCGACGCTCACGCGCGTGGTTTCGGGCCGCGGCTGGTTCACGAACATGTGCCCGACCGACATGTAGCTGAGCATCTCGCGCATCAGGAACGTGAGGTCTTCGCGCGAGGAAATCCCGGCGAGATAGGGCTCGAATCGCTTCTCGGCGAGCGCGAGGTTGAGGCCGTGGTCGTGCGGGTCGTAGAAGAACTCGCGCTGGATGCGCCATGCTTCGCGATACATCTGCACCCACTCTTGGCGCGGCTCGACGTACACTTCAAGGTTCTGCGTCGCGAGCGCTCCGGCGCCCGGGCTCACCGGCGCGCTCGAGGAGACGATGAACCAGCGGCGCTGCGCGCTGTAGAGCAGATGCTCGCCGTCGGCCGCGACGACGACCGCGTTCGCGCCGGAGAGAACCGGCTTGGACTTGCGCGTCTTCAGATCGAATTTCTCGACGTCGAGCGCGGGCGGCCCCGGTTCGACCTGCGCGATCGGTGCTTTGAAGAGGTAGAGCTCTCCGGCTTTGCCGGCCGCGATCCCGGCGTAGTTCGCCTCCTCGACGGGAAGCGCGACGATGCGCTGCAGGATGCCGTCGAAATCGATTGCGAGCGGCACAGCCTTGGGCGGCGCCTTCGGGGCGGGCGACGGCGAGGGTGACGGCGACGGCGCCGCAACCTCGTCGGTTTTCGTTTGCTCGTCGCCGGTCTCCGGCGCGATCGGTGAGGGCAGATCGCGTCGCAGCACCGCGGCGTAGACGGAGCTGCTCGAAACGCGGCCGTCGGCCTGCATGTCGAGACCGTTACCGGTGAGCGCCGTGTTGGTGCTCGCGGTGAAGTACAGATACTTTTCGTTCTTGTCGAAGACGGCGTTGCCGGCGTCGCTCATCCCGTCCGTGACGCGGTGAGCGCTTCGACCGTCGAGCGAGTAGAGGAAGATCGCGTGCAGAAAGTTGTCCAGCTGGTTCGTGTACGCGAGCCAACGGCTGTCGGGCGACCAGGCCGGCGCGAACTGCTGGGCGGCGAAACCGCCGTACGGCGCCGTCGCGACCTTCACCGGCGTCGGATGGTCGAGCTCGACGTACCAGAGGTTGAGGCGTTTGTCGCCGTAGGCGATCTTCTTGCTGTCGGGCGACCAGAGCGGCGCGAAGTAGTACGTCGGCGAGCGGCCGAGGTCGATCTTGCGCGCCGGCTCGAGGCCGCGCTGGTCGCGGATGTGCAGGGCGTACTCGCCCGACGCGTCGGAGAAGTACGCGATCCATTTCCCGTCCGGCGACCACGCCGGATCGCGCTCTTGCACGCCCGGCGTGTTCGTGACGTTGCGCACGTCGCCGTGATCGGCCGGGACGGTGAGAATCTCGCCGTGCGCCTCGAACGCCGCGCGCACGCCGTTCGGCGAGATCGCGGCGTTGACGATCGAGGTCGCGACGTGCTGCCAGTGCGGACGCACCGCGGCGAGGTCGGCGGCGACGGTCACGCGCACCGCCTCCGAGCGGCCCGAGG
>JAQBPM010000130.1 GCA_028287525.1 Vulcanimicrobiota bacterium | reverse complement strand
GGCGCGCAGCAGGGCGAGCCACGCGCCCGACGCCGAGACGCCGCTGCCGCAACTCACGACGGTGCGCTTGTGCGGATCGAGGCCGGCCTCGCGCACCAGGCGCTGCAGCGTTTCATCCGACGCCGGCCGGCCCCCGCGCGCGTCCTCGAGCAGCAGGTTGCCGCTCAAGCGCACGGCGCCTTGGATGTCGAGGTCGCGCTGCGCGTACGTCTGATCGCGCTGCGTCTCGAGCAGCTGCGCGTCCTCGCGTCCTTCGGCAATCGCGAGCACTTCGTCGCGCGTAGCGCGCAGGCGATCGGACCGCCGCGGCGTGAACGTCGCCGGAACGATCGCCGGAGCTTCGATGGAAAGCGGCATCCCCGCCGCCGTCCACGCCGGCAGTCCGCCCGCGAGCACCGCCGCGTTCGCGAAGCCGTAATAGCGCAGCATCCACACGATGCGGGCGGCGAACGGAACCGTGCCGGCGTCGTACGCGACGACGAGCGCATCGTCCCCGATGCCGTGCGCGCCCATGACGCGCGCGAAGTCCGCCTCGCCGGCGACCCGCGTCGCGTACGGCGTCGCCGGATCGCTCAGGTCCTCGCCATAGTCGAGATGCACGGCCCCAGGCAAATGCCCGGCGGCATACTGCTCGGCACCCGAAGGCATCGCAACGACACCCCCATGCGGCACGCTGCGCGCATCAACGATCCGCAGTCGCGAATCGCCAAGCCGCGCGGCCAGCCACTCGACTTCTACGAAATCGTCGAGTGCCATCACACCGGCGCTGTCGGCCTGCTCAGGTCAAACCGCTGCTCCGCGTCATCCGCGATGTATTTTCCGATCGCGAGAGACGAGGTCGCAGCCGGCGACGGAGCGTTGCGGACGTGGACGATGCCTTCCGATCCTTCGAAGACGAAGTCGTCGACCAGGCCGCCGTCGGAGGTCATCGCCTGCGCGCGCACGCCCGATGGGCCCGGGAGGCAATCCTAGGGCTGCAGTTCGGGGATGTAGCGATGCAGCGCTCCGACGTACGCCGAACGCACCAGGTCGCGATACATCTCGCCGGCGCCCATCTTCCAATACTTCGCGGCCATCTTGAAGAAGCCGGGATACGTGATCGAATCCCACAGCTCGGCGGGGTTGATGGTGAAGAACGTGTAGCCTTCGCGCGCGAAGGCGAGCACGGCGTTCGGACCGAGCCAGATCGAACCGTCCATGCGCGGCGTGAAGTGCACGCCCAGGAACGGGAACTCGGGGTCCGGCACCGGATAGATATTCCCCTGGACGAGGTGCGCTTTCTCCGGCTTGAGGATGAGGTAGTCGCCGCGGAACGGCACGATCTTCGGATCGACGTTACCGCCGGTCATGCGGCCGAGCTTGTCGCTCTGCAGACCGCCGCAGGTAACCACGGCGCGCGCCTGGATCTCACCCTTGGGTGTCTTGAGGACGGTGACGTTCCCGCGCCGTTCGATGCGCGTCACCTCGTGGCTGAGGAACATGTCGGCGCCCATCTCTTTGGCGTCTTCGCCGTACGTGCGCGCGACCAGGCCCCAGTCGACGATGCCGGTCACCGGCGAGAAGATCGCCCTGATGCCGCGGCAGTGCGGTTCGCGCTCCGCGATCTGGGCCGCGTCGAGTTTCTCGAGACCCTCGACGCCGTTCTGCTGGCCGCGCACCCAGAGGTCGTCGAGCCGGCCGAGTTCCGATTCCTCGGTCGCGACGATCAGCTTGCCGACGTTCTTGTACTCGATCCCCTTGGCGTCGCAGTATTCCCACGCCAGCTTGCGCCCCTCGATGCAGAGCTTCGCTTTGAGCGAGCCGGGCTTGTAATAGATCCCGGAGTGGATGACGCCGCTGTTGTGGCCGGTCTGGTGTTTGCTCCAGACGTCCTCTTTCTCGACGTTCGCGATGCGCAGGCCGGGGTGGCGGAGGAGGAGTTCGCGCGTGGTGGCAAGCCCGACGATGCCCCCGCCGACAACAGCGATGTCGTAGACCATATCCTGCGTATTCTGCCTGAATCCTGAGGCTGCCCGCTACGACTTCGTACCGTCGGGCGGGGTTAGCGGACCCGCCCCATCGGCAGAAAGTCGTAGGGATCCGCCGTCGAGAGCCATCCCTGACCTCTCTCGTAGAGGACCTCGAAGTTCTCCCACATCTTCGTGCCGCCACTGTCGCGGTGCGCTTTGATCACGCCGAGCCGCTGGAGGGGCTCCCACGTGTTGACGATCGCGGGGATCCAGTAATCGAAGATGATCTCCTGGTCGAGCAGGCCGTGCTTGACGTAGGTGCCGACCATCTCCATCAGGCGCAGGACGGTCATCTCCGGATGCGGCTGCGGCGCCATCGTCATCAAGCCGAGCTCAGCGCGGTAGTCCGGATCCTCGAGCTTGGCGGCGAGCGCCATGGCAACGAAGCGCCGCGCTTCCTGCTGTTCGGGACTGGCCAGTTTTTCGAAGATCTTCATCGTCCCGTCGAGCTGCGTCGCTTTGCGCAAGTGCTCGACTTGCTGGGCCCCGACCCGGACTTGGCGCGCCGCCACGATGACTGCGGCCAAAACGGCGATGGATGAGATCGCCGACCCCGAAGCGCTGAGCGCTTCCCAACTGATGTGCATACGGCGGGATTCTCGGCGCACAGGGAACCGCACTGCGGATCGCGGAGCCCTCGGCCATGTTGACCGCTCCGCGCACGCTCTCGCCGTTCCGCAACGAACCGATCCGTGACTTCTCCGATCCCGCCGACCGCCGGGCGATGGAGGGCGCGCTGGCTCGCGTGCGGGCCGGGCTCGGCCGGCGCTGGCCGCTGCTGATCGACGGGCAGAAGATCCACGGGGGACGGACGATCGCTTCGGTCAACCCGGCTCGGCCGAGCGAGATCGTCGGTGAGGTCGACGAGGCGACGCCGGAGCAGGCGTCTCGCGCGCTCGACGTCGCGACCGAGCGCTTTGCGACGTGGAAGACGACGCCGGCCGAGGCGCGGGCGGACTTCCTGCTGCGCGCGGCCGAGCGCATTCGCGCGACCAAGGACGACTGGAACGCGCTGCTCGTGATCGAGGTCGGCAAACCCTGGATCGAAGCCGACGCCGACACGGCCGAGGCGATCGATTTCCTCGAGTTTTATGCGCGCGAGGCCCTGCGGCTGGCGAGCCCGCCGCCGCTTACGCCGATCGCGGGCGAGCGCAATCGCCTCGTCTACGTGCCGCTCGGCGTCGGGGTGGTGATCCCGCCGTGGAACTTCGCCTTCGCGATCATGGCCGGAATGTCGGCCGCCGCGATCGTCACCGGCAACACGGCGATCCTCAAACCGTCTCCCGACGCGGCGGTGATCGCCGCGGCGTTCGTCGACCTCATGCACGAGCTCGGCCTACCGCCGGGCGTCTTGAACTTCGTCCCGGGCGACGGTCCCACGGTCGGCGAGCAGCTCGTCACCGATCCGCGCACCCGATTCATCTCGTTCACCGGCTCGAAGGGCGTCGGGCTGCGAATCACCGAGTTGGCGGCGAAGGCGCAGCCCGGCCAACGCTGGATCAAGCGGACGATCGCCGAGATGGGCGGCAAAGACGCGATCGTGGTCGCCGACGACGCCGATCTGGACGCCGCCGTAGCCGGCGTGGTGGCCGCCGCGTTCGGTTTCTCGGGCCAGAAATGCTCGGCGTGCTCGCGCGCAATCGTCGACGAGCGGCTCTACGACGCGTTCATCGAGAAGCTGATTCCCGCGACCCGCGCGCTCGCGCTCGGCGATCCGGCGGCGTACGGCACGGCGGTCGGGCCGGTGATTAGCCAGAAGGCGGTCGAGAAGGTCCTCGGCTACGTCGAGATCGGGCGGGGCGAGGGCCGTCTGCTCACCGGCGGTACGCGCGCGGCGGGCGACGGATTCTTCATCGAGCCGACCGTGTTCGCCGACGTCGACTCGCGCGCGCGCATCGCGCAAGAAGAAGTGTTCGGTCCGTTTCTCGCCGTCATCAAAGCGCGGAACTACGACGACGCGCTCCGCATCGCCAACGACACCGAATTCGGGCTCACCGGCGCCGTCTTCTCTGCCAGCGAGGAACGGCTGCGCCGCGCCGAGGACGAGTTCTTCGTCGGTAACTTGTATCTCAACCGCAAATGCACCGGGGCGCTGGTGGGCGGGCAGCCGTTCGGCGGCTTCAACATGAGCGGCACCGACTCGAAAGCCGGCGGTTACGACTACCTGTTGCTCTTCACGCAAGGAAAGTCGATCTCGCGGAAGATCGCAGCGCATGCGGCCGACGATCTGGCGGCGGGGATGGACTAACGGGCTACGCGGGCGGGAACGGGTCGGGCGCGGTGCCGACCCGGTCGCGGCCGCCGCGCTTCGCGGCGTAGAGGCCGTCGTCGGCGGCGGCGATCAAGCGCTTCGGGTCGCCGGAGGCGAGCGGCCGGGTGCGCGCGGCGCCGCAGGTGATGGTCACGATCCGGCGCGGGTTGTCCTCATGCGGAATCGCCTGCGCCGCGATCGCCGCGCGCATCGTTTCGGCGATCGTGGTTGCGCCGATGATGTCGGCGCCGGGCAGGATCGCACAGAACTCTTCGCCGCCGACGCGCGCCAGAAAGTCGCCCGGCCGGCGCGCCGCGTCGCGCAGCGCGGCGGCAACTCGCTTGAGACACACGTCACCGGCGAGGTGGCCGTAGCGATCGTTGAACGACTTGAAAAGGTCGATGTCGACCATCACGGCGCCGAGCGGGCCGCCCTCGCGTTGCGCGCGTCGCCACTCTTCCGCGAGCCGTTCGTCGAAGGCGCGCCGGTTGGCGATCCCGGTAAGTGGGTCGGTCCCGGCCAGGACCGCCAGCTGGTCGCGCTCCTCGCGCAGCTGTTCCTCGTGCACCCGCACGGCGAGATACAGGGCGCACGCTCGCAGCGTGTCGACGTCCTCGTCGTCGTAGGAGGTCGTCTCGTCGGCCCGGATCCCGACCGCACCGATGACGTCGCGGCCGTACGGCAGCGGGACGGCAACCGCCCGCGCGCTCGCCGCCACCAAGCCGCCGAACGCCGCCCGCACGCGGGTCAGGTCGGCCGGTGGCGCGACGACGCCCTCCTTATAGAGGAACAGCGGCGAGCCCGTGACGCCGATCGCCAGGTTGACCGCCGAGGCGCCGAACAGCGCGGCGAGCTCGCGGGCGAACGCCGGGAAGAGGTCAGCGAGCGGAGCGTCGCTGGCGAGCAGTTCGGCAGTGCGCCGCACGACCGAAGTGCTGCGGGATTCGGCCGAGCCATTCAACATTTGACCCACCTTCTTTATCCTTGTGGATAGACCCGTGGACAAAAGACCGGCCGAGAGGATTGACACTCTAGACACGTGGTGGTAATCTATCCCTCGTTGACTCTGACGCCTCGCCTCTCCGGTGCGGTCAAAGATCCGGTCCGAGAAGGGCTGGGCGGAAGCGTCCGTTCCTTGAAAACTGAACAGTGCAGTAGCGCATAAGTCTGTGGGTCTCCGACCCGTTCAGATGATTGCGCGATCCGAAAGGGTCGCGTTTTTGTTTGTCCGGTTCAGAGAACGAACGGATTCGATGCTGCGGCTCCCCCGGCTCCACCGGGTGTTTCGCATCAAGCATCGAGTCCACAAGAATTATGACTGATCGGCCGTCGCAAGACGGACGATCCGATCCGGATTCGCAATTCGGATCAACCGGTTCACCGAGCGATCGGCGAGCCGGCAAAAGTCAGCGAAGATAGAGCTTTTCAAAAGCTCCATGATTTTTATGGAGAGTTTGATCCTGGCTCAGGATTAACGCTGGCGGCGTGCCTAACACATGCAAGTCGAACGAGGTAGCAATACCTAGTGGCAGACGGGTGAGTAACGCGTGGTCAACCTACCGTTGAGT
>JAQBPM010000112.1 GCA_028287525.1 Vulcanimicrobiota bacterium | reverse complement strand
GCCGGCGGGTTCGCGCCCGTCGGCTCAGCTCTTCTTGGCGAACGAGTCGGCGGTCAGCTTGAGAACGACGGAAGTGTGCGTCTCGTCAACCGCTTCGAACGTTTGGCGACGCGCCTGCCCCTCGTACGTCGCGCTGATCGGGACGACGAAACCGGTGTCGTAGACGAGCGAACCCGCCCGCGTCAGCGCGGACGAAGTCGCACTTTCGGACTGCTCCAGCGAATAGGCGAGCGTCACGCGCTTATCCGCGGCCGAGAGCACGCGATAGTGCTCGGCGGCCACGACCCCGCTTCCGCTCTGGTCGACCGTCCAGCCGGTACCCGCCTCACGCGGATGGTCCGAATAGAAGCCGCGCGCGAGCCAGCGAGCGAGGCTGACCTCCTCCTCGGTGATGTCGTTCGCAAACTTCGGGTCGGCGACGACGCTGCCGTCGTGGCTCACAGCTAAACGGACCTTGGCGTGCGTCCGTCCCGGCGCGGTCTCGGCAATATCGGCGACGAGTCCACCGTCACCGGTCGCAGCTATGACATCGACCGCGATGGTTCCGCGCGTCTCCACGCCGGCGCGGCTGACGTTTTCCGAGGGCCCGCCCGGCGCGCCCGGCACGACCCCCTGCGCGCGCGCGGCGCGGCCGATACCGCGGGTGACCAGCGTGCTCGGTGCGGCGCGCGGCGTGCGGTGCACGATCCCGACCGTAAGCGCGACCTCGTAGACGAGCGTGCGCACCGGCTTGAGGAGGTCACCGGCCCGCGCCGGAGCAGGTGCTGCGGCCAGCGCCGCGATCACGATGAGGGGGATGACGAGCAATCCAGGTCGACTGGTTGACCGCATAATTTCTTCCCCAGCGGGCAGGCTCGAGGCGTTCACGGCGAAATTCGTTTTCGCGCTGCCCGCGCTGGCATCAGCATCGCCGGGCGGCTTGAAGAAAGTGTGAATCGATGTCCTTTGCAAACTCTGTAGTCGTCATCCCCAGTCACGTGCCGGACGCCGAATTGCGCACTTTCGGCACGCTGGAGTCGTACGAGGAGTACATCGAGCACCAGTACCGCGATACGAAGGCGCTGCTCGAGAAATATCGCGCGCACAAGACGCACGATCCCGAGCTTTCGACGGAGTACCGCGCCGCGATGAAACCGATCATGCTCACGACGTGCTGGGGCGAGGCCCAGACGACGGGACAGGTCGCGCAGATCATCACCAAGACCAACAGCCCGAGCATTCAATACTTCTACGCGACCCACGCGCTCGACGAGGTTCGTCACACGCAGATCGAATGGCGCCGCATCCGCGACCTCGACTTGGCCGATTCGCTCGATGTGCCGTACGAACAGACCGAACTGTTCCGCTTCGTCAACGGCCTGCCGTCGTTCGTCGAGCTGGTATACGGACAGGTCTGCACGCTCGAAGCGTACTCCGCGCACGTGCTGTTCAACTCGATCGCCGACTTGGCGCGCAAGTTCGGCGACCTCGCGACCGCGGTTACGTACGAGTACGTGATGCACGACGAAGTGCGCCACATCGGAACCGGCCTGCGCATCGTGAAGGAGGCGATCGACGCCGCGCCCGATCCCGAGGAAGCGGCGTTCCGCATCCTTGACCTCGAGGAGCGGCTGCTCCCGATCACGATCCGCAAACTGGGCCGCGATTCCGCCATCGCCGCGTCGCTGTACGAATCCGGGATGATCGCCGACAAGCGTGCGTTCGAGTTCGACGGCTTTCGGCAGTATCTGATCTTCCGTGCGAAGATCCCGAACTTGCCGGCGATGCGCTACAAAGGACCCGACGGTTGGGCCGAAGCGCAACGCGGGACCGGCCCGGCATGATCGAAGGGACCTTGCTCTGGACGCCCGATCCCGCGCGGGCGGCCGAAACGCGCGTCGCGCACTTCATGCGCCGGCTCGCGGAGCGCGGCCACGATTTCACGACGTACGAAGAGTTGCGCCGCTGGTCGGTGAGCGATCTGCCGGGCTTCTGGGGCGCGGTATGGGACTTCTTCGACGTGCATTCCCGCGTGCCGTACGACGCGGTGCACGACGGGCGGCCGATGCCCCAGACGACCTGGTTCCCGGGTTCGCGGGTGAATTATGCCGAGCACATGCTGCGTCACGAGGCCGTCGCGGCACCGGACGAAGCGGCGATCGTGCACAGCTCGGAACTGCGGCCGCTCGCCGAGCTGCCGTGGCGCGAACTCGGCGGGCGCGTGCGCGTCCTCGCCACCGCGCTGCGCGAGCTCGGCGTCGTCCCGGGCGACCGGGTCGCGGCTTACATGCCGACCATTCCGGAGACGGCGATCGCCATGCTCGCGACGACGGCGATCGGCGCGGTGTGGTCGTCCGCGGCGCCCGAGTTCGGCGTGCGCACCATAATCGACCGCTTCGCGCAGATCGAACCGAAGGTGCTCTTCGTCGCTGACGGATACCGCTTCGGCGGCAAGGACTTCGATCGGCAGCGCGAGATCGAAGCGATTCTGGGCGAGCTGCCGAGCGTCGAGCACGTCGTCTGGCTGCCGTACCTGCACGCCGGCGCGACGACGGTCCCGCTCGCGCGCGCGATCTCGTGGAACGCGCTGCTCGAGCGCCCGCCCGTCGCCCGCGACGCGTTCGCCTACGAATATCTCGGCCCGCGCGATCCGTTGTGGATTCTGTTTTCGTCGGGGACCACGGGGCTGCCGAAGGCGATCGTCCACGGCCACGTGGGCGTGCTGGTCGAGCACCTCAAGTCGACCGGGCTCGCGCAAAATCTCGGCCCGGATTCGCGCACGTTCTTCTACACGACGACCGGCTGGATGATGTTCAACGCCCTGCTCTCCGGGCTGCTGCAGGGTTCTTCCGTCGTGCTCTACGACGGTCATCCCGCGCACCCGTCGCCGAGCCTGTTATGGCAGCTGGCGGCCGACGCGAAGGCGACGACCTTCGGCGCGAGCCCGACGTACGTGCAGATCATGCGCAAGTTCGGCATCGTGCCGCGCGACGGGTTCGATCTCTCGCGGCTGAACGCCGTCCTGCTGACGGGGTCGCCCGTCACGCCCGAAGCGACGGCGTGGTTCTACGACAACGTCAAGTCCGATCTGTGGGTGACGTCGCCGTCGGGCGGAACGGAGCTGTGTGCGGGTTTGGTCGGCGGCTCGCCGCTGCTGCCGGTGCGCGCCGGGGAGATTCAGACGCGCCTGCTCGGGATGGACGTTCACGCGTGGAACGACGCGGGCGAAGATGTCGAGGACGAGGTCGGCGAGCTGGTCGTCACGTCGCCGTCGCCGTCGATGCCGCTCGCGTTTTGGAACGACGCCGGCGGCGCGCGCTATCGCGAGACCTACTTCGAACAGTTTCCCGGCGTATGGCGCCACGGCGACTTTCTGAAGATCAACCGGCGCGGCGGATGCTACATCTACGGCCGCTCGGACTCGACGCTCAACCGTTTCGGCGTGCGCATCGGATCCTCGGAGATCTACCGCGCCGTGGAAGAACTCGACGCGGTGCTCGACAGCCTGGTGGTGTGCCTGGAATTGCCCGACGGGGGCTTCTACATGCCGCTGTTCGTGAAGGTCGCCGGCGACGGTCCGCTCGACGACGCACTGCGGGAGAGCATCGTCATGAAATTGCGCACCGACTGCAGCCCGCGCCACGTCCCGGACGAGATTCATCGCGTCCCCGACGTGCCGTACACGCTTACCGGAAAAAAGATGGAGATTCCAGTCCGGCGGATCATCGCCGGAATGCCGCCCGCCAAAGTCGCCAGCCGCGAAGCGATGATGAACCCCGACGCCCTCGACTGGTACGTCGACTTCGCACAATCGCGCGACGCAAGCCGCCTCCCGGAGCCCGCCTAATGTCATTGCGAGCGCCCGCGTCATTGCGAGCTTGTCGAGCAACGCTCGTGTCACGCTGAGCGCAGTCGAAGCGTGACCCCCGCAGGCGGCGACGGGCACGATAGCGGCGTCGCTGCATATCCGCGCCCCTCGGACCGGTTGTACCGGCCGTGCCCTCCTCACAAGCCCGTATCCTCGGCCTGCTCGTCTTGACCGTTCTCGTTTGGGGCTACAATTGGGTTCCGCTCAAGATCGCAGCGGTCGCGATCGACCCGTTCTGGTTCTCCGCCTGGCGGGTCGGGGGCGGAGCGCTCGCACTCTTCGCGGTCCTTGCCCTCACCCGGCGCAGTGCGGCGCCGCCGCCCGGTCGGGCCTTCATCACGATCGGCCTCGCGCAGGTTGCGGGCTTGGTGCTGTTCTCGACGCTCGCGTTACGTTTCGGCGGCGTCGCGACCGTCACCGCGCTGATCTTCACCATGCCGCTCTGGACCGCCGTGTTCGCCTACGTGCTGCTGGGCGAGCGGCTCTCGCGCGCGCGCATCGCGTGGCTGCTCATCGCGTGCGCCGGGATAGGACTGATCGCCTCGGAAGTTCGCACGACGGCCGACGTCCTCGGCGCGTTGTGCGCGATCGCCGGCGGCGCGTCGTGGGCGCTCGGCAACGTCCTTCAGCGCCGTGCGGCGTATCGCATCGACGCCGTCCGGCTGGTCGCATGGCAGCAGCTCGCTGCGACGGTGCCGCTGGTACTGCTCGGCGCCGCGTTCGGCCATCCCGAAGCGCATCTCAACGCCGGCGTGATCGCGGCAGCCGTCTTCGCCGCCGTCGTCGGGAGCGGTATCGCGTGGCTCTGGTGGGGCATCGTGCTGCGCGAACTTCCGGCGAACACCGTCGCGCTCGGATCGTTCGCGATCCCCGTCGTCGCCGCGCTGAGTGCTTGGCTGCAGCTCGGGACGCCGCCGGCGCCGCTGACCGCACTCGGCCTCGCAGTCGTGGTCGCCGGCCTTGCCGGCAGCGTCGCGGCGACCGCGTCGGATGAGCGCCGCGAAGCGCGCGCGGTCGAGGCGGCCTGAAGAAGCGCGCCGAAGGGGCCTCCACGTGAGTGCGCTGTTCCGCTCCCTCCCCGCCTTTGCCGCCGCGGGCGCGCTGCTCGCGCTCGCGCCCGCTTCGGGGCCGGCCGTCACGCCCGAGCACGCGCGCGAAGTGCGCATGGCGTACTCGGCCCTCATGGAAAACGCGTACCGCAAACTCGACGGGTCCGCACTCGTCGCCGGCGCGCGCAGCGGACTGTCGAAGGCGGTCCGCACTGCCGGCGCGCACGAAGCTCCGCCGTTGCCGGCGACCGCGTCGTCGCGCGGCGACGTCGTGCAGATCGAAGAATCGATCGAAGCGGCACGCACGCACAGCACGCTCACCGAGACCGCGCTGACGTATGCGGCGCTTAGCGGAATGGCGCGCGCCGCGGGAGACCGGTACACCGTGTTTCTCACGCCGGCCGAACTGCACCGCTTCAATGCGCCGCTCAACCCCAGACACATCTTCGGCATCGGCGTCCTGCTGGCCGAAGACGAGGCCACCCACGACGTTCGCGCCTCGTACGTCGCGCCGGGGACGCCGGCCGACGGCGCGGGCGTGAAGACCGGCGATCTCTTCAACGCCGTCGACGGAACGCCGGTGCGGCGCCTCGGACTGCAGCGCGTTCGCGCCAAGCTGCTCGGCATCCGCGGCACCGTCGTGTCGGTACGGGTCCTGCGCGACGGCAAGCCGCTCGAGAACGCGTTCGCGATCACGCGCGACGACGTGCACGCGCCGACCGTCTACGAGAAGCTGCTCCCGGGCAACATCGGATACGTCGCCGTCGGCGCGTTCGGCGAGCCGACCGCGACCGAGTTCGCCGCCGCGATCAAACGGCTGCAGGAACAGCACGTCGCCGGCTTCGTCGTCGATCTGCGCTTCAACGGCGGGGGGTACGTCGGTGCGGCGGTGGCGATCGCCGACACGTTCATCCAGAGTGGACCGATCGTCTCGGTCGCCGGCCGGCACGGCACGACGCAGTTCGACGCCGACGCGTTCGCGATCGATACCAAGCCCCTCGCCGTCCTCGTCAACCACTACTCCGCGTCGGCTTCGGAGATCACGGCAGGCGCACTGCAGGACGTCGGCGTCGCAACGCTGGTCGGCAGCCGCACCTACGGCAAAGGCGTCGTTCAGGAGCTGACCTATTTCAACGACGGCTCCGCTTTGAAGGTCACCACCGCGCGGTACCTCACGCCGCACCGCCGCGTCATCGACGGCGTCGGCTTGGCCCCCGACGTTGCCGTCGAAGAGAACGCGCACGCGCGCTACGGCGACCCCACGGCCGACAAGCAGCTGGCTGCCGCGATGGAGATCGTGCGAAACAAAGCGCACGCGACACCGCGTGCCTAGCGCAACGGCGACGCTCCTCGAAGCGACCGACGACGACTTCGAATGGATGATCCGCGGCGTCGCGGTACCCAACCGCGGCCTTTCCTTGCCGCCGGGCGGCGTCGATGCCAAAGCCGTCCTCGCCCACGTGCGCGCCATCGCGCGGACGCTGCTGCAGCAATGGGGCCGTACGGCATCGTGGATGATCGTCGCGAACGGTGAAGTGGTCGGCCTCTGCGGCTACAAATATCCACCGTCCGACGACGGCGCCGTCGACATCGGCTACGGTGTCGCTGCGAGCAGACGGCGACGCGGCCACGCGAGCAGCGCCGTGGCGGCTATCCTTGCGGACGCACGTCGGGATCAATCAATCCAGGACATCTTCGCCGATACCGCCGTGGAAAACGTTGCGTCGCAGGGCGTCCTGAAAAAGAACGGCTTCGAGCGCGTCGGTACGCACGTCGACCCGCAGGATGGTGAAGCACTCATCCGATGGCGGGCCGACGTACGTACCGGGTCGGTTACTCGAAGCGCAGGGCGCTGATCGGGTCGAGTGCGGCGGCTTTGCGGGCCGGCCAGTAGCCGAAGAACACGCCGACCGCGGCGCTGAACGCCAGCGCGAGCCCGACCGCCACAATCGATACGGTGGCGGGCCAGTGCGCGAAGAACGCGATCGAAGCGGCGCCGATGACACCGATCAGGACCCCGATCGCGCCGCCGCCCGTTGAGAGGACCACGGCTTCGATCAGGAACTGCCTCAGGATCGAGGCTGCGCGCGCGCCGAGCGCGACCCGCAGTCCGATCTCACGCGTGCGCTCGGTGACCGAGACGAGCATGATGTTCATGATGCCGATGCCGCCGACGATCAGCGAGACGGCCGCGACCGACGCGAGCAGCACGGCGAGGATCGACGCGGTCGACGACGCCGCCTGAGCGATATCGGCGAGGTTGCGCACCTGGAAGTCGTCGGGCTGACCGGCGACGATGCGATGCCGCTGCTCGAGCAGTGCCGTGATCTCGTTCTGCGCCGACCCGATGGTGCTCGCGGACGTCGCCGACACCATCAGCGTCGCGACGGTCGTCGAGCCGGTGAGGCGTTCGAGCGCCGACGTGTACGGAATGAGCACCGTGTCGTCCTGATCTTGGCCGGCGCCGCTCTGCCCCTTGGCGCTGAGCG
>JAQBPM010000107.1 GCA_028287525.1 Vulcanimicrobiota bacterium | reverse complement strand
CAACAGCTACCGGTTCTCGATTGCCTGGCCGCGCGTGCAGCCGGCGGGCAGCGGCGCGATCGAGCAGCGCGGTCTCGATTACTATCGCCGGCTCTCGGACGCCCTACTCGCGGCGGGTATCCGGCCGCTGCCAACCCTGTATCACTGGGATCTACCGCAAGCGCTCGAGGACGCGGGCGGATGGCCGCAGCGCGACACCGCGGCGCGCTTCGCCGAGTATGCGGCGATCGTTACGCAAGCCCTGGGCGACCGCGTCACCGACTGGGCGACGTTCAACGAACCGTGGATCTTCACGCGGCTGGGCTATCTTGCCGGGATCCACGCGCCCGGCCGCACCGATGCGGAAGCCTACCTGCGCGCGACCCACACCGTCAACCTCGCGCAAGGTCTCGCAACGCGCGCCATCAAGGCCGCACGGCCGGCGATGCGCGTTGGATGTGTGCATTCCGTCTCACCCGCGGTGGCGGCGACGGACGCGCCGGAAGACGGCGCGGCAGCCGAAGCCTTCCACGCCTACGCGAACCGGTGGTTTCTCGATCCCGTGCTGCACGGCACGTATCCGGCGCACGCGGTGGCGGGTGAACTGCCGCTCGCGGCGATGGGCTATCGCGACGGCGACGACCGCATCATGCGCGCGGCGCTCGACTGGATCGGGATCAACTACTACTTCCACCTCGTCGTGCGCGACGCGCCGGCGGAGGACGGCGCGCTGCGCTTCCGGTTCGCGACGGTCGACCGCAACGAGCATCCGCGCACCGACTTCGGATGGCCGGTCAATCCCGCCGGCCTGCGCACGATTCTCGGCCGGATGGCGAGGGACTGCGGCGGCATTCCGCTCGAAGTCACCGAGAACGGCGCCTCCTACCACGAGTTTCCCGACGCCGACGGCCGCGTCCGCGACACGCGCCGCATCGACTACCTGCGCGGGCACCTCGGTGCCGTCGCGGACGCGATCGCCGACGGGGTGGACGTGCGCGGCTACCATCACTGGACGCTGGTCGACAACTTCGAGTGGGCCGAGGGCTACACGCAGCGCTTCGGCCTCGCGCATCTCGACCCCCGAACGCTCGCGCGCACGATCAAGGACTCGGGCCGCTGGTTCGCCCGCGTCGCGCAAACCGGACGGCTAGGCTAACACTCGACGACGCCGACGGCGAGGCCGCCGAGCGAGGTTTCCTTGTACTTGGTCTGCATGTCCAGGCCGGTGCGATACATCACGTCGATGATCGCGTCGAGCGTGACGGCGTGGCCCTCGTCCTCCCACATCGCCATGCGCGCGGCGTGGATCGCTTTCATCGCACCGACCGCGTTGCGCTCGATGCACGGAATCTGCACCAATCCGCCGATCGGATCGCAGGTCATCCCCAGGCTATGCTCCATCCCGATCTCCGCCGCGTGTTCGACGTGGTGGTTCGCGCCGCCGAGCGCCGCGACCAGTGCCCCCGCGGCCATCGAGCACGCCACGCCGACTTCACCTTGACAGCCGACTTCGGCGCCCGAGATCGAGGCGTTCTCCTTGTACAGTGCGCCGATCGCGCTGGCGGTGAGAAAGAACCGGAAGAGGCCGTCGCCGGAGGCGTCCTTGACGTAGCGCAGGTAGTAGTGCGCGACCGCCGGGATCACGCCCGCGGCGCCGTTGGTCGGCGCGGTCACCACGCGCCCGCCGGCGGCGTTCTCCTCGTTCACCGCCATCGCAACCGCGTTGACGTAGTCCATCGGCGCGAGCGCATCGTCGCCGCCGCTCTTCTCGTGCAGGCGGCGGTAGAGCTGCGGCGCACGGCGGCGCACGTTCAGGCCGCCGGGCAAGATGCCTTCGGTCTGCAAGCCGCGCTCGGCGCACGTCTGCATCGCGCCCCACACCGTCTCGACGTATTCGCGCACCTCGGCTTCACCGTGGCGCGCGCTTTCGTTCGCCAGCACGATTTGCCAGATCGCGAGACCTTCGCGTTCGCCGATCGCCAAGAGCCCCGCCGCGCTGGCGAAAGAATACGGAATCGTCACGCCGCCGTCGCCCGCGCTCGGCGGCGCGCCCTCGACTTCGACGAACCCGCCCCCGACCGAGTAGTACGTCTGCTCGTCGGCGACCGCGTCGCCGGAAAAACACGCGGTGATGCGCATCGCGTTCGGGTGACGCGGCAGCACTTCGCGCCGCAGGAAGACGATGTCGTCCGTCATGCTGAACCCGATTCGATGAGTACCGGCGAGCAGCAGCGCGCCGTCCTGCACGACGGTCTCGACGCAGCGCGTCGCCTGTTCGGGATCGGTCCGCTCGGGTCGCATCCCGGAGAGCCCGAGAACCACCGCGCGATCGGTCCCATGTCCCTTCCCGGTCAACGCCAGCGATCCGTACAGGTCGACGCGCACGGATGCGATCTCGTCGATGAGGCCGCGCTCGACCAAACGCGCGGCGAACATGCCGGCAGCGCGCATCGGTCCGGTCGTGTGCGAGCTCGACGGACCCAACCCGATCTTGAACAGGTCGAAAAATCCGGTTCTCACGCCGGTCTCATTTCGAGGAGCTGCGGGCTCATCAGCGCCGTCAGCACGTGATCGCGCCACGCGCCGTTGATGAACAAATAATCGCGCGCGTACCCCTCGGTCACGAAGCCCAGCCGGCGCAGCAGCTTCCCGCTGCGTTCGTTCGTCGGCTGATAGTTGGCCATCACGCGATGGAGGCGCAGCCCCTCGAACGCGAAGCCGACGACGGCGCCGACGGCCTCCGACGCGATTCCCTGCCCTTCACGGGCCGCATCGACCGAATACCCGAGATGGCAGGCTTGGAAGGCGCCGCGGACGATGTTGCTCAGGTTGACCGACGCAGCGACCGCGTCGTCGCCCTGCATTCGCGCAAGGAAGAGAAACCCTCGGCCGTCGTCGGCGTCGGCACGCCGTCCTCCGAGTGATGCCGACCGCACTTCCACGTCGTACGCGGTAGCGGCATCGCGGACCGGCTCCCAAGCACGCAAATGCTCGCGGTTGCGCCGGTCGTAGTCGATGACGGCACGGACATCGTCGACGTCCGCGAGACGAATGGTGAGGCGAGCCGTTTCGAGGACGTGGCGCGTGGTCAGCATCAATCTCCCATTTCAGGGATCAACCCGACGCAGGCCTCCGCGGGCGCAGAAAAGCAGAGAGCGGCATCGGCAACCAGGGCAGCGTTTTCTCGGTCGCACGGTGCATGGCAGAACGCAGTGTCGTCGTCTTGAGCGGAGCTCGGACCGCAATCGGAAGTTACGGCGGAAGTCTGAAGGACATTCCTCCGACGCAGCTGGCGGCAACCGTCGCGCGCGAAGCGGTGAAGCGGGCCGGCGTCGATCCGGGGCACGTCGGGCACGTCGTGTTCGGGAACGTCATCCACACCGAGCCGAAGGACATGTACCTCTCGCGCGTCGCGGCGCTCGACGCGGGATTCCCGACCGGTTCGTCAGCCCTGACGGTCAACCGGCTGTGCGGCAGCGGGTTTCAAGCGATCGTTTCCGCTGCGCAGGCGATCCTGCTCGGCGACACGGAGATCGCCGTCGCGGGCGGCGCCGAGTCGATGAGCCGCGCGCTGTACGGCAACCCGTCGCAGCGCTGGGGAGCGCGGATGGGCGCGACGGAGTCGTTCGACATGATGCTCGGCGCGCTGACCGACCCGTGGGACACGGTTCACATGGGCATCACGGGCGAGAACGTCGCGGCGCAATACGGCATCAGCCGCGAAGAGCAGGACGCGTTCGCTCTGCGGAGCCAGCAGCGCGCCGTGAGCGCGATCGCCGCCGGGCACTTCAAGGATCAGATCGTACCGATCGAACTGAAAACGCGCAAAGGCACCACCGTCTTCGACACCGACGAACACGTGCGCGCCGAGACGACGCTCGAGGCGCTCGGGAAACTGCGGCCGGCATTCAAGGAAGGCGGCAGCGTGACCGCCGGTAACGCGTCGGGGATCAACGACGCCGCCGCGAGCATCGTGCTGATGGATGCCGAGGTTGCAGCACGCGACGGCCGCAAACCGATCGCGAAACTGCTCGCCTACGGCCATTCGGGCGTCGATCCGAAGGTGATGGGAATCGGTCCCGTACCGGCCGTGAAGCGCGCGCTCGAGCGCGCCGGTCTGAGCGTCGCCGACATCGACGTCATCGAGTCGAACGAAGCGTTCGCGGCGCAAGCCTGCGCGGTTTCGAAAGAGCTCGGCTTCGATCCCGACAAAGTCAATCCAAACGGCGGCGCGATCGCGCTGGGCCATCCGATCGGCGCGACGGGCGCCATCCTCACGATCAAAGCGATCGCAGAACTGCACCGTACCGGAGGCCGCTACGCGCTCGTCACGATGTGCATCGGCGGCGGCCAGGGAATAGCCGGCGTCTTCGAACGCGCGTAGCCCTTCGACAAGCTCAGGGTGACAGGTCGAATGCCGTTTGGGGGGCGGGTTCGGGGACGAAGGCGACGCCCTCGTGGCGGAGGAGCCAGGCTTTTCGCGGGAGGCCGCCGCCGAAGCCGGTGAGGCTGCGGTCGGCGCCGATCACGCGATGGCATGGGACGATCAGCGCGATCGGGTTCGCGCCGTTCGCGAGGCCGACGGCGCGCGCCGCGCCGGGTGCGCCGATACGTTTCGCGAGCTCGCCGTAGCTGCGGGTCGTGCCGGGCGCGATCTCGCGCAGCGCCGACCACACCGTTTTCTGAAACGCCGTCCCGTTCGTCGCGAGCGGCAAGTCGTCGAACGCGCCGAATTCGCCACCGAAGTACGCGTCGAGCCGCTCGCGCACGCCAAGGCGCTCGCGCCGCTCGATGACGTCGATCGTGCCGTAGAAGCCGCGCAGCCGGCGCACGGCGTGCGCGACGTCGTCGCCGAAATGCAGCATCCGCACCGCGGCGTCGTCGGTCGCGACCAGCAGCGTGCCGATCGGTGAATCGATGCGGTCGATGGTCACGTTCATGGGCCAACCTCCGTACGGTCGCCGTCGAGCGCCCACAAGTGCAGCGCCGCGTAGGCGCGCCACGGACGCCACGCTTCCGCCCGCGCGTACACCATCCGCTCCGTCGGACGAACGCCGTCCCCACCCGTCAACGCTCGCATCAAGCCGATGTCGGCGGCCGGAAAAGCGTCCGGCTCGCGCAGCGCCCGCATCGCGATGTACTGCGCGGTCCACTCGCCGATCCCAGGCAAGGCGCGCAGGCGTTCGACCGCGCCGGCGAGGTCGTGGGAAGGCACGAACAGCTTTGGATCGTCGAGCGCCGCGCGCGCGACCGTGCGGATCGCCTCACCGCGCGCCTTCGGCATCCCGATCGACGCGACGTCGGCATCGGCGAGCAGCGCCGGCGACGGGAACACCGCGCGGACGTCGTGGTCGCTGCTGCGCAGATGCGGCGGAAGCGCCGTCCCGAAACGCTCGACCAGACGTCCCGCCAGGCGGGTCGCTGCGCCGACCGAGATCTGCTGACCGAGAATCGCCCGCACGGCGAGCTCGAAGCCGTCCCACGCCCCCGGAACGCGCAATCCGGGCCGGCGCGCGATCGATGACGCGAGCAGCGGGTCCGACCGCAGATGCGCTTCGATCGCTTCGGGATCGGCGGCGAGATCGAAGATTCGCTTGACGCGATCGACGACCGAGAGCAGCTTCCCGACCGCCCCGATCCGGATGACCGCGACCAGCGCGTTTCCGTTCAACGATGCCGCCGGCGGGCGAACTTCGATCGTGCCAAGGCTGCCGTCGACGGACACGGCGCGCACGTAACGGCCGTCGGCCGTGATCGCCTCGACGCCGGGGATCGCGCGCGCGCCGAGCCACGCCGTCATCCCGTTCCAGTCGTAGACGCCCGTATACGCGAGGTTGAGCGTGACGGCTTCGGCACGCTCCTGGCGCGCGCGCGTGTGCCGGAGGTTCGTCGGCGAGCGGTGATAGACGCTGCGCATCGCTTCGTTGAAGCGCCGCACGCTGCCGAAGCCGGCCGCCATCGCGACGTCCGCCATGCTCATCGCGCTCTCGGTGATGAGGCGTTTCGCGAAGAGCACTCGGCGAATCTGCGCGACTGCGACGGGCGTGACGCCGAGATGCTCGGCGAAAAGACGCCGCAGATGACGGTCGCCGACGCCCAGGCGCAGGGCCAGCCCCGCCAAACTACCGTCGTCCAGCGCACCGTCGGCGATCAGCGCCAACGCGCGATCGACGGTCGTCGACGTTCCGTGCCAGGCCGCCAAAGCCGGCGCGGTTTCCGGACGGCAGCGCAAACACGGCCGGAACCCCGCGGCCTGCGCCGCCACCGCGGACGGGAAGAAAACACAGCTCGACGGTTTGGGCGTGCGCACCCGGCAGATCGGCCGGCAATACACGCCGGTCGTCTTTACGCCGATGAAAAATCGGCCGTCGTAGCGCGCATCGCGCGCCGCCGTCAGCCGGTAATACGCGGCATGGTCCATCTCCGTCACGATGACGTCGGTGCCGGCGCGGCGCGGCGCAGTAGCGGTTTTCGGCCATCCCGCCATGGTTACCATGTCGCCGATCTTAGCACGCGGGGGACGCTCCGGCTCGCGCTTTTCGGACGTCATCCTCTCGCCGTCCGCCGCGCTGCAGCGAGCGAGCGCCAGCCCGATGAGCGCGCGAGCACAGGCACCTCGATGGAATCCGCGTCGACACGACCGGCTACGTCGACGGCTTGCACACGATCGAGGTGCGCTTCTACAACGCGACGTTCGGCGCGATAGCCGTCGGATCGCCCAACGGCGGACCGCACACGATCCGGTTCGACAACAGCCGCTGCTTCGCATCGCTCGACTCGATCACGCTGAGCGGGCAGAGCGCCGGCATCGATTGCGGCATCCTCAAGTACGCCCTTCGCAAGCGCACGCTTCGGGCGCGCCCGGCTACAGCGAGTCGGCGACCGTCGCCACGCTGCTCGGCTCGTGCGCGGGCCCCGGCGGGCCGGGGACCGCCGGATTCCTCGAGGAGCTGTATATCGCGACCAGAGCGATCAACGGCGAGGGTCGCCTCTCGGGGTACGACGCCTCGGACGCTAGAGCGTTCGTCCTCGCGATGTAAAACGAGAACGCACGGCACCGCGTCGAAGAGCGGTGCCGTGAATCCCGAAGCCGAGCGGCTCATCGCCGCGCTCCACCTCACGCCGCATCCCGAAGGCGGCTGGTACCGCGAGACCTATCGCAGCCCGGATCGCGTCACGACCAGTCTCGGCACGGTCCGCAGCGCGACGACCTCGATCTACTTCCTGCTCACTTCCGGCGTGTTCTCGGCCTTTCACCGGCTCGCGTCGGACGAGACGTGGCATTTCTACCGCGGCGATCCGGTCACGATCGAAGTGATCGCACCGAGCGGAACGCATCAGCGCCACGTCATCGGCGTCGGCGACTCACTGCAGACGACGATCGCGGCGAACGCCTATTTCGCCTCGCACGTCGACGTGCCCGACGGCTTCGCGCTGGTCGGCTGCGACGTCGCGCCCGGTTTCGATTTCGCGGACTTCCACCTCACGACCCGATCGATGCTGACCGCGGCATATCCGCAGTTTGCGCCGCTGATCGCGCGCTACACGCGGTCGGGGACTTCGACCACGGAGTAGCGGATCGGCGTCACGTCCATCTCGCGGTGCACCAAGCCGCGAGCGCGCAGGTGCTCGAGGTGCGCGATCGTCTCCGCGACGGCGAATTGCCTGTGCATGTCCGGCAGGCGATCGAACGGATCGCCGCGCCTCCGCCACGGCAGCGCGCGCGCGACGCCGGTCGCGCTCGTCGGTTCGACCTCCAGTGCCGCGAGAATCTGGCGCTCGCGATGGCGATGATGCGCGAGGAGTTCGTCGACTCGGCCGGCGACGTCGGCGAACGGCTCGCCGTGCGCGGGGAGCGCGCCGGTCGCGCCGCAGGCGGCCACGGCGTGCAGCGAGCGTTCGTACGCGCCCAGCGGATCGCCGCGATGGTCGCGCCAGACGCCGACGTGCGGCGTGACGGGATCGAGGACGTGGTCGCCGGTGAGGATCTTGCCGGTCACCTTGTCGACGAAGCACAAGTGGCCGGGCGTGTGGCCCGGCGTCCACATCGCGCCCAAGCGGCCGACGCGCGCGCCGTCTTCGAGCAAGTGGGTCGGCTTCGTCAGTTCCGTGCGATGGTGGTGAAGTTCGTCCTCGATCTCGCCCTCGAACGAGAACCCGTTGCGCGCGATCCACGCGTCGGCTTCGCGGTCGAACGCGGCCGGGTCGGTCAGGTGCATCTGCGCGGCTTCCCAATCTTTGGGGTGCATCGCGAGCATCGGGACGCCGGCGCGCATCAGCGTCCCCGCCAAACCGTAGTGATCGAAGTGGACGTGCGTGATCAGCAGACGCCGCACGTCGGCCAGCGTATGCCCGTGCTCGCGTAGCCCCGCGTTGAGCGCCTCGAGCACGTCGTCGGCCTTCCACCCGCAGTCGACCAAGGTGAAGCCGTCGTCGTCCTCGAGCAGGTAGCCGTTGACGTACCGCATCGGGTTCCCGGCCATCGGAAGCCGAATCTGCACGATCCCGTCACCAAGGACCGACGTGAGCGGATGATCGTGCGCCATGCGCTGACGGTACAACCTCACGTCGGGCTGAGCCTGTCGACGGCATGTCACCCTGAGCTTGTCGAAGGGCCCACGTCACGCCTCGAGTCAGCGTTCGTCGCGAGGCACCATGCGTGACGAAGGCCCCTCGACAAGCTCGGGGGTGACGGAGTGGGCTACTCCGACGGCACCGCAGCTGCATTCGCTCCGGTGTCGGGACCGATCCATACGGTTTGGATGTTGACGAACTCGCGGATCCCGAACTCGGAGAGCTCGCGGCCGATCCCGCTCTTCTTCACGCCGCCGAACGGCAGGCGCGGATCGGACGCGGTCATCCCGTTGATGAAACAGTTGCCCGAATCGAGCCGTGCAGCATACTCCTCGGCGCGGCTAATGTCGCTGGTCCAGAGGTTGCCGCCCAACCCGTAGCGTGAAGCGTTCGCGATGGTGATCGCGTGCTCGGCGTCGTTCGCACGGAACATCGCCGCGGCCGGACCGAAGGTCTCCTCGTCGGCCATCCGCATCCCGAGGCGCACGTCGCCGACGACGGTCGGCTGGAAGTATGCACCTCGGCCCGGGATCGCGTCGCCGCCGAGCAGCAGCTTCGCGCCGGCTGCGACCGTATCGCGAACTTGTTCCGCCAGTTGGTCGCGCAGGTCGAAACGCGCCATCGGCCCGATGCGCGTCTCGCGCTGCATCGGATCCCCGACCTTCAGCGCGCGCGTCTTCTCGACGAACAGCGCGAGGTAGCGATCGTACACCGATTCCTCGATGATGAAGCGCTTCGCGGCGATGCAGCTCTGGCCGGTGTTCTGAAAACGAGACCGCACGCCGATCTCCGCCGCCCGCTCGAGATCCGCGTCGGCGAGCACGATGAAGTAGTCGGAACCGCCGAGTTCCAGCACCGTCTTCTTGATCGCGCGGCCGGCGAGCGCGCCGACGGACGAGCCCGCGGCTTCGCTGCCGGTCAGCGTCACGGCCGCGATCCGCTCGTCGAGCACCACCGGCTCCATCGCCTTGCTCCCGATCACGAGCGTCGTGAACGCTCCCGCGGGAAAACCGCTCGTGCGGAACACTTCTTCGATCGCGAGTGCGCAGCCGGTCACGTTGGATGCGTGCTTGAGCACGACGACGTTCCCCGCCATCATCGCGGGCGCCGCAGCGCGGAACGCCTGCCAGTACGGGAAGTTCCACGGCATGATCGCGAGCAGCACGCCGAGCGGCCGGAAGGCAACGTAACTCCGCGTCGCGCCCGAGGGGATCTCCTCGGCGCGCAGCAGGCGTTCACCGTTCTCGGCAAACCAGTCGCAGGCCCACGCGCACTTCTCGACCTCGGCCTCGGCTTCGGCGATCGGCTTCCCCATTTCACGGGTCGCCAGCGACGCCAATTTCGACTTCTGATCGCGCAGCGTCAGCGCCGCGCCGCGCATGCGCTTCGCCCGTTCGGCGAACGGCGTCTCACGCCAGCGTTGGGCTTGCCCGTGCGCACGGCCGAACATCTCGTCGATCGCGCCGGGATCGTGCTGCTCGTAGGACTCGAGGACTTCGCCGGTAGCGGGGTTCGTGGTTCGGATCATCTCGGCCGCGGTGGCACTCATAATACCTACTCCGTTCCCCTCCGCGAACGACGCTGAAGCACGGGGCGCGCAGTCGCGACCTCTTCAGCCGCCGGCTGAACGCGCAGCGCCGCCGTGTGCACCTTGTGGCACGGCAGACAGAGCGTCTCGAGGTTGTCCAAATGGTGCACGCAGGAGAGCTGACCATGGCGGCCGGCGGCCGGTTCGATGTGGTTGACTTCGAGCCGCCCGACCTTCTTCTGCTCCCGCCAAGCGCGCATCGCCTTGAGATACGCCGCGCGCGTGCGATGCGCCGCGACGGTCGGCCGCTTCGGCCCGCGCGTCCCGCAGCGCTTGCAGCGGTAACGGTCGCGGCGCTTCGCGGTGGTCCGCGCGACCGACCACCAATGGTTCGCCCAGAACGCATCGCCGCAGCGGTCGCTGCACCACGTCCGCCGCCGAGCCGGCAACTCCGCCGCACACCATGCGCACGCACCCTCGCCAACCGGCGGC
>JAQBPM010000106.1 GCA_028287525.1 Vulcanimicrobiota bacterium | reverse complement strand
CGTCGCATCGCGTCATCGTCGACGGCGCGAAGGTGATGGTCGCCGGCGGCGTCGAGTCGATCTCGCTGGTGCAGAACGAGCTCAACATGAAGAGCTTCAGCGAAGAGTGGATCATGCGGCACGATCCGGACATCTACATGCCGATGCTCCAAACCGCAGACAACGTCGCGAAGCACTACAAGATCTCGCGCGAGGCGCAGGACGAGTACTCGCTGCAGTCGCAGCAGCGCGTCGCGGCGGCGCAAACCGCCGGCCGGTTCGATGCGGAGATCGTTCCCCTGCCGGCCTGGAAGTACAACGAAGACAAGAACACCGGCCACGTGACGGAAGAGCTCGTTACGCTGACCCGCGACGAAGGGAATCGCCCCGACACCACGCTCGAAGGGCTCGCGTCGCTCAAGGGTGTGCTCGATAAGACCTCGTCGATCACCGCCGGGAACTCGTCGCAGCTCTCCGACGGTGCGGCAGCGGTCGTCATCATGGAAGCCGGCGAAGCGCGGAATCGCGGCATCCAGCCGCTGGGCTTCTATCGCGGGATGGTCGTCGCGGGCTGCGATCCGGGCGAGATGGGGATCGGCCCCGTGTTTGCGGTGCCGGAACTCCTCAAGCGGCACGGCCTGAAGATCGACGACATCGGCCTGTGGGAGCTCAACGAGGCTTTTGCCGTGCAGGCGCTCTACTGCCGCGACAAGCTGGGCATCTCCAACGATCGCTTCAACGTCGACGGCGGGGCGATCTCGATCGGCCATCCGTACGGCGTGAGCGGCGCCCGCATGGTGATGCACGCGCTGATCGAAGGCAAGCGCCAAGGCGTCAAGCACGTCGTCGTCACGATGTGCGTCGGCGGCGGCATGGGTGCGGCGGGGCTTTTCGAAGTCGCCTGACGCCGGAACCGTCAAACGCGCGAACGAGAAGCGAGCCGGCGGGAAACCGCCGGCTCGCTTCGTTTTTAGCTGGCGCGTCCCAGATTGCGGTGCACCGGCAGTTCGACGAGCACGCGCGCACCGAAGCCGGGGATCGAGTCGAACTCGACGCGCCGCGCGAGCGCTTCGATCAGAAACAACCCGCGGCCGTTCGTCGCGCACCCGTCGGGGACGGGCCGCAGCGTGGGAATGCCGGGTCCCCGGTCGGCGATCACGAGGATCGCGTTCTGACCTTCCCACGAGACGTGGATGCCGACCGCTCCGGGAGCGTGCTGGATCACGTTGGCAACGAGCTCGCCAACGATCGTCTCGACTCCGTCGAGATCGGAGGTTCCGTCTGCGTCCGTTGCAAGGAAGGCGCGAATCGCTGTGCGCGCACGCGTCGCCTCCCACGCATCGGCCGCAACCATCGACCATTCGGTTGGTGCGGTCACTGCCGGGATTCCCTTTTTGTGTCGGATGAGTACATCATGCCCGTTCTGGTAGGGTTTCGTACCAGGGCCACGCGCCTCCAGGACCGGTCACGCACAAAAAAAACGAACAAGGACCGTCGCATCCTGCTCCGGCCCTTGTTCCTGCGTCCCTATTGATTGGTATCGACGTTAAACGATCGTAGCGACAGGGTGCCGCGTACGAAACCGTACGATTCGAGCGAGCTAGCCTTCGCCGTCCGCGAACAAACCGTCGTAGCGCGCGCGCAGATCGCGCTTGAGGAATTTGCCGACACCCGTGCGCGGAATCGCGTCGATGAAGAGAATTCGGTCAGGCGTCTGCCATTTCGCAAGGCGCTCGAGCATCCACGCGCGGATCGCCTCTTCGTCGGCGTCGTGTCCCTCGCGCATCACGACCGCGGCGACCGGCCGTTCCTGCCACTTGGGATGCGCGATGCCGAACACGGCGGCTTCCTTGATGCCGGGATGTCCCATCAGCAGGTTTTCCACCTCGACCGAAGAGATCCACTCGCCGCCCGACTTGATGAAATCCTTGACGCGGTCGACGATCTCCATGTAACCGTACTCGTCGACCGTGCAGACGTCGCCGGTATGGAACCAGCCGTCCGCCTCGAACGCCGCCGCGGTCGCCGAATCGTTGTTGTAGTACTGACGTGCAACGGCATAGCCGCGCACCAGCAACTCGCCGCGCGACTTCCCGTCGCGCGGAACTTCCTCGCCTGCGTCGTCGATGAGTTTCCACGCGACGATCGGCGAGAAACGACCCTGTTTGTAGCGTTCCTTCCGCTGCAGTTCCGGGTTCCCGTCGAGCAGCGTCGTGTCGCCGCACACGGTGCCGATCGGCGACATCTCGGTCATGCCCCACGCGTGAACGGCGCGGATCCCGAGCGACTCGAGATCGTCCAGCAGGGAGTGCGGCATCGCCGAGCCGCCGATCACGACGCGGTTGAGGTGCGGCAGCGTTTTGCCCTGCGCGCGCAGCATGTCGCGGACGGCCATCCAGACCGTCGGCACGCCGGCCGACATCGTCACCTTCTCGGATTCGCAGAGTTCGATCACGCCGGCGGGATCGAGGCGCTCCATCGGCATGATGAAATCGGCGCCGACCATGAGCGCCACGAACGGTATCCCCCAGCCGTTGACGTGGAACAGCGGCACGATCGGCAGGATGCGGTCGCGTTCGGTGATCGCGAGCGCGTCGGCGAGCCCCGCGGCGAGCGCGTGCAGGAACGTCGAGCGATGCGAGTACAGCACGCCTTTCGGATCGCCGGTCGTCGCCGAAGTGTAGCAGAGAATCGCCGCGGACCGCTCGTCGAGTTCCGGCCAGTCGTACGTCTCCGGCTCACCGGCGAGCAGCGTCTCGTAGTCGTGCGCGCCCTCGATCGTTTCCTCACAGGCGCCCATCACGACGAAGGTGCGCTTCACGTGCGGCTGCAGCGCGATCGCGCCCTTCACCGCCTTCACGAGGGAGCCGTCGAGGAACACCGCGGTGTCCCCGGCATGATCGAGCACGAAGGCAATCTGGTCGGCGAAGAGCCGAATGTTCACGGTGTGCAGCACCGCGCCGATCATCGGCACGGCGAAGTACAGCTCGAGATGGCGGTTTCCGTTCCATGCGAACGATGCGACCCGGTCGCCCGGTCCGATGCCGAGCTTGCGCAGCGCGTGGGCGAGTTTCGCGACGCGCTTCCCGAACGCGTCGTAGGTCAGACGAACGATCGCGTTGCCGTCGCGCGAGATGATATGTTTGCGCGGGTGCGCCTTCATCGCGTGCTCGAAGATGTACCGGATCGCGAGCGGCTGATCCGACATCGTCGAGGGCATCGGCAGGCGCAGGGCTGGGGAGGGAATGGTCGCCATACCGGCCTCCGATTCGCCGAAGATGCTTCTTCGCCCTCACCGTCCGAACGCGCGGACCTTTAGTTCAACAGCGAGCGCAGCGCCTCGTCGAGGCTGGGGTGGCGGAACGCGTAACCGGCCGATCGCGTGGCGTCGGGAAGGACGCGCTGTCCCTCGGTGATGACGTACGCCCCTTCGCCGAAGAGCAGCCGCGCAGCCAACGCCGGCACCGGAAAGAGCGCGGGCCGGCCGACCGCGGCCGCTAGCGCGTGGGTGAACTCGCGGTTGGTCACGGGATTCGGCGCGACCGCGTTGAGGGCGCCGGCCGCGCCGTCGATCGCCAGCAGATAGATGCCGATCTGATCCTCGAGGTGGATCCACGAATTCCACTGGCGGCCCCCGGCGATGACGCCGCCGAGGCCCAGCCGGAAGAGCGGCAGCAGTTTGCCGAGCACCCCGCCGTCGGTCCCGAGGACGAGCCCCGTGCGGATCTTCGCGACCCGCATGCCTAGTGCGGAAGCCGCGTCGGCCTCGGCCTCCCATGCGACGCACACGCGGGCCAAGAAGTCGTCGCCCGGCGAGGACGTCTCGGTGAACGTCGCGGTTCGGCTCGTGCCGTAGTAGCCGACCGCCGAGGCGCTGACGTAAGCCGAGGGTCGGCGGTCTCGCTTCGCAAGGGCGGTAAGGAATGCGCGAGGCGCGTCCACGCGCGACGACCGGATCGCTTGCTTCGCGGCAGCCGTCCATCGGACGGCGACCGGCGCGCCGGCGAGGTTCACTGCCACGTCGCTGGCCTGGCCGGCAGCCGCGGCCCCCTCGGGGTCGCGCAGGCTGGCCGTGACGACCTGGTCGCCCCGCGCCCGCAGGGCGGCGGCGAGGTGCCGGCCGATGAAGCCGCTCGCTCCGAGAATCGTTACGCGCATCGTCGTCGAACCTCCGGAGGTGCTCGGAAACATTCAGGCGCTGCGAGCCGTCGCGGCACTGATGGTCGTGGTCGTCCACGCGTACGCGGTCGAGTCGACCTACCTGCCGGGACGACCGTGGACCACGCCGTTTCACGTGCTCGGAACATACGGCGTCGACCTGTTCTTCGTGATCAGCGGGACCGTGATGGTCGCCTCGACCGCCGGCTGGTTCGGCAAGCCGGGCTCGCCCCTCCGGTTTCTGACCCGCCGTGCGACCCGCATCTATCCGCCGTATTGGATCGTCAGCGCGCTCGTGCTCGTCGCATTTCTCGTCGTCCCCGCGGCGACCGGCGTCCATCGGAGCGCCGCGCCCGACGTGTTCGCGTCGTTTCTCGCCGTGCCACAGGCGGGCGAACCGCTGTTGGTCGTCGGGTGGACGCTCAGTTACGAGCTGATCTTCTACGCGATCTTCGGGCTCGCGCTGCGCTTCGAGGCGCGCTATCTGGCGCTCGTCACGGCGCTGTGGATGGCGGCGGTCATCGCGATCGGTGCGTTCGGCCCCCACGCGAACCCGTGGGTGCGCGTGCTCGGCAGCCCGCTCAACCTCGAATTCGTCCTCGGCATGGCGATCGGCGGCGCCGCCCTGCGCGGCGCATTCGTCGCGCCGCGCACGATCCTCGTGCTCGGAATCGCCGGCGCGATCGCCGCGTGCGTAGGGACCGCGTATTCAGGCCGTGAGTTCATCGAGGTCGGCTGGTGGCGTCCGTTCGCGGTCGGCGTCCCGATGGCGCTGATCGTGTACGGAGCGCTCGGGGTCGAGCGCGCCGGTGTGCTCGCGCCGCGCTGGCTGCGCGCGCAAGGTGACGCCAGCTACGCGCTCTACTTATGGCACGTGCCGGTGATCGGCGCGATCGGACTCGCGCTGCACGGCATCCACCTGCACGGAACGCCGGCGCGCCTGGCGATCGTCGCGGGCGGTTACGCGCTCGCGGTCGCCGCATCGTTCGTCGCGTACGCGGCGATCGAGCGGCCGCTGCTGCGGTTGGCGCGCCGCTATTTGCCGAGCACGTCGAGCAGCACCGGCCGCAGGGCTGCGGCCCAGATACCGTAACCGGTCGCGGAGGGGTGCAGCCGGTCCGGCATCAGGGTCAGATCGATATTCCCCGCCGGATCGAGATAGCCGGCGCCGGCGTCGAGCCAGCGGACGTGCGTGCCGTCGGCGAGAGCGTGGATGAGAGCGTTCGTGTCGGCGGCGGCGGCGCGGGCCGGACCGTCCACCGGCCCGCGCGGCAGGATGGCGTTGAGCACCACGACCGCGCCGGGCAACTTCCGGCGCACCGTCTCGACGATCGCGGCGACACCGCGCGCTACGTTCTCGGGCGTCGACGTGGCGAGGTTGTTCGTGCCGATCATCAGCACCACGACCCGCGCGTTCGTTCCGTCGAGCTCGCCGTTCTGCGCGCGCCACAGCAAGAATTGCGTGCGGTCGCCGTCGATGGCGAAGTCCGCCACGTTGCCCAGCGGTTCGATCTCGCGCTGCCAAATTTCGGCGCCGCCGGTCGGAAAGTGCGCGCTGATCGAATCGCCGAGGAACAGCACGTCGATCGGGCCGGCTTGGGCCCGCGCGACGAACGCCTCGTGAAGCGTGAGCCATGCCTTTTGCGACCAAGGGCGCGGGGTGGCGACCCATGCGCCCGCCAGCGGCGCGGGCGAGACGGTCGCCGGCGGCGCGGGCTGGACGATCGCCGGTGGTGCGGGCTGCATCGGCGCGCGTTTACCGCGCGGGGGCCAGCACGCCGGTGCCGACCAGCGCTTCGATCTCGTGGATCTCCTTGGGGATGCCCGGCGTGAGGTTCACGGGACCGCTCGCGGAGCACAGGATGTCGTCTTCGATCCGCACGCCGATGCCCCGGAATCGTGCGTCGCAATCGAGATCGTGCGCGACGTACAACCCGGGTTCGACCGTCACGACCATGCCCGCTTGGAGCGGGCGCCACGTCTCGCCGTCGGCGAGTTTGTACGAGCCGACGTCGTGCACGTCGAGGCCGATCCAATGCCCGGTACCGTGCATGTAGAACGGCTTGTAGGCTTCCTGTTCGATCAGACTGTCAACCTCGCCGTGCAGCAGTCCGAGCTCTACCAGACCTGCGGTGAGGACGCGCAGCGCAGCGAAGTGCGCTTCGCGAACGTGGGCACCTGGCCGCACCTCCGCGATCGCGGCTTTTTGCGCGGCGAGGACGATCTCGTACACCGCCCGCTGCTCGGCGCTGAAACGCCCGTTCACCGGCCACGTGCGCGTGACGTCGGAAGCGTAGTAATCGAGCTCCGCGGCGGAATCGATCAGTACCAAGTCGCCGTCGCGCAGCACCTCGCGGTTGGTGTTGTAGTGGAGGATCGTCGCATTGTGGCCGCCGGCGACGATCGAGGGATAGGCCACGTCCTGCGCGCCGTGCGCGCGATATGCGTATTCGATCGAGGCCTCGATCTGATATTCGTAGAGTCCCGGGCGGGTCGCGCGCATCCCGGCGAGGTGGCCGAGGCGCGTGATCTCGCCCGCGCGGCGCATCGCTTCGATCTCGCCGTCGTCTTTGATCAGCCGGAGCTCGTGCAGGATCACGCCCGGATCGACGATCGTATCGGGCGCGATGCCGCTGCGCCGCGTCCGGGTGCGTGCGTCGTCGAGCGCCGCGAACACCGTGCGGTCGAAGCGTTCGTTCGCGCCGACCTGCACGTAGGCGCGCCGCGTCCCGGTCATCAACTCGCCCAGCTTCGCCGGGATTTCGCCGATCGGGTACGCCGCGTCGACGCCGAGCGCGGCGGGCGCGCCCTCCACGCCGAGCCGGCGGCCGTTCCACGTCTCCAGCGCCCGGTCGCTCGGGCGCAAGAACAGGGTGACCTTCTCGGGCCGCGCGGGCGCGAGGACGAGCACCGCCTCCGGCTCGGTAAAGCCGGTGAGGTAGTAGAAGTCGGAGTTCTGACGGAATTCGTATTCGGTGTCGTTGTTGCGCAGCGCGTGCTCGGCTGCCGGGACGATCATCACGCCGTCACCGAGCTGTTCCAACACCGCCGCGCGCCGCCGGGCGAACGCGCTCATAGGGAGGACGCTTCCGGGCGCGGAGAAACCGCCCTTCCGAAGCGAGCTGAACCGGCGCATGCGGTGTGTCGCTGGGGCCGGAAGCTCACGCCGCCGGGGCGCCGGCTGAACCGACGTGGATGCGCCGCCGCCCCGGCAGATCGCGTGACGCTACCGTTCTTCGAGCTGCTTGGTGGGGTCGTCGACCGTGAGCCTCTCTTCGCGCGTCGTCTCCGAGACGTGCTGCGTCTCGGTCACTTGGCGTTTCCCCACGATGACTTCGCCAGTGACGACGGGCCGCTTCGTCACGGTGACTTGCTCGCGCATCAGGGGCACTCGGATGATCTCGCCTTCGCCGATGTCCCCGGCTTGTTCGCCGGTCGCGCCGGTTAGCGGCCGACGTTCGACGAAGAGCTCCTCGCGAACCACCGGTACGTCAACGTCTTGTCGATGTTCGACGACTTCCTTTCCGATTTGGGCTTCGCCGCCGGCTACGCGTCGTTTGTCGACGCTCAGCCGTTCCTCGCGCAACTGCATGCGGCGTTGTTCGTCGATCGTTTCACCACGCGCAGCGGTCGAGGGGTCCCCGTAGCCCAGGACCGCGGACCCACGGAGTGTGCCCTCTTGCGTCCCCGCGTCCATCTCGCCCGCGGCCATCCCGGCAAACGACTCGCCGGCGAGAATTTGGCCGCCGGCCTGCTCGATGACGTGCGCCGCGAGCTCCGGATGGTTGTGCCCATCGACAGCAAGTATCGCGCTGTTTGGACGAAGTGATGCGTCGACACGCCGCGCTTCGCTCTCAGCGACGCCATGGCGGATGAGCTCGTCGTACAATGTACGGTTGCCGGACTCGCCGCTGAAAAATCGCTCAATCTTTTCGCCGAGTGAGTCGGCGTCCGGCGATACGCGTGTACCGGATGTCGCTCCGGCACCTTCCGCGCGCGAACTCTCGCCGGGGGCTGTGACTCCGATCCAGGGTTTGCCGAACCCCTCATCCCGTAAACGACGTGCCGCTTCGTGCGCTGTTTCGCGGTTGAGGAACGCTGCCACAAGTGCTCTTCCCTCAAATACTTCGTCGCGCGGGTCTCCGCCAGAATAGTTCATCTACGTCCTCGTTTTTTTGGTACTGGGTGATCTGGCGCCGTTGTTCCCCGCGTCCGAAATATTATAGGTTCAAAACAGCGAGCCCCGGCTAAACCGAGACTCGCCGTAACACATCGATTTGCATGCAGACTTCCGTAATCTGAACGCTCCGTGACATTTGCGTGGCCCGCGTCGGGTTGGCTAACGTGATGGCACCGCACGCGACCGCACATTTCGATCGTGCGCAGCACGGCGAATGCTCCGCATGTAGCCGCCGTTTGTGGGTTCGTTGAGGATCGCATTCGGAGACGAGCAAGGATCTAGCAGCTCATTCGTATCGGTGAGCGACGTCAGCTCCGATTCCACGGGGTGGACAGCGCTGATGCGATCTCGGCCGCCCGATAGATCGGTCTACGGTGTCTCCCGCAAGTCGCCCACGGTTCTCCGTATGCCTTCGGGGTACGAGGCCGGCTGGAGACCGAACGCGTTCGTGAACTTCGTCGAATCGAAGACATAGTCGAATTCGTACTGGTAGAGCATCTCGTACAATTCCCTGACGGTCGCGTCGAACCGCCCCGCCACCCACACCATCGGCCGGCTGAGAAGTTGGTATCGAGGGTGCGTCCCGAACGCGCTCGCGGCGAGTCCGATGAACTGTTTCCCGGTCGGCGGATCGGCCGCAGTCGGAACGTGCCAGGTTTGATTCCAGGCAGTCTCGCTCTGCGCGAGCAGAACGAGACTCCGCGCCGCATCCGGCGTGAACGTGAACGAGTGCTTCACCGAATCGTTGGCCAGCCACATCGCCTTCTTGCCTTTGACGAAGTTGTCGAAAACCATAACGTTCGGGATGCCGGTGCGGGCGTGCGGGCCGTAAAAATCGGCCGAGCGCGCGATGAGCGCGGTGAGGCTGCCCGCCTGCATCTCGTTGAGAAGGGTCGTCGCGATCTCCGCCCGGATCTCGCCCTTCTTGCTGCACGGCCGGAACGGCGTCTCTTCCGTCATCGCGCCGTCGACTTTTCCGTACATGTACACGTTGTCGAAGAAGACGAGCCTTGCTCCGGCGCGCTTCGCGGCCTCGATGGCGTTGCGCATGATCGGAGGCC
>JAQBPM010000077.1 GCA_028287525.1 Vulcanimicrobiota bacterium | reverse complement strand
CGACGACGAGGGTCCTTCGACAAGCTCAGGATGACCGGGGGGCGGCCGGGCGGAACAGCGAGGGCATGACGGCTGAGCGGCTTTCCGGGAAAATCGTGCTCGTCACCGGCGGCGCGAGCGGGATCGGCTTATCGACCGCGCTGCGATGTGCGGAGCACGGGGCGACCGTCGTGGTCGCCGACATCGACCTTCCCAAGGCGCAGCAGGTGATCCAAGGCCACCCGGCCTTGAGTGCGCTGCAGCTCGACGTCGTGAACGAGGCGAGCTGGGAGCGCGTCATCGACGACGTGCTCGGCCGCTTCGGGCGGCTCGACGTGCTGGTGAACAGCGCCGGGATCGCGCCGATGGGCGACATCGAGACCGAGAGTCTCGAACAGTTTCGCCGCGTCATGGCTGTCAACGTCGACGGCGTGTTTCTCGGCTGCCGCTACGGCGTGCGTGCGATGAGGGGTCACCCGGCTTCGATCGTCAACCTGTCGTCGGTCTCTGGGCTGGTCGGCGGACACAACCTCGCGTCGTACAATGCGTCCAAAGGCGCGGTGCGCCTGTTGACCAAATCGGTCGCGCTCTATTGCGCGCGTCGTCAGAACGGGGTCCGCTGCAACTCGGTGCACCCGACGTTCGTGGAGACGCCGATGATGCTCGCGCTGCTGGAAAACCGCAGCGAGGCCGATCGCCTGCGGCTCACCGACGCGCTGAAGACCCAGATCCCGCTGGGCCGCTTCGCGCAGCCGGAAGAGATCGCCGACATGATCCTCTATCTCGCCTCGGACGAGTCCGGGTTCGTGACCGGCGCCGAGTTCGTCATCGACGGCGGCCTGACGGCGATGTGAAGTAGTCGCGCGGGTTCGCGACGAGCATCGTCGCGATCTGCGCGTCCGTGACGCCGCGTTCGCGGAGTGCCGGCAGCACCTCGTCGTGGATGTGGTGGAAGTGCCAGCGCGGATGGGACCGTTCGCGCGCGCCCGGCGCGAACCAATCGATGTGACAGGCCGCGTCATGCGAGAGCACGATGCGCGGCGCATAGCCCCGGCGGCAGAGCTCGGCGACCGTCTCGACGCGCGCCTCGAACGGGAGCAGCGCGTCGAGCCCGAAACGGTCCATGCCGGCGTACGAGCCGGCGTCCATCAGCGCGGTGAGGTACTCGAGATCCGTCGAGTCACCGCTGTGGCCGATCACCACGCGCGTGAGGTCCACGCCCTCTTCGCGCAGCACGCGCTGCGCGACCAGACCCGTCCCGCTCGGCGCGTGCGTGTGCACGGTGATCGGCGCGCCGGTCTCGCGGTGGGCGGCGGCGATCGCGCGCAGGATACGCTCGACGCCGCGCGTCAAACCGGGCTCGTCGATCGCGCACTTCAAGAACGCGGCCTTCACGCCGGTTCCCGCGATGCCGTCGACGATCTCGCGCACGAACAGCGCGGTCATCGGATCGCGTCCGTTGACGCGCGGGCGATGGCGGAAGAAGAACGGCACGGCGTCGTAGGTGTAGATCCCCGTCGCGACCACGATCTGCAGTTCGACCTCGGCCGCGACGCGCTGGACGCGCGGGATCGAGCGCCCGAGTCCGAAGACGGTCGGATCGACGATCGTGTCGACGCCGCGCGCATGCAGCGAGCGCAGCGCGGCGATCGCCTCGGAAACGTGGGCGTCCTCGTCCCACGCGGCGTCGTTCTGGCGGAATTCTTCGCTGAGCACGAAGACGTGTTCGTGGACCAGCGTCGTACCGAGCCGGTCGACGTCGACCGGTCCGCGGACGGTCTCGACGCGGTTCACGCCCGCGCTACCGGAACGCGGGGGTGCCGATCTTGCCTTTCACCTCGGGAATGAAGTGCTCGCCGCGGAGCACCTGGACGTCGGCGATCACCACGACCCCCGAACATCGGTTGAGGAGCGGCAGCAGCTGGTCCAGGATCGGATCGAGGTGATCGCGCGTCACCACCGTGACGAGCAAGACGATGTCGTCGTCGTGCCGACCGTGGTGGCCCCGCCCCGTGACGCCGGGGACGAGGGTGTAGCCGGTGGCGTGCTGGTCGAGCACCCGCTCGACGGCCGCAAGTTGGTCGCACTCGAGGACGATCTCGAGCCGCTTCATGGTGTTGAGAATTCGTCGCCGCATGGCGAGAGATTCCCTAGACGCCCAGGGCCGCCTTGCGGGCGTGCAAATCTTCCTCATACGCCTGGCGGATCAGGGGGCCATAGCGCTGCTCGACGACCCGGCGGCGCACCTTGAGCGTGGGCGAAAGCTCGCCGTCCTCGACGGTGAGGTCGCGCGGCAGGATGCCGACCCGGCGCACCCGCTCGAACGACGCCAGATCGGCCGTCTGGTGCTCGACCTCGCGGATGACGAGCGTGCGGACGCGGTCGTCGGCTGCCATCTGCGCGGTGGTCACCTCGGAGCCGAGCGAGAGTTCGGTGCGGATGAGACCCCAATTCGGCGCGACCAAAACCGTCGGGTGGGGCTGATCGTCGCCGAACGCCATCACTTGCCCGATGAAGATCGACCGTTTGATCGCTGTCTCGATCCGGGCCGGTGCGATCCACTTGCCGCCGCTCGACTTGAACAGCTCTTTCTTGCGATCGGTGATCACCAGGTGCTGGTCGGCGTCGAACGTGCCGATGTCGCCCGTCTGCAGCCAGCCGTCGGCGGTGAAGGGCTGCTCCGTCGCCGGAAGATGGTAGTACCCGAGCATCACGTTCGGGCCTTTGACGAGGACCTCGCCGTCTTCGGCCAGCCTCACCTGCACGCCGTCGATCGGCGTTCCGACGGTGCCGAACTTGATGTCGTCCGGACGATTGACCGTGACGACCGGCGAGGTCTCCGTCATCCCGTAGCCTTCGCAGACCGGCAGGCCCATCGCGGCCAGCGCCAGCGCGGTGTCGCGATGCAGCGGCGCGCTGCCGCTGACGAAGTAGTGCAGCCGGTCCAGTCCCAGTGCGGGCTTGATCTTCTTGAGCACGAGCGCTTGGGCGACGGCGTTCGCCAGCTGCAGGAGCGGGTTCGCCCCGCCGGCGCGGGTGTCGCGCTCGTAGGCGGCACCCGCCTCGATCGCCCACGGAACGAGCTTCGCTTTGACGCCGCCGGCCTGGAGCGCGCTGCCGACGATGCCGGCGAGCACGCGCTCGAAGATGCGCGGAACGCACGCGACGTAGTGCGGACGGACGGCGCGCAAGTCTTCGAGCAGGCGGTCGGGCGTGGTGACGTACTGCGTGACGTGATTGTAGAGATAGCCCAGCGAATCGGTGTGTTCGAAGATGTGCGCGAACGGGAGCACCGAGAGCGCCGTCTCGCCGGCGCTGAAGCCGGTCTCGGCCGGATTGTACGCGCCGTAGACGTTCGAGATCACGTTGCGATGCGAGAGCATCACGCCTTTCGGCGTCCCGGTCGTGCCGGAGGTGTAGATGAGCACCGCGAGATCGTCGAGCGTGACCTGTGCCGTGAACTCCGCCAACTCTGCCGGGCGCGCCGCGAACGACGGCTCGCCCTCGCGCACGAAGGCGTCCATCCCGTCGTCACCGCTCGCGCCGAATACGACGATCGGCGGCGGTGCGGCCACCGCGTCGCGCACGCGCTGCGCGGCGGCCGCGTCTCCGGCGAACACCAGCTTCGCTTCCGCGTCCTTGAGGATGTAGGCGAGCTGGTCTTCGGCGACCGTCGCGAACATCGGGACGACGACGGCGCCGGCATAGAGGATCCCGAAATCGGCGATCAGCCAGTCGAGCTGGTTTTCGGAAACGATCGCTACGCGGTCGCCCGCACCGACGCCGCGGGCGCGCAGGGCGAACGCGACCGCCGCCGCGCGCCGATGCACGTCTTCGGCACTGAGCGCGATGGTTCGCCCGTCGACCCGCTCGGCCAAAGCAATCGAGCGCGGCTGCGAAAGCCGCTCGGCGATGAACGCCGGGAGCGTCGGCCATGTCGTCACGAGGTCACCACCCAAAAAAGCAGGATTGACGGGTTAGCGCTAACCTATTATAAATAACATATGGCTTCGCGGTCAAGGCCGGCCGGCGCTGCCTCGGATGAGGCCGCGCCCGGCTCGCAGGCTCCCGATTTCCCCACCCAGTTGTGGGGCGACCGCGTGTTCACCGGCGAGGTCAAGACCAAGACCGTGTTTCCGGCGCTCGTCCTGCAAATGCTGCAGGCCCAGCCCGACAGCGGCTACGGATTGATGCAGCGCATCGCCACCCTCGGCGGCATTTTCCCGGTCAATCCCAACACGATCTATCCGCTCCTGCGGCGGCTCGAGGAACGCGGCTTCATCCGCGGCGAGCTCGATCCGTCGACGAAGCGCGGCACGATGCTGTACCGCATCACGGAGCCCGGGGCGGAACGCCTCGAGCGCATCAAGGCGAACTTCAAGCCCTACCTCACCAATCTCATCGCGGCGCTGCAGACGCTCCGCCGCGACCTCTACGGAGAGTCGTCATGAGCACTTACCGCGCGCCGTTGCGCGACATGCAGTTCGTTTTGCGCGAACTCGCGGGCGTCGAGCAGATCGCCAAGCTTCCCGGTTACGAGGACACGACCGACGTTCTCGACGCGATCCTCGACGAAGCGTCAACCTTCGCGACGGAAGTCCTCAGCCCACTGAACCAGTCGGGCGACAAAGAAGGCTGCACGTGGAACGACGGCGTCGTCACGACGCCGAAAGGCTTCAAGGAAGCGTACAAGAGCTTCGCGCAGGCCGGCTGGATCGGGCTCCCCGTTCCGGTGGAACACGGCGGCCAGGGTCTGCCGCAGCTGCTGCTCGGCCCGACGCTCGAGATGTGGAACGCGTCGAACATGGGCTTCGCCAACGGTCCGCTGCTCAATCAGGGCGCGATCGAAGCGATCGAACAGTTCGGCAGCGACGAACAGAAGCACACCTACATCACGAAGCTCGTGAGCGGTGAGTGGACGGGCACGATGTGCTTGACGGAACCGCAGGCCGGCTCCGACCTCGCCCAGGTCCGCACGTCGGCGACGCCCGACGGCGACGCCTACCGCATCCGGGGCCAGAAGATCTTCATCACGTTCGGCGAGCACGACATGGCGCCGAACATCATCCACCTCGTCCTCGCGCGCCTGCCCGGCGCACCCGAGGGAACGAAGGGCATCTCGATGTTCATCGTACCGAAGGTCATGGTGAACGCGGACGGGTCGCTCGGCGAACGCAACGACGTCAAGTGCGCCGGCATCGAGCACAAGATGGGGATCAACGCGAACCCCACCTGCACGCTCAACTACGGCGAGGCGGGAACGGGCGCGATCGGCTATCTGGTCGGCGAAGCGAACCGCGGCCTCGAGTACATGTTCGTGATGATGAACGCGGCGCGGTTCAGCGTCGGCGTGCAGGGTCTGGCGATCGCCGACCGCGCGTATCAGCACGCGGTCGAATACGCCAAGGAGCGCATCCAGTTCCGCGACGTCGCGGCCCGCGACCCCAAGGCCGTCGCGATCATCAAGCATCCCGACGTGCGCCGCATGCTCCTGTGGTGCAAGTCGAACATCGAAGCGATGCGCGCGCTGGCGTACGTCACCGCGGCCTCGCTCGACTACGCGCTCAAGAGCGAAGACGAAGCCGTCCGCAAGGAACACCAGGCGTTCGTCGAGCTGATGATCCCCGTCGTCAAGGGCTGGCTCACCGAAAACAGCCAGACGGTGTGCTCGACCGCCCTGCAAGTGTTCGGCGGGATGGGCTACATCGAAGAGACCGGGATCGCACAGCAGTACCGCGACGTGCGCATCACCACGATCTACGAAGGCACCACCGGCATCCAGGCGCTGGATCTGGTCGGCCGCAAGCTCGTGCGCGACATGGGCGCCAGCGCGACCAAGGTGCTCAAGCAGATCGGCAAGTTCGCGAAGGAACTCGAAGCCTCGGACGATCCCGAGATCAAGGCGCTGGCGCAGCCGCTCGCTGAGGCGACCAAGTCGCTGGGCGACACCGCGCAGTGGATCGGGATGAACGCGATGGGCGACCTGCGCAAGGCGTTCGCGAACTCGGTGCCGTTCCTGAACTTCTTCGGGATTGTCGCGGGCGGCTGGCAGCTGTTCCGCGCCGCGAAGATCGCCTCGGAGAAGCGCGCCGCCGGCGATGCCGACCCGTACTTCACCGCGAAGATCCAGACGGCGACGTTCTACGCGCACAACGTGCTCACGCAGCACGCCTACCTGCAGCGGCAGATCGTCGAGGGTTCCGGCGACGTCATGGCCGGCAGCGACGAGATGTTCGACGTCGAGCGCCGTGCGCTGGTGACGGCATAATCGTGGCCGATCTCGTCAAACTCCAAGACCTCGGCGAGGGGATCCGGCTGATCACCCTCGACAACCCGCCCGTCAACGCGCTCTCGTTCGCGCTCTCGGCCGAACTGTTCGCGGCGGTCGAAGCGGCCGAAGCCGATGCCGCTGTGACGACGGTGATCTTCACCGGTTCGAACGGCTTCTTCAGCGGCGGCGCCGACGTCAACGATCTCAACAACCTCAAAGAGGCGCCGGCACCGGGGACCAAGACGATCCGCGACGTGCTCGACGCGATGGAACGCGGATCGAAGACCTACGTCGCGGCGATCGACGGCAACGCGCTGGGCGGCGGGTTCGAGCTCGCGCTGGCGTCCGACTATCGCGTCGCGACCACGAAGTCGCGGGTCGGTTTGCCCGAGATCAAGCTCGGGCTGCTGCCCGGCGCCGGCGGAACGCAGCGTCTGCCGCGCCTCATCGGCGCTCAAGGCGCGCTGCAGCTGATGCTCAAGGGCGACATGGTCAAGGCGCCCGACGCGAAGACACAGGGCCTCCTCGATGAAGTCGTCGATGCCGACGCTGTGGGCGCCGCGAAGGCGTTCGCGGGCAAGCCGCGGCGCCGCATCGCGCAGCGGCAAGCCGAGCTCGGCGTCAAGGGCCTCGGCCTCTTCGCGACGCCGTTCGTCGTCGCGCAGGCGCACAAGATGGTCCCGCCCGAGGAGAACGGCGGGTTCGCCGCCCACAAGCTGATCGACGCCGTGCAGGCCGCGATCGAGCTGCCGTTCGAACGCGGCAGCGCGCGCGAGCTGCGCCTGTTCACGGAGCTCGTGATGTCGGCGCCGTCAGCGGCGCTGCGCCACGTCTTCTTCGCTGAGCGCGAGCTCTCGAAGATTCCGGGGCTTCCGAAGACGGAACCTCTCGAGATCAAGAAGGCCGCGGTCATCGGCGGCGGCACGATGGGCACCGGCATCGCCATCACCTTCGCCGAGGCCGGGATCCCGGTCGTCGTTGTCGAGACGAAGTCGGAAGCCGTCGACAAAGCGCGCGAGACCGTCTTTGGGATGTTCAAGTATCAGGTCGACAAGGGCCGCCTCTCGCAAGAGGATGCCTGGAAGCGCGCCAACGCGATCACCTTCGAGGAGTCGTTCGACGAGCTCGGCGACGTCGACATCGTCGTCGAAGCCGTGTTCGAATCGATGCCGGTGAAGAAAGACGTCTTCGGCAAGCTCGACAAGCTGACGAAGCCCGAGTGCATTCTGGCCTCGAACACGTCGACGCTCGACATCGACGAGATCGCATCGTCGACGCAGCGCCCGGACAAGGTCGTCGGCCTCCACTTCTTCGCGCCGGCGAACATCATGAAGCTGCTCGAGATCGTCCGCGGCAAGGAGACCTCGCCGCAGACGCTCACCACCGGCATCGCGCTGGGCAAGAAACTGCGCAAGGTCGGCGTGGTCTCGGGGAACGCGTTCGGCTTCATCGGCAACCGGATGCTCTTCGATTACGAAGCGCAGGCGGTACAGCTGGCGGAAGAGGGCGTTCCGCTCTCGCGCATCGACAAGGTCATCAAGAACACGTTCGGGATGGCGATGGGACCGTTCGCGGTCGCCGACCTCTCCGGACTCGACGTCTACAACTTCATCTCGCAATCGGAGGGCGGCGCGCCGCTCGGCCGCGTCCCGATCATCGCAAAGCTCGTCGAGCAGGGGCGCCTCGGGCAGAAGACGATGAAGGGGTTCTTCGACTACGACAAGGCGGTCGGCAAGGGCCGCGAACCGATCCCCTCGCCCGAGGTCGAAGCGCTGTTCCGCGAATTGGCCGTGAAAGCCGGCGTTCCGCAGCGCACCGACGTCACCGACGAAGAGATCATCGCGCGCTGCATCTATCCGCTCGTCAACACGGGCGCGGAGCTGCTGCGCAAGGAGATCGCGCTGCGGCCCGGCGACATCGACCTGGTCTGGATCTACGGCTACGGCTTCCCGCCGCATCACGGCGGCCCGATGTGGTACGCCGACGAGATCGGCGTGAAGAACGTCGTCGCGGCGATGGAGCGCTTCGGATGGACCCCCGATCCGATGCTCCTCGAAATCGCCGCCGGCGGCGGCACCATCGCAAACTATTCCAAGGAGTTGGCACATGCCTGAGGCGGCGATCGTCTCGGCCGCGCGCACGCCCATCGGGAAGGCGTTCCGCGGCGCATTCAATCAAACGCACGGTGCGACGCTGGCGGGACACGTCATCGAGCACGCGGTCAAGCGCGCCGGCATCGATCCGGCCGAGGTCGAGGACGTCGTGCTCGGCACCGGCCTGCCCGAAGGCGCGACCGGCCACAACATCGGCCGCGTCTCGGCCCTGCGCGCCGGCCTTCCGCTGCGTACGGCGGGGACGACGATCAACCGTTACTGCGCCTCCGGCCTGCAGGCGATCTCGACGGCGTCGCATCGCGTCATCGTCGACGGCGCGAAGGTGATGGTCGCCGGCGGCGTCGAGTCGATCTCGCTGGTGCAGAACGAGCTCAACATGAAGAGCTTCAGCGAAGAGTGGATCATGCGGCACGATCC
>JAQBPM010000064.1 GCA_028287525.1 Vulcanimicrobiota bacterium | reverse complement strand
TGTGGATCGCGCCGGGATCGTGCTCGGCGACTTCCTCGACGTCCATGCCGCCTTGCGACGTGACGATCACGACGGGCTGCTTCGTCGCGCGGTCGATCGTGATCGAGACGTACGCCTCGCTCGCGATATCGACTTTCTCCTCGACGAGCAGCGATTTCACTTCCTCGCCGTCCGGGTTCTGGATCGACTTGAGCACCTTGCCGATCAGTTCGCGCGCCAGCGTTTCGCCTTGCGCGGCGTCGTCGGCGAACTTGATGCCGCCGGCCTTGCCGCGGCCGCCCATCATCACTTGGCTCTTGAGCACCCACGAGCCGGGGTGCGCACTGATGTAGGCTTTCACCTCATCAGCAGTCGTCGCATACACGCCGTTCGGGGTCGGAATCCCGACGCGCCGAAACAGGTCCTTGCCCTGATACTCCATCAGTTTCATCGCCTGGCCCGGCTTCGCGGCTCGGCCTTGCGTCCCTCGACGACATTGGTCGCAAGAAAAGGCGGCGCTCGGTCGCGGCGCCGAATCGGTCACAACCATCCATGGAGGGTCCCGCGATGTCCAAGCGCCTCTTCCCCGCGCTCGCCGCGAGCGTCGCCGTCCTAGCCTGCGCGGGCGGCGCCCGCGCCGCCGACGCGCCAAAGCCGCTCCGCGTCCTGGTCTATGACGTGGCCTACAGCAGCACGACCGTGCGCCGCGAGCACACCTCCGGGTTCTCGAACTCAGCCTCCGGAATCGGCACGGGCTCAGGCTCCATCGACCGTCGCTTCGGCAGCGACGACCGGGGCACGCTGACGGTCGCGGTGATTGCCGCGACCGCGGACGGCGGCCTGGTCGTCGATGCGTCGTTCGTCGGGAAGTCCATCACGCAGCCCGTCATCCGCGTGGCCATCTCGAAGGACGGCAGCTTGTCGTACGATCCCAAGACGCAGCCGTCTGCCCAGGCGCTCCGCCTGCTGCCGTTTCTCTCGCGCGGGCTGATCGCTGAGCGGGACGTGAACACCGGATCCACGTGGTCGGTGCAGGCGCTCGCGGGCGCAGCCGGGGCTACAACCTATCGGGTCACAGCCTTCGACGGCACGAGGGCGACGCTCGAATTCGACGAGAGCATCACGGTGAAGGGCGGGTCCGGTTTCACGCAATCCGCGCAGGGCAAGACCGTGTACGCGACCGACCTGCTCTCGCCGATTTCGATCGACCTGCACACCGTCATCCGGCACGACGTCAGCATCGATCTTGCCGACACGACCGACTCGCGATTGAGCGCCACCATGGTCAGCGATACGTTCGCGAAGCACTGATCGCACGCGATGAGCACGACGCCGGCGATCGTCCTCTTCGACGGCGTCTGCAATCTCTGCAACGGCGCGGTACGATTCATCGCGGCGAACGATCCGGCCGGTCACTTCACCTTTCTGTCATTGCAGTCACCGGAGGGCGCGGCCCTCGCCGGACCAGGGCGCGCGCCGCCGGAGGCGAGCATCGTGGTGCTCGATGCCGGAAAACGCTACGAGCAGAGCGACGCGGTGCTGCACGTCGCGGTGAACTTGCGCTGGCCGTGGCCGCTGGCGTTCGCTTTGATCCTCGTGCCGCGCGACGCGCGGGATGCGGCGTACCGGTGGGTGGCCCGCAACCGCTACCGCTGGTTCGGAAGGCGCGACGTGTGCGAGCTGCCGCCGCCGTGAGCGCGCGCCCGTTCGTCGCGATGGACTGGCGCGACGTGCTGTTTCTGCACTGGCCGGTCGACGTGCGCGAACTGCGGCCCCGAATCCCGGCCGATCTCGAGCTCGACACCTACGACGGCACGGCGTGGGTGAGCGTCGTCGCGTTCCGCATCGCGGCGGCGCGGCCGTACGGATTTCCGGCGGCGGCGTCGCTCCCCGCATTCGGCGAGATCAACGTGCGCACGTACGTCCGCGGAGCCGCGAAGGACGGCCTGTGGTTCTTCAGCCTCGACGCCGCGAGCCGGCTCGCAGTCGCCGGCGGCCGGCGAATCGTGCACTTGCCGTACTATCGCGCGCGCATCGACGCAACGTGGACGGCGACGGAGTGCCGCTACGGTTCGGAGCGGCGCGATCGCCGGTCGGGCGCGGCGCCCTTCGCGGCATCGGCGCGCTTCGGCGGAGACGTCCGCGTCGGCGCTCCCGGCAGCCTCGACGAATGGCTCGTCGAGCGGTACTGTTTCTACACCACTGATCCTCATGGCAACACGCGCCGCGGCGACGTGCGCCACGCGCCCTGGCTGCTGCGCGATGCGACGGCCGAGGTCGCGGAAAACGGCCTCCTGAGCGCCGCCGGCATCACCCCGAACACCGACAAGCCGCTGGTCCACGTCTCGCCGGGCGTTTCAGCTCGGGCGTGGACCCTCGTGTGACCGTGAGCAAAATCGTTGTCACGCGAGAAAATCGTGTCACCCTGAGCTTGTCGAAGGGCCCCCGTCACGCACCGTGCCTCACGATCAACGTTTGTCGTGAGGCACGACGCGTGACGAGGGCCCCTCGACAAGCTCGGGGTGACACGCCGCCGTGCGTGCCCATGATCAGAGGCGGCCGAGTAGACTCCGCGCGATGACGATTTGTTGGATTTCGGAGGTGCCTTCGTAGATCTCGGTGATCTTGGCGTCGCGGTAGTAGCGTTCGACCGGAAATTCCGTCGTGTAGCCGTAGCCGCCGTGGATCTGCACCGCTTCCGAGGCGTGTTCGCGCGCTTTGGTGGAGGCGAAGAGTTTGGCCTTGGAGGCCTCGACGGCATACGGCCGGCCGGCCGCGGCGAGCGCGGCGGCGCGGTACGTCAGCAGGCGCGCAGCGTCGAGATCGGTCGCCATCTGCGCGATCTTGAACGAGATCGCTTCGAACGATCCGATCGGTTTGCCGAACGCGACCCGATCTTTCGCGAACGTCACCGATGCATCCAGGCACGCGGCCAGGATGCCGATCGCCTGCGCTGCGATGCCGATGCGCCCGGCCGTCAGCGTGGCGAGCGCCTGCGTCAAGCCTTCGCCCTCGGCACCGAGCCGTGCCGACGCGGGGACGCGCACGTCATCGAACGCCAAGTCGACGGTGTTGGACGTGTGAATGCCGAGTTTCTCGGTGGTCTTTTCGACCACGACGCCGGAAAGCGCGCTGTCGACCAGAAACGCGCTGATCCCCTTCGCTCCGCTGCCGCCCGTCCGGAACATCGCCATCACGACGCCGGCGAACCCGCCGTTCGTGCACCATTGCTTGCGTCCGTTCAGCACGTACGCATCGCCGTCGCGGCGGGCCGAACCACGGATCGACGCCGCGTCGGATCCCGCGTCGGGTTCGGTCAAACCGAACCCGGCGATCACGTCGCCGGTCGCCAACCGTTCGAGCCAGCGGTCCTTCTGCGCGTCGCTTCCCAGCTTCGCGATCGCGTGGCAGATCATCGAGTGCACGGAGACGGTCACCGCCGTCCCCGCGTCGACCTTCCCGAGCTCCTCGATCGCGAGCGCATACGCCACGTAGTCGGCGGCGACGCCGCCGTACTCTTCCGGGACGAGCATCCCCATCAGCCCGGCTGCGGTGAGCTTGCCGTAGAGCGCGCGCGGAAAGACGTGCGAGCGGTCCCACTCGGCGATGTACGGCGCGATCTCGCGTTGCGCCGATTCGCGCGCCACATCGCCGATCGCGCGCTGCTCTTCCGAGAGCTCGAATGACGCAGCGCGCGAGGCTTCCGCTCTCACCGCTGGGCGACCGGCACCGCTGCGGGCGTCCCGTTCGCGGAAGCCGAGTACTCGTAGAAGCCGCGACCGGATTTCTTGCCGTACCAGCCGGCCGCAACGTACTGTTTGAGCAGCGGACACGGCCGGTATTTCGAATCGCCGAACCCGTCGTAGAGCACGTTCATGATCGCCAGACACGTGTCGAGGCCGATGAAATCGGCCAGCGCCAGCGGTCCCATCGGATGGTTCATGCCGAGCTTCATCACGGTGTCGATCGCCTCGACCGAAGCGACGCCTTCGTACAGGGCGAAGATGGCCTCGTTGATCATCGGCAGCAGCACACGGTTCGAGATGAAACCCGGAAAATCGCGGACTTCGACCGGCGTCTTGTCGAGTGAGAGCGCGAGGTCGCGCACCGTCGCGAAGGTCTGGTCGGCCGTCGCGATCCCGCGGATCACTTCGACCAGCTTCATCACCGGAACCGGGTTCATGAAGTGCATCCCGATCACGCGCTCCGCGCGCGTCGTCGCCGCGCCGAGGATCGTGATCGAGATCGACGACGTGTTCGAGGCGAGGATCGCTTCGGGCGGCGTGTTGCGATCGAGAAAGCGGAACAGGTCGAGCTTGAGATCGAGCCGTTCGGTCGCCGCCTCGATCGCGAGCGCGACGTCGAGGTCCTGGAAATGCGGACGCGGATCGATGTGCTCGAGGATGCTCCCGCGCTGTTCGGGCGTGAGCTTGCCTTTCTCGACGTCGCGCGCGAGACGCTTCGCGATGCCCTCGATGCCGGCGCGGATGCGCGCCTCGTCGACGTCGTTCAGCAGCACCTCGTGGCCTTTGGCAGCGAGCACCTGCGCGATGCCGCCGCCCATTTGACCGGCCCCGATCACGAGAACGCGCACGGGCTCAGCCGACCCGCACGAGCACGGCGTCGCCCTGTCCGCCGCCGGAGCAGATCGCCGCGATGCCGTAGCCGCCGCCGCGCCGGCGCAGCTGGTGGACGACGGACGCGACGATGCGCGCCCCCGACGCGCCGATCGGATGACCCAGCGCGACCGCACCACCCTGCGCGTTGATCATCGTCGGGTCCAGCCCGAGGCGCGCCGCCGCGGTGAGCGCCACGGCCGCGAAGGCTTCGTTGACTTCCCACACGGCGATATCGCTCACGCGCAACCCCGTTTTGTCGAGCAGCTTCTGCGCCGCCATCGCGGGCACGAGCGCCAAATACGGCGGATCCCACGCGACGCCGGCGTGATCGACGATCTCGGCCAGCGGTTCGATCCCGGCCGTGCGCGCGTAGTCCGCCGACGAGAGGACGAGCGCCGCGGCGCCGTCGTTCACGCCCGGCGCGTTGCCGGCTGTGATCGTTCCGCCGGCATCGATCGGCTTGAGCTTCGCCATCGCCTCGAGCGACGCGTCGGTGCGCACCGGCTCGTCGCGATCGACGGTGACGTACGGAACGTCGCCCGTCACGTACGGCGAGTACTGCGCGGGATCGGCGACCATGTTCTGCGGCGGAACGTGATTCCACACGGCATCGCTCGCGCCGTTCGCGCCGGCGAGCACCGGGATGCGCGCGCGCGCCTGCTCGGGCAACGCGTCGACGACGATCTTGCCTTTCGCTTTCGTCGCCACCTTGATCGGCGCGATCTCGTCGGCGAAGCGGCCCGCCTCGTGCGCCTCGTAGGCACGCTTGTGGCTCTGATAGGCGAACTCGTCCTGCACCGCGCGCGTCACGCCCAATTCGGCTGCGACGCGCGCGCCTTGCGCGGCCATCGCTTCGTCGAAATAGTAGTCCCACAGGCCGTCGTGGATCATCGCGTCGACGAGCGACGCGTTTCCGTAGCGATATCCGTTGCGCGCGCCGGGCAGCAGGTACGGCGCGTTGGACATCGACTCCATCCCGCCCGCGACGACGACGCGATGGTCGCCGTCGCCGATGTACCGCGCCGCGTACGTGACGGCCAGCATCCCCGACGCGCAGACTTTGTTCACCGTCTCGGCGGTCGTCGTCTTCGCGAGGCCCGCTTTGAACGCGGCCTGGCGAGCCGGAGCCTGGCCGACGCCGGCCTGGATGACCTCGCCCATGATGACGTGCTCGACTTCGGCCGGGTCGATCCCGGCTCGAGCAATGGCGTTGCGAATGGCGTCGGCGCCAAGCGTCGTGGCAGCCAAAGAGGAAAGCGCGCCGCCGAGACGCCCGAAGGGCGTGCGGGCGGTCGACAGGACGACGGTACCGGACTTCATAGCCGTAACGATTTCCCTCCGGCGGCGTTGGTTTCCGCCGCGGACCGCTCGCCTCGCTCTCCTGACAGAAAAAGACGCCCGGCCGTGGGGCCGGGCGTCCGGGTCACCGAGGATGCGAGCTCAGATCTTGATTCGCGCCTCGAAGCTCATTTGGAACGGGGTCCCCGTGAACGGGAAGCTGCCGAACATCGGGTAGTACGGGAACTCGAGTCCGGGCTGGACCGTGTTTCCGGGGTTGAACGCGTTTCCGATCGCGAAGAACGCGCCGCCGGGCTGGCCGGTGTAGCCGCATGCGCCGCCGATCGCGAACGGGACCTTCGTGCCGCCGAAGCAGCTCGTGAAGATGTTCGTGAAGTTGCCGACGAGCTGGATTCGCTTGCTGACGTCATAGCTGAGCTGCAGGTGCATCGCAAACTGTGAGGGCTCGACGAAGTCGCCGATCCCGTCGAAGCGATTCGTGAACCGGTTCGGGATGATCAGACTCGTGTTGCAGTTCGCGGCATCGAACGGCGCACCGCCGGCCGAACCGAAGTTGTACCGCGGGTCACCGACCGTCGTGCCGGGGAGACCCGTGCCGCAGAGGTTGGGGGTGATCCCGCCGGTCGTCTCCGGCACGCCGTAGCGCGTCCCCGCGGAGAGCTGGAAGGCCGGTGTGATCGCGAGCGGCCCGCGCTTGTACTGGGTGATCAGCGTCGCGACGTAGGGCGAGTTGTATGCCGCGTACTGCACCGTCGGCGGCCCGGGGAAGGTTGAGTACGTCGCGTAGTTGCCGTTTGGATCCAGCAGGCCCTGGATCGGTGCGTTGAAGTACGGGTTTGCAATCGCACCAGGCGTCGCGCAGCTCACTGCCGGCCCCGGAGTCGTCCCGCTCGCCGGAGCGTAGCACGCAGCGCCTCCGCCCGCCGCCGTGAACTTGTTGTACGTCGAGATAGCGGTGTTGATCGGGTCGATGACGG
>JAQBPM010000053.1 GCA_028287525.1 Vulcanimicrobiota bacterium | reverse complement strand
GGGTACGATCCCGTGTACGGTGCGCGCCCGCTGAAGCGCGCGATCCAACGCGAACTCGAGACGCCGCTGGCGCGCATGATCCTCGCCGGCGAACTCCACGACGGCGACCACGTGGCCGCCGACTACGACGACCGTGCGGGCGTCCTGACGCTCGCCGTCCGCCCAGCGGCCGCGATGCAAGCGGCGACCGTATAGCGCGGCATCCGCCGCGATCAGAAGGGAATGTTTCATGGCAGCACCCGTTGTCGGCATCGACCTGGGCACGACGAACTCCGTAATCGCCGTGATGGAAGGCGGAGTGCCTACCGTCATTCCGAACGCCGAAGGCAGCCGCACGACGCCGTCGGTCGTCGCGTTCACCAAGACCGGCGAACGGCTCGTCGGACAACTCGCGAAGCGCCAGGCGATCGTGAACCCGGAGCGCACGATCACCTCGATCAAGCGCTACATGGGGACCGACCACAAAGTCAAGATCGACGGGCGAGAATACACCCCGCAAGAGATCTCGGCGATGATCCTGCAGAAGCTGGTGAACGACGCGTCGACGTATCTCGGCGATCGAGTGAACAAAGCCGTCATCACGTGCCCGGCGTACTTCAACGACGCGCAGCGTCAGGCGACCAAGGACGCCGGCCGGATCGCGGGCCTCGAGGTGCTGCGGATCATCAACGAACCGACGGCCGCCGCGCTCGCCTACGGTCTCGACAAGAAGACGCACGAGACGATCCTCGTCTGGGACCTCGGCGGCGGGACGTTCGACGTCTCCATCCTCGAAGTCGGCGACGGTCTCTTCGAGGTGAAGTCCACGAACGGCGACACCCATCTCGGCGGCGACGACTACGACCAGCGCATCGTCGATTGGCTGATCGACCAGTATCGCCGCGAGAACGGGATCGATCTGCGGCAGGACCGCCAAGCGCTGCAGCGGCTCACGGAAGCCGCGGAGAAGGCGAAGATCGAACTCTCGAGCGTCGTCCAAACGACGATCAACCTGCCGTTCATCACCGCTGATGCGACCGGGCCGAAGCATCTCGAGTACACCCTCACGCGCGCCAAGTTCGAAGAGCTCACCGCCGATCTCACCGAGCGCTGCATCCAGCCCTTCAAGAACGCGATCGCCGACGCGGAGCTCGACATCGCGAACATCAACGAGGTCATCCTGGTCGGCGGCGCGACGCGCATGCCGGCGATCCAGCAGCTGGTCCGCAAGCTGACCGGCAAGGAGCCGAACCAGTCGGTGAACCCGGACGAAGTCGTGGCAGTCGGCGCGGCGATTCAAGCCGGCGTGCTCTCCGGCGAAGTCCGCGACGTCGTCTTGCTCGACGTCACCCCGCTCTCGCTCGGCATCGAGACGGTCGGCGGGCTCACCCACAAGCTGATCGAGCGCAACACCACGATCCCGACCCGCAAGTCGGAGATCTTCACCACCGCCGAGGACGGTCAGACCGCAGTCGACATCCACGTCGTCCAAGGCGAGCGCGAGATGGCGGCCGACAACAAGACGCTCGCGCGCTTCCGGCTCGAAGGGATCCCGCCGGCGCCGCGCGGCGTCCCGCAGATCGAGGTCACCTTCGACATCGATGCCAACGGCATCGTCCAGGTCAGCGCGAAAGATCTCGGCACCGGCAAAGAACAGCGAGTCGAGATTACCGCAACGACCAATCTCTCCAAGGAAGACATCGACCGGATGGTGCGCGACGCCGAGGCGCACGCCGCCGAAGATCGCCGCAAGCGGGAAGAGGCCGAAGTCCGCAACGAGGCGTCAAGCCTCTTGTACACCACCCAGAAGACGCTGACGGAATCCGGCGAGCGGTTCCTCCCGGCGCTGCGCAGCGAAGTCGAATCGGCGCTCGCCGATTTGCGCGGCGCCTCCGAGAACGGAACGGCGGAACAGGTCAAGAGTGCCGTCGCGCGGGTGCAGGAAGCAGCGAAGAAAATGGGTGAGGCGCTGTATGCGGCAACCGCGGCGGGCGGCGGCGGCGGCCAATCACGTGCGGGTGGCTCGAACGGCGCGGGCGGCGACGGAAGCAGCGGCGGTGCGAGCGGCAGCAAGAGCGCCGGTGAAGACGTGATCGACGCCGAGTTCAAGGAAGCCCCGTAGCGGGCGGGCGGCGCTGAGTGGAACGAGAACCGGAGGAAACGCCGGCCAAGTCTTCCGCCGAACCGGAGCCGGCGGAAGACTTTCGCGCGAAGTACCTCTATGCGGTCGCCGAAAACGAAAACACGAAGAAGCGCCTGCAGCGCCGCTGCGACGACGCCGTGCGCGCCGTGAAGAAACGCGTGCTGACGAAGTTTCTGCCCGTGCTGGACAACCTCGAACGCGCCCTGCGGTACGACGACTCGCAGGAGCTGCGAGCCGGCCTCGAGGCGACGCTGCGCGGCTTCGAGGCCGCGCTCGAAAGCGAAGGCGTGACGCCGGTCGTCACCGCCGGCAGCGGAGCGCACTTCGATCCGAACGTCGCCGAGGCGATCTCCACGCAGCGCGCCCCCGACGTCGCCGACGAGACGGTGCTCTCCGAAACGCAGCGCGGATACTTCGTCGACGACGAGCTGCTCCGGCCCGCGCGGGTCGTCGTCGCGAAGAACGCATAGCCGGCCGCGCGATGCCGGTCGCCTACAAGGACTATTACCAGATTCTCGGCGTTCCGAAGAACGCGACGGAAAAAGAGATCAAGGCGGCATACCGCAAGCTGGCGCGCAAGTGGCACCCCGACGCGAACCCGGACGACGTCGAGGCGGCCGAAGAGAAGTTCAAGGAGATCCAGGAGGCCTACGAAGTCCTCGGCGACCCGAAGAAGCGCAAGAAGTACGACACGCTGGGGCGCGATTGGCAGCGCGCGTCCGATCAGGCGGAACCGCAGCAGCAGCAGCAGCGTTCTTCGCCTTTCGGCAACGAATACGCGGGCGACGGCTTCTCGGACTTTTTCGAGACGTTCTTCTCCGGGGCCGGCCGCCGCTCGACGACGTTCACCGACGTGCCGCGCCGCGGGCAAGACATCGACGGCTCGATCGAAGTGTCGCTGCGCGACGCGTACGTCGGCGGAACGAAGACGGTCTCGCTCGAGCTCGACGACACGTGCCCGACGTGCGGCGGCACCGGCGTGCTGCAGCGGCGCATCTGTCCGACGTGTCACGGGACCGGACGCGTCACCACGACCAAGACGCTGGAGGTGCGCATCCCGCGCGGCGTGCGCGACGGTCAGCGGCTGCGCCTCCTCGGGCAGGGCGGCCGCGGGATTCACGGCGGCCCCGCCGGCGACCTCTACCTCACCGTTCACGTGCAGGAAGATCCGACGTTCGAACGCGTCGGCGACGATCTTTACGTCGAGGTTCCGGTGCGCGCGTACGATCTCGTGCTGGGCGGCGAAGTGCGCGTGCCGACGATGACGGGTACCGTGCAGATGCGCATTCCGCCGGGAACGCAGAACGAGCA
>JAQBPM010000372.1 GCA_028287525.1 Vulcanimicrobiota bacterium | reverse complement strand
CCGCGGACGCGACCGCCGAGCTCCGCGGGCGCTCTCTCGCGACCGACGGCGACGTCGAACGCTGGCGCGTCATCCCGGACCGGTTTGACGAGCAGCGCAACGAGCCGATCGTCTACGATACCGTCTTGGTTCCCCCGCTGAACGCCGAGCAGACGCGCAACGTCTTTCACGGCGCCGACCGTTGGATCGCGAACGCGGCGTATCTCAACGTCGCGGCGCGTGAGGGCCGCGCGTGGATTACGACGCCGCGCACGTCCAACGTCGCCGTCGGCGGCGGGAGCGGTTCCGGCACGCGGTGGACGCGGCCGTCCCTGGGCACCGACCACTACCCGACCGGCAGCGAAGAGGTCACGCGGCAAGGCTCGTAACGACGACGCGAGTGTGACGGCGCGACCGATTGGGAACGCGTCGGAGTTGGGCATCACCTCGGCGTGCGCACCCGAATCATCTGTGCTGCCGCCGTCGCTGCCGCGTACTGCGCGGTTCTTCTCGCGACGCCGGCGCTGGCAATCGAGAACCCGCTCGTCGCGACGATCAAACCGGTGGGCCAAGGCGGCACGCGCGGCAACGTGACGTTCTTTCAGATGGGGAGCAACGTCAACGTCGCCGTCTCCCTCGAGAGCGGCATCGCAGGCGAAGCATCGCTCGACTTGCGCACGGGGACGTGCAAGGCGTACGCGCAGAACTCGAAATGGCCGCTGGGCTCGTTCGGCGGCAGCACGCAAGAGACGCGGCTCCCGAACACCAAGCTGGAAAATCTCGTCGGCGAGGTTCTCTTGGTCCACAAGACGCACGACGTCGGCTCGCCGGTGATCGGCTGCGCCGAGATCCGGACCTAGGGTTCCTAGGGCTCTTCGCTCGGCCGGCGGCGCGGGAGCGCGTACCACGCTTCGTCGCACGCCTTGCGGTCGGCGTCGTCCAGCGTGATGTCGAGCGCCTTGAGCGAGTCACGCAATTGTTCGGCGCGGCTCGCACCGACGATCGCCGACGTGACGCCGGGCTGATCGAGGACCCAGCGCAACGCGACGTGCGTGATCGACTTCCCGCGCGACGCAACGTCCGCGGCGAGGCGCTCGACGACGTCGAGCTGTTCGTCCTGCCAATAGCGCTTCTGGTACAGCTCGGCGGCAGTGCCGAGCGAAAAACGCGTCCCTTCGCGCGGTGCTTCGCCGCGTTTGTATTTCCCGGTCAACACTCCGGCAGCGAGCGGGTTGAACACCACCGCTCCCACTCCGTTCGCCTGCGCGGCCGGAAGCAGTTCCGCTTCGATCGCGCGGTAGAGCAGGTTGTAGCGCGGCTGCACCGCGTCGAAGCGAATGGTGCGTTCGCGATCCGCCGTCCACAGCGACGCCATCATCTGGTGGGCGGCGATGTTGCTGCAGCCGGCGTAGCGGATCTTGCCGGCGCGGCACAAGTCGTCGAGGGCGCCCAGCGTCTCGTCGATCGGCGTCTCCGGATCCCAGCGATGGATGTAATACAGGTCGATGTAGTCGGTGTCGAGGCGGCGCAGCGACGCGTCGCACGCGTCGAGCAGATGCCGCCGCGAGAGACCCATGTCGTTCGGACCCGGCCCCATGCGGCCGTAGGCTTTCGTCGCGACGACGAACCGGTCGCGCTTGCCGGCCAGCCATGCGCCGACGATCTCTTCCGTCCGGCCGGCGGTCTTGAGCGTCCCGCCGACGGGGTAGACGTCGGCGACGTCGATGAAATCGACCCCGGCCTCTTGAGCAGCGTCCATGATCGCGAACGACTCCTCGCGGTCGGTCTGCAGCCCGAAGGTCATCGTTCCCAGGCAGATCTCCGAGATCTTCAGTCCCGTGCGCCCCAATCGTACCGTTCGCATGAGGCGCTGTTCAGCGTGCGCGCTTGCGCCACCCACGAGCATGAGGAGGCGATCCGGCGGCGAACTTCCGTACCATGAACGGCTGGATGCGCGTCGCGGCATTCGTCGTCGCCTCGCTCGCCTGTGGTTTCGTGCTCGCCGAATTCGGCGACCGGGCAGACTGGAACCCGCTCGTCGCGCCCGCGGTCGCGGCGCTGGTCGCAGCACTCTACGGATTGGCGCGCCGAGGCCGCGATCTCGTTGAGGTGATCGGGCCGTCGCTGCTGATCGCGTACGCCGCGTTCGCGGGGCTCGCGATCTCACGGATGGGGCATCCGAACCTCATCGCGGCGCAATGGTTGTTCGACCCGATCGTCGACCGGCTGCCGGTCGTGCTGCTCGGAGGCGTCGCGTACGCGCTGGTCGTGACGGTCTTCGTTGCTCTGCCTGCGTCGAAGCTCTCGCGCTGGCACCGCCGCGCGTCGGAACGCGACGACCGTTTCTGGTCGTTCGTCCACGAGCGCGCGTCGGCGCAGAAGCGCGACGCCTGACGGAGGTGGGCTAGGTCGCGGCTGCGGCGCGCAAGGGCTGCGGACCGGGCGCGGCCGGCAGCAGCGCGACGGCGATGCGGAGCGGATCGTAGTCGGAGACGGCGACGATCTCGGTGTCGTCGCCGGCGGTGCGGCGAGCGGCGCGCAAGGCTTCGATCGCTTCCGGGAGGGCGAACTGTTCGCCGACGTAGCCGTTGACGAAGCGGCCGCCGCGAATCTCGCCGCGCGCTTCGAGCCGGCGCA
>JAQBPM010000484.1 GCA_028287525.1 Vulcanimicrobiota bacterium | reverse complement strand
CGCGCGCACCTGCGCTCGCTCGAAGACAACGCGCGCCGCCGTGCGGAGGCGCTCGAACGCGAACGGCGCGAGCTCGCCAAGACGGCCGACGCGCGGTTCGCCGAGGCGCTGCGCGGGTTCACCGCCGAGCTCGAGCGGCGTGCGGCGGAGCGCACCGAACGCGGTGCGCGCGCGCCCAAGGTGACGCAAGGGCAAGCCGATCTGCTGGCGCGCACGCTCGATCAGATGCATCGCGAGCTCGGGCTGGAGGCGCGGCCGGAGCGCCTGCGGGAGGGTGAGACGGCGCGCGCCGTCGGCGTCGGCGATCGCGTCCACGTGACGTCGTGGGATCAGGATGGAACGGTGATCGAAGATCTCGGCGACAGCGCGCTGGTGCAGATCGGGTCGATGCGGATGACCGTGCCGAAGGGGGATTTGCGCTTCCGGTCGTCTTCGACGGTTGGGCGCGATGAGCGGACGGGGGCCCTTCGACAGGCTCAGGGTGACACTGGCGCTCGGCGTGACGGCGGGGGGCGGGGTGAGGGTGCGGCCGCGCTCGAAGCCGCTTCGACGGCGCAGACGCAGATCGACGTTCGGGGGAAGCGCTTTGCGGACGCGGCGCCGCTGGTCGACAGCTGGATCGACGATGCGTTCATGCTTGGGCATTCGCCGCTCCGGCTGATCCACGGAAAGGGCACCGGGCTGCTCGGCCGCGGGCTCCAGGAGCACCTCAAGGCGCATCCGCTCGTGCAGGGCGTCCGGTACGGCAACGCGGACGAGGGAGGCGGCGGCGTCACCGTGTTTGAATTGCGCTCGCCGAGCTGATGACCGACTGATGACCGACGCACCGATGGCAAAACCGTATCGTACGGCGCGCGAACGCGCGTTGTTCTTGACCGATGGCTGCGATCACGTCGAAACGCTCGGCGAGCTCGCGCAGCGGCTCGAGACGGGGCGCCCGCTGCGCGTCTACCTCGGGCTCGATCCAACCTCGGCGGATCTGCACATCGGGCACGCCGTCGTGCTGCGCCTGCTGCAGCGGTTCGTCGACGACGGGCACGACGTGATCCTGCTCATCGGCGACTTCACCGCGCGAATCGGCGATCCGAGCGGGCGCAACGCGCTGCGCCCGCCGCTCTCGACCGAGCAGATCGAAGCGAACATGCGGACCTACGCCGCGCAGGCCGGCAAAGTGCTCGACATGAGCCGCGTGACGCTGCGCTACAACAGCGAGTGGCTCTCCGCGCTGACGTTCAGCGACATCTACAAGCTGCTCTCGCAGACGACCGTCGCGCAGATGCTCGAACGCAACGATTTCAAGCAGCGGTACGAGCAGGGGACTCCGATCGCGCTGCACGAGTTCGTCTATCCCGTCGCGGTCGCGTACGACTCCGTCGCGATGAACGTCGACGTCGAACTCGGCGGATCGGATCAGCTCTTCAATTTGCTGATCAGCCGGCCGTATCAGGTGCACGCCGGCCAATTGCCGGAGATCTGCATCACCGTTCCGCTGCTCGAGGGACTCGACGGCGAGAAGAAGATGTCGAAATCGCTCGGCAATCAGATCGGGCTGACCGACCCGCCGAACGACATGTTCGGCAAGACCATGAGCATCCCGGACCAGCTGATCCCGCGGTACGCCCGGCTCGCCGCATGGTGGCCGGCCGAGCGGGTCGCCGAGCTCGAGGCGGGGCTCGCCGCGGGCCGGCTCGCGCCGATGGACGAGAAAAAGCGTATCGCCGAGGATCTGGTGGCGATGTATCATGATCCCCAGGCTGCGCGGTCGGCGCGCGACTGGTTCGAGCGGACGATTCAGCGGCGCGAGATTCCGGCGGAGATGCCGGAGCTGCCGCTGGGCGATCACTCCAAGGTGGCCGACGTCATCGTCGCGGCGAAGTTCGCCGAGTCGAAGCGGGCGGCGACGCGGCTGATCGGCGAGGGCGCCGTCAAGATCGACGGAGCCGTGGTCGAGGATCCGGCAGCGCGCTGGACCGCGACCGCCCCGGCCGTTCTCCAGGTCGGCTCCCGCAAGTTCGTCCGCGTCATTCCGTAGAGGGAAAACAAAGCACTCACATGTCGACCCATCGTCCCGCGGCCTCGGCGGCCGCCGTCACCTACACACCGTCCGGGGCGATCCACGGCCCGGTGTTCACGTGCCCGCGCTGCGAGCGGGTCTACCCGTACCCGCCCGACCACGGTGCGCCGGTGCGCTGCGAGTGCGGGTGGTGGTACACCAACCTTGGCCACGGCAAGATCATCGAAGAGTTCCGCCCGCGCATCGGCGGGGCCAAGACGGGCGGCCCGGAAGCCGCCGCCGGCCCGGCTGCCGAACACCACTAAAGCCGCGCGGAGAGCGCGCGGACGTCGTCTGCGCTGAGCGTGTATTTGCGGCCGCAGAAGTCGCATTTCGCTTCGGTCTCCGGCTGTTCGCGCGCGATTTTCGCGAGCTCGTCCTTGCCGAGGCCGAGCAGCGCCGTCTCGACCTTTTCGCGGGTGCACAGGCAGTCGAAGTCGATCTCGAACGTCTCGAAGATGTTGAGGTCGAGCGCTCCGGCGACCGCGTGCAGCAGCGCCGTCTCGTCGGCGCCGTCGGCGATTTGCGTCGTCACCGGCGGCATCGCGGCGACCGCGCGTTCGAGCGCGGCGACCGTCTTTTCGTCGGCGCCGGGGCCCACTTGCGCGATCACCCCTCCGGCCGCGCGAATGCCGCTCGGGTCCGCCAGGACGCCGACGGCGACGATGCTTGGTATTTGTTCGGAGTTCGCGAGATACGCCGCGACGTCGTCGCCGATTTCACCCGATACGAGGGGGACGATTCCCGAGTACGGCTGCCCGACTTCGTACGTTCGGGTCACCTGTAATTGGCCGCGCCCGACGACCCCTCCGACGTCGAACTTCCCGTTGGCGTTGAGCGGGAGGTCCGCTCGGCCGTTGCGTGCGTAGGCGCGAGCGCCGATGCGCTTGGGCCCCGTGCTCCACGCATCGGCCGTGAGCGCGCGGATCGGCCCGTCCCCGACGACCTGCAGCGTGAGGCGCTCGCGCCCCGTCAGCGAGGTACCCAGCAGCGCGGCGGCCGAGACCAGGCGACCGACTGCAGCGCTCGAGGTGGGCGCCAAGTCGTGGCGGTCGCGAACCTCACGTACGAGGTCCGTTGTGATCCCCGCCACGAGTGCGACCGTGCCACGCGCGGCGGAGGCAGTAATGATCCGATCCATGCTTAGCGATAACCGTTCCCGCCTTTTTCCCGTTGCAGCGCCCTTTTTCGGTCGAAGGACAGGAGGAGCGGGCGGCGTGCAAGCGTATCCCTTCCTCCAGCAACGAGCGGCCCGCGGGAACTATCGCAGCCGTTTCGCTACGACGTTCCATAGAGGTGCAATTACAGAGTGACCAAAGCCGATATCGTCGACTCCCTGGCCAACGAACACGAGCTCTCGAAGCGACAGGCCGGTGAGATCGTTGACCTCATCCTCGATGAGATTACCGCCGCGCTCAAAGCCGGCGACAAAGTGCAATTGATTCCGTTCGGCAGCTTTGTCGTTCGCGAACGCAAAGCGCGAGTGGGCCGCAATCCGCAAACCGGCGCATCGCTGAAGATCGCGGCACGCCGCGTTCCCGCGTTCTCGGCGGGCAAAGGCCTCAAAGATGCGGTCGGCGGACCGAAGCGCGGCGCTGCTGCCGCCAAGAAATCGGGCGCCAAGAAAAAGAAGTAACCCGCGTTTCGTCGCGGGTGAGACAACGAAGCGGGCTCTCGAAAGAGAGCCCGCTTTGCGTTTGGCGAAGAGAAGCGGGCGCCTCGAGCGCGACCACTTCGTGACCCGGAGGTCAGCGATGCACGTACACGGGATCGACGCGAACTATTACACGGTGCAGGACACCGATACGCTCACGAAATTCTACGCTGCGTTCCTGGGCGAGCCGGCGACGCACATGCCGGGGCGCATCAGCGAATGGACCTTCGCCGACGGCACGAGCTTCGGGCTCTACGGCACCGACGGCGCCTCCGCCGGCACGAGCGGGTCGGTGATGTTCGCGGTCGACGACGTCGCGCGTGCCGTCGAGGAATGCAAGGCGCTCGGCGTCCATTTCCACGAGGACGGCGAAGTGACCGACACGCCAGCGTGCCGCATGGCGTTCGGCGAGGACCCCGAGGGCAACCAGTTCATCCTGCACAAGCGCAAAGCCGGCTGACTTTACGGCGTGCGGCGGGCCCAAAAGGCCCGCCGCACGGCCTCACTTCGCGTAGGCGATGCACCATCCGTTGGGACTGATCTTCCCGTGGACGATCGTGCACGCATTGGGCTTCCTGAAGAACCGGCAACTCGCGCATTTCGCGCCGCCCGGGCCGGGTTTGTCTTGATATTTAAACTGCTTTTTGTTGTCGGTCGCGGCTTGCGCCGGTGACAACGCGGCGGAGATGCCGAGTGCCGCAAACGGGATCGCGGCGATGCTCTTCAGCGCGAGACCGCGCGAGACAAAGTTCTTACCCATGGCCGCCGCTTCGCGCGGCGTCAGGCCAAACCTTACCAAAATCCAAAAGGACGACCGGTGACCGCTCGTTGGGAGCGGCTCCGGTCGCTTATCGCACAACTATTTCTTTACCCAGGCGGTGCACCAGCCGTTGGGGCTGATTTTTCCGGTGACGACTTGGCACGAAGAGGGCGGCTTGAACAAGCGGCACCCCGAGCACTTCTGACCTTGCGGCCCGGGCTTGTCCTGATATTTGAACTGTGCCTTGTTGTCGGCGGCCTGCGCCGGCGAGAGGGTCGCGGAGATCCCGAACGCGACGAACGGTATGGCGGAGATGCGCTTGAGCGCAAGCCCGCGCGAAAGTGATTTTGCCATGCGGCGCGATTCGCACTGTGCCTCGGCCGTTCCTCACAGCAATGCGGCCGCTCGCTGCGCGAGAACGAAAAAGCCTCGCGAGTTCTTGCGCCGCGAGGCCCCTTCACTGTTGGTCGGGCAGACAGGATTTGAACCTGCGACCCCTAGTCCCCCAGACTAGTGCGCTACCAAGCTGCGCCACTGCCCGACGCTTTGCTGTCGAAGGGAGGTAATAGGCGGTTCGATGTGGTTCCCCTTCTCGACGTGAAAGCGACGCTCTACGCCGACGGTGGTTCCCGCGGCAATCCTGGTCCCGCCGCCTCGGGTGCGGTGCTGTACGACGAACGCGGCGAGGTGCTCGAGGAGATTGGCAAATTCCTCGGGGTCGCGACGAACAACGTCGCCGAATGGACCGCGCTGCTCGAGGGGCTCAAGGCCGCGCTCGACCGCGGCGTCGACGAGATCGCGATCCGGATGGACAGCGAGCTGGTGGTCAAGCAGATCTCCGGCCAGTACCGGGTCAAGCACGCCGGCCTCATCCCGCTGCACGCTCAGGCCAAGAGCCTGCTGCGGAAGTTCGCCAACTACGACATCCGGCACGTCCCCCGCAAGGCGAACGCGGCGGCGGACGCCGTGGTCAACCAGGTCCTGGACGCCCAGGCCTGACACTCCGGACCTCCTAGGCGGGTAGTAGGAAGGGATGCGCCGCTTTCCCACATCGCTCTTCGTCGTGCTGGTCGCGATCGTCGGGCTCGTCGTCGGGGTCAAATTGTTCTGGGCCGCTGAGAACCAGCGGCTCCAGGCGGTCGATTCCGTGCGCTACCAGCGCTCCGAGATCCGGCTGAGCGAGGTGGTCACCCACGCCAAGGGGCCGATCGCTCGCGAGCAATTGCGGATGACGAACATCGACGGCAAGTCGACGGTCTACTACGAGGCCCAGAACCGATCCGGCAGCCGGGTCGCCCGGTTCGCGTACCCGATCAACGGCTACGACGTGACGTTCGCGTTCGACGAGCTCGTGCGCGACGGCATCTGGGAACTGCAGAGCAAACCGCTGCGCGGCACGAATACCGACAACGTGTACGTGATCTCTATCGCGCAGACGGCGGGCGACCGCAGCGGTTCGCACGCGTTCAGCTTCACCGATCCCCACTATCTGGCGCACGCGCGCGAGTACGCGATCCATCTGGACAAGAACAAGCCGGTCCCCGATCTGCTGACGCTCAAATCCACCACCATCGCCGAGCCGCGCTACCAGAAGATGGTTGACGACTTCGCCA
>JAQBPM010000482.1 GCA_028287525.1 Vulcanimicrobiota bacterium | reverse complement strand
GCTTCGCGCATGCGGCCGCCGCAGCGCAGCGCGACGGCCCGCGCTTCGCCGTCGCACTCGCGCACGCGCACGATCACGGCCGACCCGTCGGCGGACGGATAGGCGGCGACGATCAGGACGGAGGGATCCTCGCAGGTGAACAGATGCACTCGGTCTTCGGACGTGTACTCGACCCACGCGTGCTCCAGCGCCGAGATCGGCGCGCCGTCGGTCGGCACGAACGCGTACGCGAGGCGCGTTTCGCCGCGGTCCGCTTCGGGATCGGGCCAGCGCGGTGCGCGCAGCAGGGACGTTCCCAAGCGAATTCCCCCGTTGCGCAGGCCGACCGCGTTCCAGCCGTAGAGGTCGGGCGTGAACACCGCGAATCCCGCCTCACCGCTCGTAACGTGCGCCCAGCGCTGCGCCGGAACTTCGAAGCGGGCGCGCTCGGCGTCCGTGGTGGGAAATGCCGTGCGGAGCAGCGTTCCGTGCGCCTGACCGTACCGCACGTCGCGCGCTTCGACGGCGAGCCGGTGCTCGGCGCGGAGCACGACGTGATCCTCGTGCCACGCAACCGCGATTTCGACCCGCAGGAACGGCTCGCCGTCGTGCAGCGCGATGCGCATCGTCGCGCGCGACCGCTTACCGATCGTGAACCGCACCGCCAGCGCGCCGTCCTCGAGCGATACGCCGTCCGGCCGCACGCGAACGGGACGATTTTCGTATCCGGCATCGAGGTTCCACGCGTCCCACGCCTTGGGACGATCGGCGTACGCGGCGAGCGCGTTGACGATCGCCGCGACGTTCGGTCCCTCCGCGGTGCCGAACTCGACGATCGTGCCGTCGTCCCGCACGCGCGCCCGCACGTACGGGTTGCGGAACTCCCACAGACCGTCGCTGAGCTCCGGCGCAATCGCCGGCGGGGCGATGAGCTGCAGGTCGGCGCGCGGCAGGATCGAGGCGGCCGACGCGGCGACGCGCGCGGCGATCGCTTCCGCCCGGTCGTATTCTTGGTGCACGTCGTCGTACACCGCACGGATCGCGGTGCCGGAGATCACGTCGTGGAATTGCGCGCGCAGCACGATCCGCCATGCGGTGCGCAGATCTTCGGCCAGCGACGCGCGCACGCTCTGCGGCGCGCGAACCGCAACGCACCAGGCCGCGAGTTCTTCCGCATGCGCCAGCGTCCGCTCGAGCGCCGCGTTGCGCGCCTTCACGTCGTGATGTGTCGTGTACGTGCCCCGATGCGTCTCGAGATACAGTTCGCCGCGGTAGTCCGGCAGCGGGTGAGCCGCGACGTCGTCGAACCACGCGTCGACGGGCGTCCAGCCGCGCGAGCCGGGGCCGACGCGCGCCAGCTGTTCGTCGGTCGGGCCACCGCCGCCGTCGCCGTAGCCGACGACGAGCGGCTCGTCGCGCTCGCGCGCCGTCGCGATGCGCTGCGGGGTAAGATCGCCGCCGTACGCGTCGATGACGGCGGCGACGACCGATGCACCGTCGTCGCCGCTCCAGCGGAAGCGCGGGTACGGCCAACGGGTCTTCTCGTTCCACTGCAGCTTCGTCGTGGCGAAGTACGGGACGCCCGCGTGCGACGCGAGCGACGGGAAGGTCGACGGAAAACCGAACGTGTCGGGCAGCCACGCGACGGACGGCGTGACGCCCAGCGTCTCGCGCGTCCACGCGACGCCGTGCGCGAACTGGCGCAGGATCGATTCGCCGCTGGGCGCGTGCAAGTCTGGTTCGACCCACATCGACGCGACGCTCGCGTCCCAGCCCGCCGCGCAGTGCGACCGCACGCGGGCCGCGAGCTCCGGCTCCGCGGCAAACGCCCACGCATAGAGCTGCGGCTGGCTCTGGGAGAAGACAAACCGTTCGTCGAGCTCGATCTCCCGCAACGCCGTCGCGAACGTGCGCACGGCTTTGCGCTTCGTCGCATCGTACGTCCACAGCCACGCGACGTCGAGGTGCGAGTGGCCGACCAGCGGCACGTCGAGCGCCCCGGCGGCCGCCGGCGGAGCGGAGCCATCGACCTCGAGCTCCTCGTGCGGCTTTTCGTGCGCGCGGAGCAGCATCAGACGCCAGCGCGGACCGTCACCGGAGGGAAGCCCCGCGACCGGGAGCGCGCGCAGCTCGACCTCGAGGGAGATCTCGTGCTCGCCTCCCGCCGGCGGCAGCACGATCGATTCGTGCTTCGCGTCGAACGCGCCGCGCGCGACGCCGTCGACGCGCAGCAGCGCGCCGGTTCGCGTCGCGTAGCGCAACCGCAATGGTCCGTCGGGGAACGCGGCGCGGGTGACGAGCGTGACGGTCGTCTCGTCTTCGGCGCGGCGCTCGAGGCGCACGCGCATCAGAGGATCGCGGTGACCTGGTCGTTGGTGGTCGTGCAGTTCTCGTTCGGCGCCGTTTTGGAATCGATCACGAAGCGCAGCGTCACCTTGAGCGGATCGCGCTTCGCTTCGTGCTTGACCTGAAAGCGAAACGCGGCTTCGTAGCTGTCGTGCGATGCGAGCGGCGGGATAGGCTGCGAGCCGACCACCGTGGGTCCGATCAGCAGGTCGAGGTGCTGGCGCACGTCCGGGCGCTGCGCCACGCTGCCGTTGTTCGTGACGGATACCGTGATGATGTCGTTGTCGTAGGCACGGTCGGGCGCGCGCACGACTTTGAGCCGGGGGTTGGCGACGACGATGTCGGTCGGGCAGGGCGTCGGCTGCGCCGTCGCGAGGGCCGCGGACAAGAGGAACGGCAGCATCAGACTGTTCCGTACGCGCGCAGGCCTCCGCAGACCCTCTCGCGGCCGCCTTCAGCACCGCGGAAGAGGACGTTCTCTTCCTCAGGGACCGCCGGCACGAGCGAGCGAGCGAGATGCCCGGCGGCGCTCACGCCTCTCCGTCGTAGTAGTCGAGCTGCGGAACCTCGCGCACCAGCGTCCCCGTCGCCTCGACCACGAACTTCCGGGAATCCGGGTAGTAGCAGACGTCGCCCGAATCGAGGTTCGCGACCAAGAGGACGACGGCGTCTTCGTCGGCGTGATTTTCGAGCCGATGCGCGCCGCCGGGTTCGGTGCGAAACGCGATGAGGTCGCCCGCGCGTAAGTCGTGCGTGCCGCGCGGCGTGCGCAGCACGGGCGTCCCGGAGATTACGACGAACAGTTCTTCTTCACGCGTGTGCCAATGGAGCGGGCAGAACACGTCGCCGCGCGAGAGGCGTCCGACCGCGTAGCCGAGCTTCTCCGCACCGATCAGCCGGCCGGCCTCGGCCCAGCCGGCGCCGAACGGTGACGGATCGGCCGGATCGCGGCGGTACGACAGCTCGTCGAGGTTGACGCGGTTGACGAGCGCGTCCGGTCGCGCGTCGAGCATCGCGCCGATCGCGGCGTGCGCGTTGCCGAACACGCATGCGCCGTCGCCGACCAGCAAGTGGTCGATCCACAGCGCGCGCAGCGTGCGCGCCGACAGCGCGGCCCGCTTGGGATCGCTCAGTTTCGCATCCGGCATCAGCGTGAGTGCGCCGGCCGGCGTGCCCCAGATCGCGTCGCCGACGATCGCCGCACGGAGATCGCGGCGGTAGAGCGCGATCTCGCCGGCGGTTTTGAACCCGTCGAGGCCCACCACCGTCCAGCCGTGCACCAACTCATCCGGTTCGACGGTTTGCGACACCGGCTGCGCGAGCAGCGGCGCGTCGAGCGCGCTCGCGATCGTTCGAGCGCCGGTCGCAGCCGCGACGGCTGCGCTCGACCGCTCGTGATCCCGGTTGGTGATCAGGATCGACGCGACGCCGCGCGCGCGCAGTTCGGCCAGCGTGCTCTCGTCGGGCTCGATCGGATCGACGACAAGATTCCCCTCATCCGTCTCGATGAAGAAACCGTTGAAGTCCAAGCCGCGATCGGCTTGCCACCGCGACCAGGACCAAACCCCGGGGACGACCGTTTGACGCATGTGCCGGTCTCCGCCGTCAAGGTTCGCCGATCCGCTTCGCAGGCGTTGGGTCTCTCGCACGGAGGCTGGGGAGGCGGGCGGATGCTCTGCCCGAACATTGCCACACGCATCGCCCGCATCGAAGCCAAAGGCCCCTGACGTCAGCTCGAAAGCGTCACGTTCGAGAAGTCGATTCTGCGCACGAGCGTCTCACCGTCGTACCCGAGCACGCGGACCGGCAAGTGCGTGATCGTGGAAAGTTCGACCACTTCGCGCGTCAGCGCGGCGTTCGCGGCGGGAGTCGAAGAGCTTAGCCGCACCGCATCCGTCGGGACACCGGCGATGACTTCGCCCGGAACCTCGGAGAGCGTTCCGGCCTCCGCCTGCGCGTGCGCGAGGATCGCACCGAAGCTCAGCTGATCGATCGACGATCCGCGAATCGTCGTCGCCAGCGGATCGTGCAGCGAGAGCGTTCGCTTGAAGAGGGCGGCGAGCCCGGAACCGCGATGCGCGACCACACTCGTCCCTCCGTCCCATGCGAGCGTCACGCCTGCGTTTGATCCGGAGTCGACGTGGACCGTGACGTTCGCCGGCTTGCGGAACGCGTAGTTGAAGACGACGTTCTGGACCTGCGTGTCCTTTTGCTCGAACACCGTGACGGTCGCGTTGTACGCCGTCACGGCGGCCCAGGCGCGGGCGAACGCATCGAGCCGTTGCGTGGCAGCGCCGGACGGCGAAGTTAGAGGCGCCGGAGCGTGGGACGGCGACGCGGACGGAGTGGGGCTCGGCTCCGCGGCCAGAACCGGGACGGCCGCGAGGAATACGAGTGTCGCGAACGCCGGAGCGCGACAAAAGCGGCAGAGCTTCTCGTAGTCGGCCATGACCCAGTGCCCCCTTGAGCGCTCTTCCCCACAGCCGGCGCTTCTACACGGTGGGCCCTGCGCGCGGCTAGTGCCGCGGCTCGACGTGGTACAGGACTGAGTTGGACGGGAAATTCGGAAAGGAGATGGTCAGTTGTCTGGGTCCCTCACCGGCGTCGAGCCGGCACATCAATTTGGTGTCGCGGTCGATGAACGTCACTCGGTCCGGGCCGCAATCTACGCTGACGCGCCGAGGAAGCTGGGCGGCTTCCAGCTTGTTTTCGTAGTACCGGGCGGCGATGAGGCTGATGCGCTTGGTGTTGGCGAGCGTTCTTTGTGCTCTCACCTGAAACGTTGCGGTCCCGTCGATCCAGGCTTCGTACGGCATCGTCCCGGCGTCGACCGATACCGAGCACTGCACGTGCCGGTCCCCGGTGAGATCCGCGCGGGCGGGACAATCGACCCGCAAGCCTCGCAGCATGCGAGCGGCATCGGGATCCTCCGTATCTATAGCCGTGCGCCGGATGAGTGCGGCGAGCACGGCCCCCGGCATGATGGTCGGACGGCCCGCCCGATGAAGGGTCAAGTACGGTCCGAAGAGCGTTGCGTCTCGTAATTGCATGTGGGGGAAGCGGTAGATGAAGACGTTCCCCGCGGCGTTTGTAACTTTGAATTCGATTTGGCCCGGTATGCCTTTGCCGCGTATCGCACAGCGGATGTGACTTCCAACCGCGATTACCCGGACGCGCGGGTCGCCGCACGACGCTGTAGCGCGAACGTCGTATTCGCGCAGGATGTGTGCGGCAAGGTACCGTTCGACTTTAGACATCGGCAACAGGACGCCGTCTATCCGGACGAAGAACGTCGCAAATTCCTTGCCCGACGTCACCGCAATGGGCACGGCGATCCCGCCGACAGGCAGCGTGCAGTGCCCAACCTTCCCCTCGGAGATGTCGAGGTGGGCCGGGCAAGACGCCGCGCCCGGCCGCAGCGCCGGCTCGACCGAACGCACGACCGGTGTGATCTGGACGTTGATGGTGCGCGCGACGGCATCGCCGGGCACGTCGTCGCCAATCTTGCCGGTGTGCACGGAGATGTTCAATGGGCTGGGCATCCATGCGCACCCGCAAAGCAACAGCGCAAACACCGTTGTCAGGGTGCGAAACACCCACCGGGCGTGCCGGCGCGGCGGCCGTAAAGGGACCACCGTTCTCCTATCCACCAAGCGAGCGGTTACGTCCGCATCGCGCCTACCCCTTGGTTAGAGGAGCCCGGCATGTAGCAGAATGTCCTGCGCTAATGGCAAAGCTCGTGCGCAGCCGTCATGAACCCGGACGAAGGCCAGCTCTTTAGCCGCGCGGCTGCGCTCGGGCTGATCGGCGGCGCAGCAGCGTTGCTCGTGCGCGTCGCGCCGGCGCCGGCAGCACCGGGAACCGCGTCGAGCGCGTGCGCGGTCACCCCCAAAGGCGAGGTCGGTCCGTTTTTCACGGACGACAGCGTGAGTGGATTCAATCGAAGCAACGTCCGCGCGAACCTCAACGGAACGTCGATGCAGGCGGGTGTGCCTTTGACGCTGACGGTGCGCGTGTACGACACGAAAGCGGCGTGCGCGCCGATGCCGGGCGTGCAGGTCGACCTGTGGCATTGCAACGCGTTGGGTGTGTACTCGGACGAACCCAGCGAAGGGACGTCTTCACAGACCTGGCTGCGCGGGTATCAGGTGACGGACAAGAGCGGCAGCGTGACCTTCGCCACGATCTTCCCCGGATGGTACGGCGGGCGCACGACGCACATCCATCTGCGGGTGCGCTCGAAATACAACTCGGCATCATCGACCGACGACGGCACGAACACGACTCAGCTCTTCTTTCCGCAAGACGCGATCCGTGACGTCAGCACCAGCGTCGCACCGTACAGAACGCGCGGCGTCAATTTGAGGACCAACGATTCGGACTACGTCTACCGGACGCAGACGAAAGGGAAGACCGATCTCGAGCTTTCCGGCAGCCCCGGCAGCGGCTATGCGGCAAGCGTCTCGATCGGCTTGCCGATCACCTGAGCTCCGTCACTCCACGATCTCGTCC
>JAQBPM010000145.1 GCA_028287525.1 Vulcanimicrobiota bacterium | reverse complement strand
GACCGCGAGATCGTGACACACGGCCGCGAGCGCGGCGCGCAGGCCCGGCGTCGCTTCGCCCTTGCCGGGTTTCGCGCAGGCGTACACCGCGTCGTTGGTCGACATGTCGCCGTCGACCGAGATCATGTTGAACGTTCCGTCCGCGGCTTCGCGCAGCGCTTCGGTGAGCGACGCGCGTGAGACGGCGGCGTCGGTGACCAGAAACGCGAGCATCGTCGCCATGTTGGGGGCGATCATCCCCGAGCCTTTGGCGATTCCGCCGATCACGTGCCGCTTGCCGTTCTCGGTCCACGCGTACGCCGCCAGCTTCGGCACGTGGTCGGTCGTCATGATCGCTTCGGCCGCATCGTAGGCGGCTTCGTTGCCTTCGGCGAGCGCTTTCGCGGCGCGGTCGAGACCCTTCGAGACGCGGTCCATGGGCAGCGTCACGCCGATGACGCCGGTCGACGCGACCACGACCTGCGTCGCGCGCAAGCCGAGCACGGTCGCGGCATGGCGCGCGGTATTCTGCGCGTCGCGCAGCCCGCGTTCGCCCGTGCAGGCGTTGGCGCAGCCGGAATTGCAGACGATCGCCGCGATCGCGTCACCGTCGGTTTCGAGGTGCGCGCTCGTCGCGAGCAGCGGCGCGGCCTTGATCTCGTTGGTGGTGATCACTTGCGCACAGACGTGTGGGCCCGGCAGCACGATCAGCGCCAAGTCGGTCTTCCGCTTTTTGATCCCGGCGTGGACGCCGGCCATGCGCAGACCCGGCACCGCGCCGAGGCCGCCGCGGACTTGAATCAGCCGGACGTCGGACGCGCTGCCGTTGATATGGTCAGCGTGCGTGGGTGCGAGCATGGAATCCCTGTTCCTCCGGAAGACCGAGCATGATGTTCATGTTCTGGACCGCTTGTCCAGCGGCACCTTTGCCGATGTTGTCGAGCGCCGCGAGCACCTGGACGACGCCTTCGCGTTCCGCGACGGCCAGATGGGCGTCGTTGGTTCCTTCGAGCGCCGGCAGATGCGGCGCGCGCAGGTCACGAAAGACCGTGACGAACGGGCTCGCCGCGTAGAACCGTTCGTACAGCGCGACGACCTCTTCACGCGCGATGGGCGCCTTCGGGATGAGGTAGAGGTCGGCGAGCAGCCCGCGCTTGAGCGGAACGACGTGCGGAGAGAAGACGATCGTCGCGTCGATGCCCGCGGCGCGCGCTTCTTGCACGATCTCGGGTCCGTGGCGATGTCCGCTCAAACCGTACGCGCGCACGTCCCCGTCCACTTCCGCGAACAGCGAACCGACTGAAGGCGAACGCCCGGCACCGGTGATACCGCTCTTCGCATCGATGATGATCGAGGCGATGCGGTCGGCCAGCGGTGCGAGCGGAACGAGCGCCAGCAGCGAAGCGGTGACGTAGCAGCCGGGGTTCGCGATGAGCCGCGCGCCCGCGATCTGATCGCGATACCGTTCCGGAAAACCGAAGACGGCGTCGCCGGCGTGTTCTTCGAGCCGAAAGGCATCCGAGAGGTCGATGACCCGGGCGCCTTTGGCGAGGAATGCGGCCGCCTGCTCGCGCGCGAGCTCGCGACCGCCGGCGATGAAGACGATGTCGTCTTCGCGCACGCGCGCCAGCGTCGTCCCCGTCTCGTCGAACGCGAGGTGGAGGTGCGGCAGCCACGGGAACACGTCGCCGACCGCGACCCCGGCGCTCGAGCGGCTTTCGAGCACGCCGAGGGCGACCGACGGATGGCGGTCGATCAGGCGAATCAGCTCGGCGGCTGCATAGCCGCTGGCGCCGACGACGTGGGCGGTAATCACGAGAGACCTTTCGAGAGCGCGGCCATCTCCTCGCGCGTCTGGGCTATCGAGGCGGCGACGGCATCGGGATGGGTGGAGCCGGAGGTCCGCTTTCCGAGAACGGAACCGAGCGGGTCGACGGGAGCCTCGGGGACCCCGAGCCGCCGGGCGTCCTCGCGGTCGAGCGGGCGTCCTTCCTCTTCGGCGGCGAGGACCCGTTCTCCGACGGCCCGGTGCGCTTCGCGCGCGGTTGCTCCGGCCAGAATCACCGCGTCGGCGAGATCGGTTGCGACCGTGTAGCCCGCCCCGGCGCGCGCCGTCATTTCCACATGGTTGAAATGCACGTGCGCGAATGCCCGCCGGAACGCGTCGAGCGCCGCCAGCCCGGCGCCGACGCCGTGGATGACGAGCGATTTCGTCTCCTGCAGATCGCGATGGTAGGAGAGCGCCATCCCGTTGATCGACGCGACCGCACCGGCGTACGTTCCGATCGACCGCGCGCCCGCTCCGCGGACGAGTTCGAACGGATCGGGATTGCGTTTCTGCGGCATCAGGCTCGACCCGGTCGAGGCGGCGTCGTCGAGCCGGATGTAGCCGAACGCAGGCGTGGCCCAGATGACGAGCTCTTCGCTCGCGCGTGAGGCGGAGACGGTCGCGCGCATCACTGCGTTGAGCAGGTCGAGCACGACGTCGCGGTCGCCGACGGCGTCGAGCGAGTTGCGCGACGGCGCGGCGAAGCCGAGCACCCGCGCCGCGGCGTCGCGGTCCAGCGGAAGCGACGATCCGGCGAGCGCCGCACTGCCCAGCGGGCAGAACCGCGTCGCGTCGGCGGCGACGGAGACGAATCGTTCGGCCGCGCGCACGAAGCTTTGCGCCAGTGCGTCGAGCCATAGCGCGAGCAGCACCGGCTGCGCCGGCTGCCAGTGCGTCGTAGCGGCGAGCAGGGTCTGCCGTTCGAGCGCGACCGTGGCGCGATCCTCGCACAACGCGGCGATGTCCAAGGCGAGGCGCGCGCCGTTCGTCGCCATCTCGCGCGCATAGAGCTGGAGGGTCGTCGCCACCTGATCGTTGCGGCTGCGACCGGCGTGCAGCCGTTCCCCGGCTTTCCCCGCGAGCTCGCGCACGCGCGCATCGATCGCGCCGTGCACGTCTTCGAACGATTGTCCGATCGCCCACGCATTGAACGATCCGTCGGCGATCTCGGCCGACACGACGTTCAGCGCGTCGGTCAGAACGGCCGCGTCGTCGTCGGAGATGATCCCGCCGCCGCGCAACGCCGCCACATGGCCAAGCGAACACAACGCATCGAAGCGCGCGATGAAGAGATCGTCGCCCAGCGACGACCCAAACGCGAGAAGCGAAGCATCAGGAGTGGACGCGAACCGTCCACCCCACTGAAGGCCGGCCATGATGTGTGCTACGCCAGCTGCGGGGTGGCCCGGTTCGCGGCTTCGGCGGCTTTTGCCGCGCCGGCGGCGACCGGGAGGCCCCAGATCTGGATGAAGCCGCCCGCGGCATCGTGGCGGAACGTGTCGCCGGCGCCGTACGTGGCGAGCGATTCGTCGTAGAGCGCGAACGGCGACGACGACCCGGTGACGACCGCGCGGCCGCGCACGAGCCTGACCCGCACCTCGCCGGTGAGCCGTTCGGCGATCTTCGCATTGAACGCGTCGAGCGCGTCGCGCAGTGGCGCCGACCAGAGCGCATCATAGATGAGCTCGGCGTACTTCTGGTCGAGCGACGCCTTCAGGCGAAGTTCGTCGCGGGTAAGCGTGAGCCGCTCGAGCGCTTTGTGGGCTTCGATCAACGTCACGCTGCCGGGGCACTCGTAGACTTCGCGCGACTTCAGCCCGACGACGCGGTCTTCGATCATGTCGATGCGGCCGACGCCGTGCGCGCCGGCGACCTTGTTCAGCTCGAACACCATCTCGGCGCCGGTCTTGCCGTCGATCGACGGGACGCCGTGATGGAACGCG
>JAQBPM010000453.1 GCA_028287525.1 Vulcanimicrobiota bacterium | reverse complement strand
AAGCTCGACCTGTTCGAGACGCAGGTGTTCATCTTCTCGCCCAAGGGCGACGTGTTCTCGATGCCGGCCGCCGCGACGCCGCTCGACTTCGCGTACCAGGTGCACACCGACGTCGGACATCATTGCGTCGGCGCGAAGGTGAACGGCAAGATCGTTCCGCTGGAGTATCAGCTCAAGAACGGCGACATCGTCGAAGTCCTCACCAACAAGGCCTCGCGTCCGTCGCTGGACTGGCTCTCGATCGTGCGCACCGGCGGTGCCAAGCACAAGATCAAGCAGTGGTTCCGCAAGGACCGCAAGGAAGAGAACACGCTCGCGGGTCAGGAACACGTCGAGCAGGAGCTCTCGCGCGCCCAGCTGCGCCCCGATCTCGCGCGCGGCGAATTCATCGAAAAGGTCGCTAAAAGGCTCAATTACAACAGCGTGACCGATCTCTTCGCGGCGGTCGGGTTCGGCGACGTGACGGCCGCGACGGTCGTCACGCGACTGAAAGAAGAGTCGAAGACCGACAACGTCGTCGACATCGCGGCGCTGCCGCGGCCGGCGACGACGCGGCGCATCGCCCGCAACTCGAGCGGCATCCGCATCGCCGGCGTCGACGACGTGCTGGTGCGGCTCTCGAAGTGCTGCAGTCCCGTCCCGGGCGATCCGATCATGGGTTTCGTCACGATCGGCCGCGGCGTTTCCGTGCATCGCGCGGACTGCCCGAACACCGCCTACATGAACGCCGCGCCGGAACGGATTCTCGAAGCGGAGTGGCTGACGAAGTCGGCGCTGACGCACGCGGTCGACATCGAGATCGATGCAAACGACCGCTCGGGCCTGCTCCAGGACGTGCTCGGCATCGCCGCCGAGCTCAAGACCCAGATCAGCTCGGTCAACGCGCGCGCGAAACGCGACAAGAGCGCGCTCATCTCGATCACGGCGCAGATCTCCGATCTCGAACACCTGCACACGCTGCTGCGCAAACTCAGCCACATCAAAGAAGTGCGCAACGTGTGGCGCGTCACGAAGCGCGAAGCCCGCATCAGCAGCTGATACGGGCGGCACACGCGAGTGCTCTACTCATGCGTCATCGGCGTCGTTATGCGTTCGCAGAGCGCCTTGCGGCGCGTCAGCATTGCGTTGCTCGTCACTGCGCTGGCATGCGTCTGCGCCGGATGCAATAGCGCCAGAGCGGCGCAGCAAGAGTCCTCGCCGCCCACTGTCCAGCACGCGCAGAATTCCCATTCTTCAGACTCGTTTACACCGGCTGAGACGATCGCCGCGTCGAGCCTCGCGGTAATTGGTAGCGCTACCAATATCGGCAAAGCAGATGCGCTTGAACCGCGCTATCAAGTTGCGGTAGATCGGGTCGTATTCAACGTCGTGCCGCGAAGGGTCTCAAGTTCCGTCACTGCGTTCGGGAGCAACCTACTCCGACTGCGCGACAATGAGAAGGTGTTGCTGGCGCTAAGCCCCTCGATCGAGGATCCCAGTTCGGTTCAGTTCACCACGCGCGTGTCGGCGGTGGGTTTTCTTCGGGCGAGCGACATCGACTTTCGCTCCGTTGACGGTCGGCTCGTCAGGTTCCCCGTCGCGCGCGATTCCAGCGTCGGTTGCTTCGTAGCGGCTAATCCCGCTGGCGGCTGCCGTGCGGCACTTCTCGCGCGGTTCGGCATTCGGTCACCGCGGCAACAGCGCGTGTACGACGAGTTGTTGCGCAAGAGCCCGGCGGGCGGCGTCATCTGGATTCACGCTTACCGCCGGACCCAGGCCGCCTTTCCCGATAGGCTTTGCACACGATCCGTCACTACTAATTGCGCATCTGCGCAGGCTTTTTTCAAGTCCGCCCGCCTTGATCTCAAGACGTGAGTCTGGACGTCAACGAACGAACTCGCTCGGACTGCCGGCGCTCGTCCACTTCGTGATCAATCTTCAGGCGACGGGGTTATTTCTCGCAGGCCGGTAGGGCGACCGCCCGCGCGAAGCGAGCGCGGTTCGTTCCACTCGGCCCGGCTGCTTACACGCCGAAGCCCGTCGTGATCGTGAGCGTCGTCGCGGTGGGACGGCAGCTGAAGCTCGCCGCCGCGTACTTGGCGTGCTTGGCGGTCTCGAGCGCGGCGCGGTCGAGCGGGGCGAACCCGCTGGACCGGCTGACGGCGGCGCCGACGAGGGCGCCGGTATCGTCGACGTCGACCGTGAGCTCTACCACCCCGGTCGCGTTCACGGCACGCGCCTCGGGCGGGAACGCCGGCCTGATCGGCGCGAGCGCGTGCGCGGCCGCGAACGGCTGCGAACACGCCTGCTGAGCGGCGGGGCCGAACGCGACGGGCGTTATGACGGCGTTCCGCGCCGCGCCGAACCCGTCGACGAGCGTCTTGCGGTCGCGGTCGGCGGCGAGCTGGCCGGAGGGCTCACGGGCGGCGCGGCGTTCGGGCTCCACGGCGCGGTGATCGGGCACTCCAGGCGCTGCGCCGCTCCGAGACCCGTCGACTGCACCCAGGCGGCGGTGGGGTGCTCGCCGGCCGGGAGGGTGAAGTACCGGGTCAAGCGCACGCCCCCGAACGTCATCAGCGGGACGTCGTTCACGTCGATCGCATAGCGCGTGACGTCGGTGTCGATGCGCACGCGCGCCGAGCGCGTGTCGCCGCGATCGATGTCGAGCAGGAAGCCGTACGTGCTCGGCCTCCCCGCGAACGAGATGTCGGCGAACGTCGCGATCGTCGCCGGACAGAAGACGTTGGCGCTCGCCGGCAGCGGAACCGCCGCGCCGGAGAGCATCGCCGCAAGCACGGCCGGAGCGAGGAGCAAGCGCTTCATCGCGTCCGGCTTCGCGTCAGCCGCCGAAGACCTTTTCCAGCAGGGTGGCGGCGCCGTCGGAACGGTGCACGCCGGCGACGACGCGCGCCGCGTTCCGAGCGTGGATCGCCGTTTCCATGGCGGCGACGGAACGGTCGGCCGCCGCGGCGGCGGTCTGGCCATGATGCTGCAGAACCGCCGGGCGGAGCGTCAGCCACGTGCGCTCGAGGGTCGCGCCGTCGGCCGCGGCGCGGCTCCAGTCGCCGTCGCGCGCGTCGAGCGCGATCGACCGTTCGAGGTAGTCGAAGAGGCGCACCGAGACAGGGACCGTGTCGCCGGCCAGCTCGAACAGCGGCGCCAGCGCCCCGGTCGTCTCGTTCGCGGCGCGCTCCAGAGCCGCTTCATCGCTCGCGCTGCGCAGCGCCGCAACCTCGCCATCGACCGCGGTGAGCGACCAGCGGGCGGCCCGTTCCGCGGCAAAGTTCGAGCGCACCGCAGGCCAGCCGGAAACGACCTGTGCCGCCGCGCTTCGCGCGGCAGCGCCGGTCTCCGCGCCGCCGGCGATTTTCTCGGCGCGGTCTTCCAAGGCCGTCAGGCGAACGAAACCCTCGCTTCGCGGTGCTGCGGCGGACGCGGCAGCGCCCCAGAGGTTGAAAAAGAGGAAGCCTGCTGCGGCAAGGCGAGCAATGCGTTCAGACACGAGGCGCACTCTCCAATAGTGGAACGAGGACAGGAGCGATCATAGCCGCGTCGGATGACGGGTTTATGAATGCGGTGGGGCGACGCGACCGACGTTGAAGATTCTCGTCGTTGAAGATGATGTTTTCCTGGGAGACGTGCTCCGCCGGGGCTTGGCGGAGAGCGGCCACGTGGTCGACGTCGAGCGCGACGGTGCCGCCGGCGAGCGCGCCGCCCTCGCCGGCTCCTACGATGCGCTGCTGCTCGATGTGATGCTGCCCCGCAAAGACGGCTTCGCGGTCGCGCGCGCGCTGCGGGATGCGGGAGTCACCACGCCGATTCTGATGCTCACGGCGCGCGACACCGTGGCGGATACCGTCGCGGGGCTCGACGCCGGCGCCGACGACTACCTGCGCAAGCCTTTTGTCTTCGACGAGCTCGAAGCACGTTTGCGTTCGATCACACGGCGCGATCCGGTTCCGGCGCGCGAAGAGCTGCGCGTCGCGGACCTGGTGATGGACCTGCGCACCCGCACGGTCGCGCGCGGGACGCGCCAGATCGTGCTCTCGGCGCGTGAGACGGCGTTCCTCGAATACCTGATGCGCAACGCCGGCCGCCTCGTCACGCGCCCGATGCTCGAAGATGCGCTCTGGGAACGCGACCGCGACACGGAGTCGAACGTGATCGAAGTCTACGTGCGGCGGCTGCGGCTCAAACTCTCCGCGGCGGGCGAAGCGCCGCTGATCCACACGGTCCGCGGCGCCGGATATCGCTTGGGCGAGGGCGCTGGGTGAATCCGCGCACGCTGCGAGGACAACTCGGCCTGGCCTACGCTGCCGCGCTCCTGATCATCCTGATCGTCTTCGCGGCGGCGACGCTCGCGCTGATCGACAGCATCGGCCGCACCACCCTCGACGAGCGGCTGCAGACCGCGGCCCGCGCGATCTCGGCGATCGTCGACGAGCACGACGGCCGGATCGCCGTCGAGGCGAAAGACCGCCAGCAATTCGCGCGCATCGTCGGGCCGCGGCTCGACGCCGCGATCATCGACGACGCGCTCGGGTCGGTGGACAGCACCGTCGTACAGGTTCCGGCGGCGGTCACCGCCGTCGCCGCGCACGGCGACCGCGGAATGACCACCGTTCAATCGAACGGCGCCTCGCTGCGCGTCGCACGGTTACCGGTACCGATCGGCCGGCCCGGCCTCGGCGCGGTCGTCGTGTGGCGTGATCTCGACAGCGTCGAGGAACTCGACCATCGCCTCGCGCTGACGTTTGCGTTCGCGATCCCGATCGTCGCGCTGCTCGCAGTCATCGCGGGCGGCGCGGTTGCGACGCGCGGTCTGCGCCCGCTCGTGGCGCTGGCCGAGATCGCGTCGGAAATCGAGGCGCACGATCTCTCGCGCCGGATCGCGATCCCCTCGCGCGACGACGAGTTGGGCCGCCTGTGCGCGACGTTCGACCGGATGCTCGACCGGCTCGAGGAAGCCTTCTCTCGCGAGCGGCGCTTCACCGGCGACGCATCGCACGAGCTGCGCGCGCCGCTTTCGGTGATTCGCGCCGAGGCCGATCTCATGCTGCGCCGCGCCCGCACGCCGCAGGAGTATCAGCGGGCGCTGCGCTCGATCGCCGCGCAGGCCGACGAGCTCGAAGCGCTCACCCAGGATCTGCTCGCCGCGGCGCGCGGCGAAGCGGGCGCGGAAGCGATGGCGAGCGCGCCCGCCGATCTGACGGCGGCCGCGACGGCGGCCGCCGATCAGCTGGAGGCGCTGGCGCACGCGCGAGGGATCGCGCTGCGGCGCGAGATCGAGGCGGATGCGATCGTCGGCGGGGACGAGCAGGCGTTGCGGCGCGTCGTCGTGTGCCTGCTGCACAACGCGCTGGCCTACGCGCGCGTGCGCGGCACCGTCGTCGTGCGGGTGGAGAAGACGCTGGCCGGGACGCGGCTCAGCGTCATCGACGACGGCCCCGGCTTCACACCCGAGGCGCTGCTGCACGCGACGGAGCGTTTTTGGCGCGACGATCCGGCGCGTTCACGCGGCGGAGCCGCGACGAACGGCACGGGCGGCAGCGGCCTCGGCCTCTCGATCGCGTCCGCGATCGTGCATGCGACTGACGGCACACTCGTTCTCAGCAATTTCCCAGACGGCGGCGCGCGCGTCGTCGTGACGTTTCCTACGTTCACGTAAAGTCAGCGCGCGCGAAACAAATTCCCACGGTGCGTGAGAGCGCCGCCGCTTCGTTCACAATGCGTTCATCTCACTCGCTCATGATTGGGGCGACTGTTGCAGGAGGTCTTTTTCCGCTGCGCCTGGCTCGTTTCGCCCTCCAGAACGAAAAGGTCATCGTCTTCGTTGTCGCCGTTCTCGCGGTGCTCGGCGTACGAGCCTATCTGATCACCTCGCAGAGCGTCTTTCCGACGATGAGTTTCTCGCGGATCGACGTCGTCGCCGACGTCGGCCAACTCCCGGCGGACCAAGTCCGCTCCGCGGTGACGCTTCCGCTCGAACAGGCGTTCCAAGCGCTGCCCTCCGCGGTCTCGGTGCGCTCGACGTCGGGCCAGGGTTCCTCGGAGCTCGTCGTCGACTTCTCGTCGCACAGCGACCCGCAGGTCGACCTGCAATACGTCAATCAGGCGATCGCGCAGGTGCGCGGCGCGATTCCCGCCGCGCAGAACGTCGTCGCGGTCATCGTCAACCCGAGCAGCGAACCGGTGCTCGCCTACGCGCTGACCTCGGATCAGATCTCGCAGGCGACGCTGCGCGATCTCGCGGTCTACCAGATCGCGCCGAAGCTCTACGGCGCGACGGGGCTCTCGCGCATCCTCGTCACGGGCGGTCCGACGCGCGAGTTCCACGTCGATCTCAACCCGTCCTCACTCGCCGCGAACGGGATCGGCGCCAGCGACGTCGCGAAGGCGCTCTCCGATCAGAACACGATCCAAGCCGTGGGTCTCGGACAGCGCTACTATCAGCGGTACGCGATCCTGGTCGACGCGTCGCTTCACGATGCCGCCTCACTCGGCCGTGTCTCGGTCCCGGTAAAAGGGGGCGCCGCGATCCCGCTCTCTGCGCTCGGCACCGTGCGGCTCGGCGTCTCGCCGGCCGCCGACCAGACATCGTACAACGCTCACCACGCGGTGATCTTGAACGCCTTCGCGCTCCCGGGCGCCGACGTCGTGGCGTTGGGCAACGACCTCAAAGCGCGGCTCGGAAAGATCGTGCCGACGCTCCCTTCGGTCGTGCAGTTCTCGCCGTACTGGGATCAAACGTCGTTCATCGTCGAGTCGCAGAAGGCGCTGCGCGACTCGATCCTGATTGGCGCGCTGCTCGCCATCATCGTCATCTACGCCTTCCTGCGAAACGCTCGCCTGACGCTCGTCGCCGCGGCGGTCATTCCGCTGGCGATGGCCATCGCGATCTTCGCCTTGCAGCAGGCCGGGCAGACGCTGAACCTGATGAGCGTCGGCGGCCTGGCCGTCGCGGTCGGTCTCATCATCGACGACGCGATCGTCGTGATCGAGAACATCGCCCGCACGACGCGCGAGCACCCGAACCTCGCTCCGCGGGCCGCGATCGAGCGCGCGATGGCGCAGATCTCGACCGCGATGATCGCCTCGACGACGACCACGGTCGTCGTGTTCGTCCCGCTCGCGCTCCTCTCAGGCGTCACCGGCTTTTTCTTCCGCGCGCTCGCTTCGACGATGGCCGCGTCGCTAATCGTCTCGCTCGGTCTGGCGCTTCTCGTCGCGCCGATCGCCGCAAGCGTCCTGCTGCGCGGACATCAAGAAAAGGAGCGACGCGACGCGATCGCCGTCGTGCTCGAGAAGTACGACGGCGTGCTGCGCTGGGCGCTGTCACACCGCCGCACCGTCGCGGTCGGCTCGGTCGGCGTGCTCGTCGTCACCGTGTTCCTCCTCGGCCGGCTCCCCAGCGATTTCTTGCCGAAGACGGACGAAGGGAAGTTCGAGCTCGGGTACCGGCTTCCGGTGGGCACGACGCTCGAAGCGAGCGATGCCGCCGCGACCTCGATGGAGAAGATCGTCACGTCCGACCCCGCCGTCATTTCGGTGGGACGGCTCACCGCGGTCGACACGAACGGCTACTCGCCGACGCCGCAGAACATCGGTCTCCTGCGCGTGACGCTGGTCGCGCCCTCGAAGCGCGCGAGCTATGACGAGGTCAGCGCGCGGATGCGCGCCCGGCTCGAAGCGGCGATCCCCGCGGCCGCCTACGACTTCCACCAAATCCTCGAAGACCAGATCAACGGTTTGGAAGGCTCCGCCTCGCCGATCGAGATCGACATCCGCGGCAACGATCAGAAGACGCTGATCGGCCTCGCCGACAACGTCACGAAGGCGATCGCAAACGTTCCGGGTCTCGTCGACCTCAACAACGGCGTCACGTACGACAATCCGTCGCTGCGCGTCGCCCCGGACTCGACGCGTCTCGCTGCGCTCGGCATCACGACGCAGGACGTCGGCGACGCGATCGCCGCGCTCTCGCAAGGGACGGTCGCGACCTCGGTCCCCGAGTCGTCGCGCGTGATTCCGGTGCGCGTGCGCGTCGCCGGTGCAGACTCGCCGCTCGATGCGGCCACCGGCCTGCTCGCCAAGGGGATTCCGAGCGCGCTCGGCGAGGTCTCGCGTCTCAACACCGTGCGGCTGTCGAGCAACCTCGACGCGCAGAACGGGCAGCTGCTGCTCCGCGTGACCGGAAACGTCGACAACGTGAGCCTCTCGGGCGTCGTCGACGGCATCAACAAAGCCCTCGCGAAGGTGCCGATGCCGCCGGGCTACTCGACCGAGATCGGCGGCCAGGCGAAGACGCAGGCCCAATCGTTCTCGGAGTTCCTCAGCGTCGTCGCGATCGCGATCGCACTCGTCTTCGCGGTGATGCTCGCGACGTTCCGCTCGTTCCGTCTCCCGCTCGTCGTCCTGGCCGCGATCCCGCTGGCGCTGATCGGCGTCGCGGTCGCGCTGACGATCACCGGAACGCCCTTCAACGTCTCCTCATTCATGGGTCTGCTGCTGTTAGTCGGAA
>JAQBPM010000424.1 GCA_028287525.1 Vulcanimicrobiota bacterium | reverse complement strand
GCGCGCATCACCGCGGCGGCATCGTCGATCGCATCGGGATAGCCGACGACTTGATTGCGCAGGCCGAAAAAGATGACGGTGTGCGCGTTGTGGCCGGCGACCTCGTCGTGAAAGAGCGCGCGGATCTGCGGCGCCCGGAAGCGCTCGTCGTTCTGCAGGCGCGGCACCAGATACAGTCCGAGTTCGCGCGCGAGCGCGATGCGATCCGCCGGCAGACCCAGCCCCACGGAGGCGAAGTAATCGGCCTGCGTGCGGATCGCGAATACGGTGGGCGCTTCGCGGCGCAGCACGCGCACCGCGCCGGGCGAGAACTTGAGCGCGAGCTGCTGCGCGTACCGCGCGGCGGTTGCCGGATCGTATGCGACCAGATACACCTCATCGGTGCGAATGCCGTGCACCGCGAGCCGCGCGAACACGGGATCGTGGAACCCCGTCAGCTTCGCCTGCGCCAGCAGGGTCGTCCCGGGATACACGGCCGCAGTCGCCGACGACGACACGGCGCCGCCGAGTTCTTCCTGGACGGCGAGCGACGTCAGCCCCGCGCGCCGCAGTGCGACGAGAAACGCGCGCTGATCGTACGCGTACGAACGCGCGAGCGATTGAAAGTCCGCATCGTCCATCACGATCTCGACGCGGTTCGCTCGATGCTCGTGCCGCTCGCGCCGTACGGCGACGAACAGCGAGGCGAGGAGCCCGATCGTAAGCAAGGCATACAGCAAACGGCGGTAGGTCACGGTGCCGCGTCTTCGCGGGAAAACAACAAGACCCGCTGTGAAGCGGGCCTTGCTGCCGTCGCGTAGCAGGTTGCCCTACTACCGGGTGTGGGCGACGATTCATGCGTCATTTTCGACGCTGCCCACACCGGACGATAGGAAGAAGATTGGAAAGTCGTTCTCCAATTCCTTTCGTTCACACGGCCTGCTCGTTAAGCTTCCGTAACGCCGGTACGCCGCGAGATTTCACGTATGCCAGACGGCTGCCCGCTTGCCGACGAAGGCACCGATGCCTTCCTGGGCGTCCTCGGCGAGCGCGTTCTGCGACATCACTTCCTTCGCATACGCGTACGCTTCGGCTTGCGGCAGGTCGATCTGGGCGTAGAAGGCGGCCTTCCCCAATCCGACGACCGCGCCGGCACTCGCGGCAATCTTCGCCGCCAGCGCGCGGGTCGTGAATTCGAGCGCTTCCGGCGCCACCGTACGGTTGATCAGACCCCAGTCGGCAGCCGTGAGCGCGTCGATCGGTTCGCCGGTGAGCAGCATCTCCATCGCACGCTTGCGGCCGATCGCGCGCGTCAGCGCGACCATCGGCGTCGTGCAGAACAAACCGATCTTCACCCCGGGCGTCGCGAAGACGGCCGCGGTCGAGGCGATCGCGAGGTCGCAGGTCGCGACGAGCTGGCAACCCGCGGCGGTGGCGACCCCGGCGACTTCGGCCATCACCGGCTGCGGGATCGTCTGAATCGACTCCATCAGCCGGACGCACGTGTCGAACGTTAGCCGGTAATCCTCGACGCTGCGTTCGAGCATCTCGCGCAGGTCGTGGCCGGCGCTGAACGCCGGACCGAGCCCGCGCAGAATCACCGCTTTGATCGAGCGGTCGGCGCCGATCGCCTCGAACGCGGCGAGGAGCTCGCGCATGACTTCCAGCGAGAGCGCGTTGCGCTTCTCGGGACGGTTGAGGGTCACGACGGCGATCCCGTCTGAGCCCTCCACCAGAAGGTTGCGATACGCGCTCGGTGCGATCATGGCGTCGGCCTTTGCTTACGGGCTCGGGGTGGGCAGCGGAGCGTTTCCGCCCTTGTGGATCGGGGACGCTTTGGCGGCGCGGGCTCCCAGCGCTTTGGCCGCCGAGGTGCAGGCATAGCCGCCGTGCTTCGTCTTCCCGTAATACTCCGTGCCTTCGGCCCAGTAGATCTTCGAGGAGGTGTTCACCCACACGGCCGGATCGCTCGCCGGGCACGAGGGGACCGTGGCGGAGAGCGAGCCGGCCGGCGCCGGGGTGCCCTTGGTCTTCGCCGAGACGCCGAACGGGACGCCGACGGCGAGCACCAGGGCAAGAACTGCGGCGTAACGTTTCATGCCCAATAGTTGGGCAAACGCGCCTTGCCCCCTGGCCTATTTCCCGTGCGGCCAGGGGACCCCGATGGTGAGCGCGCCTTCGAGCGAGGTCGGGCCGCCGGGGATGGGCCGGACTTGCTGGATGAGGACGCGCGCGTGCCTGGTCACCTGGGCCTCGGCGTACCAGAGGAGCGAGCGGGTCGCCGCAGGCGCCGCGAACGAATCCTCGCGGATCCCGACGAAGGCGTGCTCGCCGAGCCGCCACCGCAAGCGCGCGAACCCGCCGGTCGAGTCGATGCGTCCGCCAACGCCGTCGCCGTTGAAGTCGCGGCCCCACCACTGTTCGGCCAGCAGTTCCAACCGGCCGCGGCGCGCGTCGATCGAGAGGCCGGTGCGCGTGTACGCGTCTTGGAAGCGCGGCCGTCCGAGCGGGGTGATGCCTGCCGAGCCGGCGATTGCGTCGATCCCGAGCCGCAGGTCGTCGTTCAACGGCACGCGCGCGTACAGGCCGACTTCCGGCGCAGCGAACGTCTGCGTCGTTCCGGTGTCGACGGGCTTTCCGCCGTACGCTGAGCCCGCGGCGTTCCCGAGACCGAACGTCGCCTCGAAGCGCGCGACGCCGACGGTGCGTTCCGCCTCGAGACCCCAACGCGGCGTCGCGAGCGTCAGCTCGTTGAGGCCCACGCGCCCGCCCTCGTAGCCGTAGGTGGTGAGCGTATCGAGGCGCTGCGCGGGCGAATGGATCAACGGCATTTCGAACAATCCGGCGCGGTACACCGTGTGCGTATGATCGTCGTAGTACGCGAGATAGCCGAGAAACAGCGATGACGGGCCGCCTTGGCTGCCGAGGCTCTCGTGCACGAACGCTTCGATCCGGCCGACCTCGCCCGCGGCGAGAATCGCGCCCGCCGGGACAGTTCTGGTCGTGCTTCCCTGCGGCGGCACCTCGGTGTAGCCGATCTGCTCGCGCAAGGCCACGATCGTCGTGCCGTGCTTCGCCAAGCCGTCGATGCGGTAGCCGCGATTGCGGAACTCGTTGCCGAACGCGTTGAGCTCGGGCAGCACCGAATGGCACGTCCCACACGTGAGGTTGTAGCGCTGCGCGAAGATCGGTATCGCTTGCGCGGCGCGCGGCGCGAACGCGCACGTGACGGCGGCCAGCACCGCGGCGACGGTGCCGAACCGCTTAGCGGACAAGGATCGCCGCCCGCATCGGTGCGCCGTAGTGGTAGAAACAGCCGTACAGATACGTTCCGGCCTTGTCGGCGAGCAGCGGCTGCGACGACGCGCCCGCTGCGAGATTGCCGGAAGTCCAGCCGGTCGAGAGCCGGTCGCCGGAGGTGTTCAGCGCCGCGCCGCCCAGCGGCGAGCCCGCGGGAAAAGCCGTGCCGTCGAACGACGACGAGGTGTGCGCGAACGAGTCGACGTTCACGAACCGGATGGTCGATCCGAGCGGAACGGTCACGATCGCGGGTGTGAACCCGCCGCTGCTCCCGAACGCCGTCGCGACGACGGTGGAGGTCGTCAACGAGACGTCAATCGTCGTCAACGATGTAGACGTCGTCGCGCCGGCGTTCGCCGCCCCCGCAGACGGAGCACCGGGCGTGCACGCTGCGAGGACGACGAGGAGGAGGAGCGAGGTGGATCGCACCCGCCGATTCTTGCGCCGGATCGTGAGACGGCGATGAAAGTCCCGCCGGGCTCGCTCTCAGACTTCGTTCACGTCCTCGTGCAACGCGAAGGCCGGCAGGCGCGCGACGAAACGGCTCTCGCCCTCGAGCACCACGTCGCCGCCGTGCGCGCGCGCAATGGTGCGGCAGATCGCGAGACCGAGGCCGCTTCCGGCTCCGTCGTCGCGCTCGCGCACGAAGCGTTCGAAGATGCGCTCGCGCAGCGCGGGCGGGACGCCCGGGCCGTCGTCCTCGACGCTCAGCGCGACGTGAACGCCTTCGGCGGCGACGGCGACGCGCACCGAACCGCGCGCGTATCGACCGGCGTTCTCCAGCAGGTTCTCGGCGAGCCGCCGCAAGCGGCGTTCGTCGCCGAGCACCCACGCGCCGTCGGCCGCATCGAGCTCGTACCGCAGACCCTCACGGCGCGCCGACGCGACAGCGGTGCGCGCAACCGCGCCGACGTCGACCGGCTCCGAGAGGCGCTGCGCGACCTTCTCCTCGCGCACGAGCGCCAAGAGGTCGCCGACGGTCGCCGACGCGTCGAGCGCGATCTCCGCGATGCGGTCGAGCGCATCGGCCGGCCGGCTCTGGGCGAGGCCGGTGATGCGCGCCAGCGGCGTGCGCAGTTCGTGGGCGGCTTCAGCGGCGAAGCGCGCTTCGCGCTCGCGGGCTTCGATCAGCGGGCGCACCGAGATCCGGGCAAGCGCGTACGCAGCAAGGCCGGAGAGGACCAGCAGCGGCACGTCGATCAAGCCGAGGTCCAGCGCCGTGCGGCGCATCGCCGCGGCGTAGACGGCGCGGCCTTCCGGCGTGCCGAGGATCGGCTCCAGCACGTCGTGCCGTGCGCCGGCCAGGTAGACGTAGGCGGCCGCGTCGAGCACGACGAGCACCACCAGCATGATCGCCAGATACGACGCGCTCAGGCGTAGGACTACGCGTGCAATGAGTAGCCGACTCCCCACACGGTGGCGATCCGGTCGCGCGCGCCGACGACGGCGAGCTTGCGGCGCACCGCGCTGACGTAGACGTCGACGACGTTGCTCGAGCCGTCGAAGTCGTCGCCCCACACCCGCTCGAGGATCTGCGCGCGAGTCAGAGCGAGCCCGGCGTTCGACGCCAGATACTCCAGCAAGCGAAACTCGGTCGAGCCCAGCGGTACCTCCCGGCCGGCCACGCGCACGGCCCGTGCGCCGAGGTCGACGACCAGGTCGCCGACTTCGATCGTCGCACGGAAGGCCAGTGGGGTGCGGCGGAGCAGGGCGCGCAGCCGCGCGGCGAGCTCGTCCTCGACGAACGGCTTCACCAGATAGTCGTCGGCACCGGCGTCGAGTCCGCGCACGCGATCCTCGACCGCGTCGCGCGCAGTCAGAAACAGCACCGGCGTCGCGACCCCTTCGGCGCGGGCGTCGCGGCAGAGCGTGAACCCGTCGCGGCCCGGTAGAACGACGTCGACGACGGCCGCATCGTACGTGCCGCGAAGGAGCAAGTCGTACCCGGCAACGCCGTCCATCGCCACGTCGACCGCATACTTGAGCCGCTCCAGCATGGCGCGCAGCGCGTCGGCGATCTCGCGTTGATCTTCGATCACGAGGATGCGCACGCGGGTGGGTTTCGCCGTGCCCCTTCGCCGCACCGTTGTATGAAGAAACCCTGAAACGGCCGGGAGCCGGGCTTCACCGCCGCTTCAGCGCCGCCCGGTAGCGTGCACCCCAGCGGCTCCCTCTGGAGGTACATCATCTCACGCCTGCACCGGCCCGGCGGCCTCACTCAGACTCCTCCGCCCGGCGGGATCGAGTCCTGATGCGCTTCGCAGCTGCCGTACTCTGTGCCGCAGTCGCGTGCGGAACGCCGGCGTCGGCCGGCGTTGTGCGCGACGCGCGCGACGTCCCGATCGTGGATCAGACGGGCGCGACGTTCACCCTGCGCGAGCTGCACCGTCCGACGGCGGTGACGTTCGTCGACCTGGACTGCGACGACGCGTGCGCGATCAGCGAGGCCCTCTTCGCCCGGCTCGCGCAGACGCTCGCGCGCGAGCACGTCGACGCGCGGCTGATCACGCTGACGCTCTCTCCGGACGCCGACTCGCCGATGGCGATGGCGGCGATGGCGCGGAAGTTCAACGCCGACCCCTCACGCTGGCGCTGGGCCGGCGGACGCCCTGCCGACGTGAAGCGGCTGATGGGCGCGTTCGGGGTCGAACGCATCAGTAAAACGTTTCACAGCACGTTCGCGTACGTGCTCGACGGCAACGGTCTGCCCGTCCGCACGATCCCGCTCTCGACATCCGCCGACCAAGAGATCCTCGCCGGCCTGCGCGCGGTCGCACGCCGCTGAGGATTAGAGCTTATCGCGCAGATCGATCGCGAGCGCGCGCAGCGCCGGATCCTCGGCGTCGTGCGCGCAGCGATCGAACGCGACGCGCGCGTCGGCGCGCCGTCCGCCGCGGAGCAGCACGGTTCCCAGCGCGAAGCGCGCGCGGGCGTAGCCGGGAGCCAGCGCAAGCGCGCGCTGCAGTTCGGCTTGCGCGACGTCGTCGTGACCGTCGCGCAACTCGACCAGCGCGAGATCGTAGTGGGCGACCGCGTACGACGGATCGGCGTCGAGCAGCGCGCGGAAGTCGCCGCGTGCCGTAGCCAGATCGCCGGCCCGCAGCGCGGCGAGGCCGCGGCTGTAGTGCGCCATCGCGGCGTTCGGCGCGATCGCGACGAAACGGTCGGCGGCCGCTCGGGCACCGCTCACGTTTCCGCGGCGAAGTTGAATCGCGACCAGGGTCGCGGCGGCCGCCGCGAAACCCGGATCGCGATGGAGGGCCTCATTCAGGAGCGGTACTGCCGCATCGTCGCGACCGAGGTGCGCATCGGCGATTGCCAAGTCGTAGCGCGCAGTCGAGCCTTTCGGCTCGGGCGGATCGAGCACGACGACGCGCGTGAATTCGGGGACCGCAGCGGCCCAGTCGCCCTTCTCCTCGGCCGCCACGCCGCGCGCGAAACGCTCGTGGATCTCGCGGTCTCTCGCGCGCGCGGCGAGGACGCCGGCATCGGTCGTGCGCGGCGCTGTCGTGTTGCCGGGGTACGTTTGCGCCCACGCGCTGCCGGTCGCCGCGGCAACCGCGAGCAGCGACGCTGCGAGGGCCCGTGCGATCACGTCAGTCCCGCGGCAAGCCTGCGGACGTCGACGAGCGCGCGGTCGCCGCGTGCTCGGGAGCGCAGTCCCAACCTGTGCGACCGGCTTCGGTGATCGGGCCCAACAGCGCGGGAGGAGCGCTTGAAGCGAGCAGCCCCGCGTCGCCTTGCAGAAGATCGGCTGCCGCGGCGACGCCTGCCCCCGCGCCCAGCGCGAGGGCCACCGCGATCGCCCAGCGCCGGAGGTGCCTCATAGCGAGCATGATACACCGTGCTCGTGAAGGGTTCCTGAAATTTGGGCTCCTGGTTGCCTTCTTGGCCGGCGCGGCTCCAGCGGCAGCCGACGAACTGCTCACCGGCGCCCTGCGGGACCAGGACGGCGCCGCCCTCGCCGGAGCACGTGTCTCAGCCCTCGATGCCCGCGGTACGGTGATCGGCCGCGACCGCAGCGCCGGCGACGGCACCTTCGCCCTCACGGCGGCCGCCCGCCCGGCCGCCCTGCTCGTGTCGGCCGACGACAGCGACACGGTGCGGATCGCCGTCCCGCCGGACGGGCCGGTCACCGCGATCGTGCGCAGGCACCGTTCCGCCGACCGGGTCCCGTCCGTCGCTGACGTCGCGGCCCTGCCCGCCGGAGGCCTCGCCGAGATTGCTACGGTGATCCCGTATTGGATCGCATTTCCGAACGCGCTCGGGGATCGCTGGCTGGATCGCGGGCACGGGGTCACGACCATCGAGGGCCTCCCGTTCTACCGCCGTACCGACGGCGCGGATGCCGGCAGCCTGCTCCCGACGCACGCGATCGGGGCGGTCGCGGTGCACGATCCCTTGGAGGCGCCGTTTTACGGCGATCGCGCCGGGGGCGGCATCATCGACGGCCGGCTCTTCGACCGGCTCGACGCCGCCCGGCTGACGAACCACGACGCGTCGCTGCTTATCGGCCGCGACACCGCGCTGCTGGCCGCGACGTCGTGGGATCCCGACGGCGAACGCCGGGTCGTCGCCGCGCGCACGAGCCGCGCGATCGGGCCCGTGACGGCGAATCTGGTGGCGCTCACCGGGGATCTCCCGGGAACGCACTATGCCGGCCTCGGCGCCGGCGTGCGCGGTGCGAGCCGCGCGATCGATCTGAGCGGCGCGTTCGACTTCACCCGCGAGGTCGTCGACGCTGCCGGCGTGCCTGACGCCGGCAGCGTCGTCTCGCTCAGCGCCGATGCGTCGGCGCGGGGGCCGAACGCGCTCGCCGTCCGCGCTCGCTGGCGCGACGAACGCGGCGTGCTCGGCAACCTCGCGGTGGAGCATCGCGACGCCGCACTCGTCGTCGGTACCGTGCGCGCAACGCCGAACGGCACGCGCGTCTCGGCGACGGTCGCGCTCGCCTACGGTCTCGACCGCGGCTCCGGCGCCGTTCCGCAATCGGCGCTCGCCGTGCTGCCGTCGCTTTCGATCGACACGCCGCTCTCGGCCAACTGGTCGTTTCACGCCGGTGCCGGCGATTCGACGCTCGGGACGCCCGGGATCGCGATCGCGCACGCGGCGCTCGGCGAGGCCGGGCTGTCGTTCAACGACCGGCACCGCGTGCACCTGGATTTCCTCGCCTACGTGGAAGGCGACGCCTCGCCGCGCGCGGTGACCCGCGGCTTCGCCGCCAATCTCGGTTGGGAGATCGCACCGCGCGTTTCGCTGCGCGCGTGGTCGCTGCGCGACTCCGACGTGCAGGACGCGCTGGTGCCCGAGTATCCCGGCGGCCCGGTCGTGACGATCGGCGTCGACCGTCCGTTTCGCCGCGACCTGCTCTGGCTGACCTGGGACGGGCCGACGCGGTTCGATCTGCTGGTCCGCGCCGGCGCGCTCGAAGGTGACGTGCGCATCCCGCTAGGCGGCCGCTACGTTTTCACAGCCGGCTCGGCACGACGGCTCATCGGCGGCAAACGCTCGTTCGACATCGGGATCACCGCGCGCTGATCGTCATGCGATCACCAGAACGGCTCGCGCCTCTATCTCACCGCGCTTGAGGCGGAGGAGCGCCTCTTCGGCTTGCGCGAGCGTGAACGTCTCCGCGACGACTTCGACTTTTCCGGCGGCGGCGATCTGCAGCACCTCACGCATCTCCTGACGATTTCCGATCACCGTGCCCGCGAGACGCTTCTCTTCAGCGAATGCGAGCGGTCCCGGCTCCGTCGCGGCGCCGTTCACAACGACGCCGCCGCGCTTTATGGCCGCGAGCGCCTGACGCAACGCGTCGTTCGAGGGAGCGAAAACGATGGCGGCGTCGAGACCGCCGTCGCGCTGCAGCTGTCGAACCGCATCGCCGGCCGACGGGTCGACCGTGGAAACCGATCCGAGCTTCTCCGCCAGTTCGCGGTGGCGTTTTCCGCGCGCGACGGTGATGACGTCCGCTCCGGCCAGCCGCGCGAATTGAATCACCATGTGGCCGACGCCGCCCATGCCGAAGAGCGCTACACGTTGGCCGGGCACCAGCTCCGCCTTGCGCACCGCATGGTACGCCGTGATGCCGGGACAAAACAGCGGGGCTGCTTCGACGTCCGGAATTGCATCCGGCACGTGATACGCGTGGGCCGCTTTTGCGACGATGTATTCCGCATAGCCGCCGTCGACCGTTTCACCGGTGATCTCTTTGGAGAGGCAGAGATGTTCGCGCGCGGTGAGGCAGAATTCGCACCGCAGACAGCTGGTCCAGAGCGGCTGAATGCCGACGCGCTCGTCCAGCTGGAAGCCGTCGACGTTGGAACCGATCTTGGCGACGCGGCCGCAGATCTCGTGCCCCGGCATGATCGGCAGCTTCGCCGGAAAGCCGGCCGCAAGCCAATCGCCTTCGATCATGTGCAGGTTCGAGCGGCACACGCCGCAGGTGGAGATCTTGACCAGGAGCTCACCCGATCCGGGACTCGGCACCGGCAGGTCCTGGAGCGCCAGGGGATGCTCTTCGATCGGCGCCGTGCGCACAAGCGTCATCGCCCGCATTATGCTGATTCACTTGCAGAAAACTCTGGGGGTGGATGTCGTTCACGGCATCGCCGGCCCCCAAACGCGCACGCCTGTCGTCCGAGTCGCCGAGGTGCCCGAGCGGCTTCGAACCGAGGGGCCGCCCTACAGCGCCCGGAACCCTGTTCTCCGTACTCGGTTTTGCGAGGGTATCATGGCTCTGAACGCGCGGGCGCTCCACCCGCTCTTCGTCGGCGAGATCGACGGTGTCGTGCTGCGCAATACGCACGACCGCGCAGCCCTCGACGAGATCAAGGCGCTCTTGGATCGGTACGGCGTCGTCGTCTTTCGCGACCAGCCGTTCGAGGACGAGGAGCAGATCGCGTTCGCGCGACGGCTCGACGGGGAGCTCGTGATGAAAGTCGCGCGGACCGTGATCGACACCGCCGCACGGCTGAACGCCCCCGGCATCACCGACATCTCCAACCTCGACGAGAACGGTGCGCCGCTCGATCGCGCCGACCGGCGCCGCATGTACTCACTCGGCAACCGTCTGTGGCACACCGACGCGTCGTTCCAGAACCCGCCGGCGCGCTATTCGATGCTCTCCGCAAAATCCGTCCCGGACGCCGACGGCGAGACCGAATACGCCGACATGCGCGCCGCGTACGACGCGCTGCCGCCCGCGCTGCAATCGCAGATCGCGGGGCTCTCTGCGTTCCACTCGATCATCTATTCGCGGCAGACGATCGGTTTCACCGAGTTTTCGGACGCGGAGCGCGCCGAATTCCCGGGCGCGGAACAGCCGCTCGTGCGCGTTCATCCGGGCTCGCACCGCAAGTCGCTGTACATCGCCTCGCACGCCTCACACGTGGTCGGCTGGCCCGTTCCCGACGGCCGCCTGCTGCTGCGCGAACTGATGGCGCTCGCGACGCTTCCCCAGTTCGTCTACCGGCACCAGTGGCGGGTCGGCGATTTCGTCATCTGGGATAACCGCTGCATGATGCACCGCGGCCTGCCGTTCGACGAGACGACGCAGTTTCGCGATCTGCGCCGCGTCACGACGCTCGACGTCCCGGCGCCCGCGCTCGCACCCGCCTGACGAAGCGCCGCGTCACGCTCCGTGCATGACGCCGAGATAGTGGCGGTCGAACGCGGCGAGCAAGCCTTCCGCGTTCGCATACGGACCCGGCGTGTACGCGCGGGAGGTCACGCCGCGCTGGGTCAGCTCGCTCACCTGCCAATCCTGACGATTGGTGAGATCCCAGAAGTCCACCGCGTCGCTCGGATCGAACTCCGGCGACGCGATCGTCTCCGGTTCGAACAGCCACGCGCACGCGATCGAGGTGCGGTCGTGGGCCAGCGGGCGCACGAAATGCGCCATCGCGTAGTCGGGGTGAAGGCTCAGCAGCAGGGTCGGAAAGATCGTGTAATAATACACGCGGTCGCGGTCCGCCTCCAGTAGGCCGCGCATCGGCGGACGCGTCGTGACGCCGCTGGTCGTGAGGCTCGTGCCGTGCCGGCGCAGCTCCGAGAACCCGCCGAGGAACGGACCGTCGATGAGATCGTTGCGCCCGCTGTCGGATGGCGAGAGACGATCGAGCTGCGGGTGAATCAGCGGACAGTGATAGCACTCCGAATAGTTCTGGAAGACCAGCTTCCAGTTGCACGCCACCTCGTAGGAGATCGTGCGCGCGGTGCGGAGCTCGCCGAGCCGCCACGCGCCGAAGCGCTGCGCGAGCGCTGCGTGCGTCTGCGCGAACGGTTCGGGATCTGACCGCAGCGTCACGAAGACGAAGCCGTGCAGTACGGCCACCTTTGCCTCGTGCAGCGGATAATCGCCGCGGGCGAAGTCGGGCACGTCGGCCATCGTGCGCGCGGTCAGCAGCGTGCCGTCGAGCGCATACGTCCAGGCGTGGTACGGACACTGGATCGAGCCGCCGAAGCGGCCGGAGGGCTCGCTGCACAGTTGCGTGCCGCGGTGGCGGCACACGTTGAAAAAGGCGCGGATGCGGTTGTCGTTGCCCCGCGTGACGATCAGGCTTTCGCCGGCCACGTCGGCGAGCACGAAATCGCCGGGACGCTGCACGTCTTCGACGCGCCCGACGCACACCCAATCGCGCGCGAAGATGCGCTCGCGTTCCGCCGCGAACACTTCCGGCGAGCGGTACCAGCGCGCCTCGAGCGTCTTCGCGGCGCGCTCCAGCCGCGGCTTCACGAACTCCACCCCGGCCGTTTCGGCGAGCGCGGGTTTCCTGCCCGCCAAGCGAGAACGCCTCGGCCGTGGCGACGACAAACGGGATCGACTTCCTCGTCAAGCGCGACAACTTGCGCGAAGGCCGCTTCGCGCCGGCGAGCGCTCCGGACGACGTGAGGGTCGAGCCCGGCAGCGTGCTGCTGCGGGTCGACCGGTTCGCGTTCACCGCCAACAACGTCACGTATGCCGTCATGGGCGAGCGGATGTCGTACTGGGACTTTTTCCCCGCACCCGAGGGGTGGGGACGCATCCCCGTGTGGGGCTTCGGAACCGTGCTGCGCTCCGCGTGCGACGGCGTCGAGGCGGGCCGCCGATACTACGGATACTTCCCGATGTCGAGTCACGTCGTGATGGCGCCGGACCGCATCACTCCCGGCGGCTTCAGCGACGGCTCAGCGCACCGGGCGCACCTGCACCCGCTCTACAACCAGTACACGCTCACGCGCGCGACCGGCGACGATCGCGCCGATGCGCTCCAGATGCTTCTGCGTCCGCTGTTCATCACGTCGTTCGTCATCGAGGACATGATCGCCGACGCCGATTTCTACGGCGCGCGCAGCGTCGCGATCTCGAGCGCGTCGAGCAAAACCGGTTACGGCGTCGCGTTCCAGCTCGCCGAGCGCAAGCGCGACGGCGCGAACGTCGAGATCGTCGGCTTGACCTCACCGCGCAACCTCGACTTCACGCGCGGCCTGGGCGTGTACGACCGGGTCGTCGCCTACGATGCGATCGGCTCTTTGCCGACCGAGGGCGGCGCCGTCTTCGTCGACATGGCCAACGACGCGGCGGTGCGCGCGGCGGTGCATCGCCACTACGGCGAGGGGCTTCTCTACGATTGCGCGGTCGGCCTCACGCATTGGGAGCGCGATGCGTCGCGCGTCGAGAGCGCGTTGCCGGGCGCGCGGCCCGAGGTCTTCTTCGCGCCCGCCCGCATCAAGCAGCGTGTGCGCGACTGGGGACCGGGCGGGTTCGAGCAGCGCTTCGCAGCCGCATGGCAGAGGCTCGTCGACGCTCTCCGCGGCCGCGAAGACTGGCTGCACGTCACGTTCGACGAAGGGCCGAAAGCCGTCGAACGCGTCTATCGCGACACGCTCGACGGACGAACCGTACCCGACGAAGGGCGCATCCTCTCGCTCGGGTAGCGAGCGCGAGACTCAGCGCTCGTCGCCGACCTGCAGCACCAGTTTGCCAGTGTTTTCGCCGCTGAAAAGTTTGAGCAGCTGCCTGGGGAACGACTCGATCCCTTGTACCACGTGCTCGCGGGAGACGAGCTTGCCGGCTTTGATCCAGCCGAGCATTTCCTTCGCGGCCTCGGCGTACCGGTCGGCGTAGTCGAACACGACGAAGCCTTCCATGCGCGCGCGATGGACCAGCAGCGACAAGTAGTTCTTCGGACCGCGCATGGGCGTCGTGTTGTTGTACTGCGAGACCGCGCCGCAGATCACGACCCGCGCTCGGCGCGCGAGATTCGCCAGGGCCGCGTCGAGAATATCGCCGCCCACGTTGTCGAAGTAGACGTCGAGGCCTTTGGGGCACTCGGCGCGCAGACGCTTCGCCACGTCCTCGTTCTTGTAGTCGATCGCGGCGTCGAAGCCGAGCTCGTCGACGAGCCACTTGCATTTGTCCGCACCGCCCGCAATGCCGACTGCGCGGCAGCCCTTGATCTTCGCGATCTGACCGACGACGGCGCCGACCGCGCCGGCCGCGCCCGAGACGACGACCGTGTTACCGGGTTGGGGCTTGCCGACGTCGAGCAAGCCGAAATATGCCGTCATCCCCGGCAAGCCGAGGACGGCGAGCTGGGTCGTCAACGGCGCGAGGTTCGGGTCGACCTTCTGCACGTCCGACGCCTTGATGCGCGCGAACTGCTGGATGCCGAACGGTCCGGTGACGTAGTCGCCGATCGCGAACCCCGGCGCAGCCGAGGCGATCACGCGCCCGATCCCGACAGCCCGCATGACCTCGCCGATGCCGACCGGCGGGATGTACGAACGGCCCTCGTTCATCCAGCCCCGCATCGCCGGATCGAGCGAGAGATAGACCACCTCGACGACGATCTCACCAGCCTCGGGGCTGGGGATCGGCTCGACCGTGCTCTCCCAATCGGTGTCCTTCGGCAGCCCGACCGGACGAGCGGCAAGACGGAACTGACGATTCTTTTTCGTTTCCATGCGAGTCGTTCGATCCGCCCGGCGCCAAAAAGGTTCGATTCAGCGTCCCCGCACGATCTTGAAATCGAAGCACGTGTAGGACGTATGCCGGACATGCACTTCGTGGACATCGGCATTGCTTAGAAACTCGGCCGCGATTCGGGCGCCTTGGCCGCTCGGAGCGACGGCCGCATCGAATATTTTGCCTTCCCCGTCGTACGCCCGAAGCACGAGCTCGCGAGCTACGAAATCCGCGGGAAAGGCATAGAGAGCG